>NZ_CP104972.1:0-330156 GCF_025452195.1 Phyllobacterium zundukense | reverse complement strand
TGTGGACATGGATTTCGTTAATCATCCTCATCCTTGGCGCAGAACTGAACGCCGAATTGGAGCATCAGACTTCAATCGACAGTACCACAGGAAAGCCGCTTCCCATGGGTGAGCGAGGCGCAGTGGTCGCCGATACCCTCGGTGAAACTGCACCTGACTGATGAGCACTCCGTTTTCGGCGGCATTCATAGGAAGATAATCTGCGGAAAAGGGCAGGAATGTGCCCCTATGAAGGTTGGCAATACCCAGGATTGTCAGGCGGTTACGGGCACTTTCTTGCGGACTGGTTCATTTTCGCAAACGGCAAAGGTGGACTTGCCCTGGATTGCCTTCAAACGCCAGTCACCGAGTTTAACATCGACATTCAAAACGCTTTTTAAGTTACTGGTATCGCTAATGGAAGTCATCAATCAGCTTAGCATTTCGGGGATTTGGTGTGTGCGAACGCCATCGGTGCCACCCGACGTTCCGGGTCAGCCAAAATCTTGAAAAGCGCAGCAGCAAAGCCTGCTCAAAGAGTGGACCTGCAAAACAAGAGACGGACGTGGTTGCCAACCCCGTTTCGTCGGTCGCGAAATCAGATTGTGTTGGCGATCAGCGCTTCCCTTCCGCACGGACGCGGAGACGAATTCCATCGCGCAGTTTTGCTCCCGATCCGCGCTCTATGCCACAGCCAATGCGGGCGCGAGATTTCTCTGTACCCTATGGCACATCGATACGATCAAAGTGCATACATTGCGGCTTTAAAGGAGAGATGGGAACGCAAGATCGTACTTATCCGGCGCAAAGACTTGATAGAGGATGCCTCGAACGATAACGATACGGTTCAATATGCTACCCGGAGGATATCGTGGCAACAGGTACTGTGAAATGGTTCAACGCAACCAAGGGTTTCGGTTTTATCCAGCCTGATGACGGCGGCGCTGACGTCTTCGTCCATATTTCTGCCGTCGAGCGCGCCGGTATGCGCAGTCTGAACGACGGACAGAAGATTAGCTACGAGATGGTGCGTGATAACAAGTCGGGCAAAATGTCGGCCGATCAATTGAGCGTAGGTTAATCGTCCGAGCCGAACAGCAAAACAGCAACGAGGCGGGATCTCAGTGCCGCCTTGTTGGGCTTCTGTAGGCAGCGGCCGTTCGTAGTCTCATACGGCCTTGGTTCCTCGCAACATCCGACCTACTGCGATGAGAATGCATGCTCCGATAAATCCGGCGAGCAGATAGCCGAGCCAGCCCGTCAGGATAACGCCAAAAAACGAAAGCAACGCGTTGGCTAAGATGGCCCCGACGATTCCCAAAATGACGTTCATGATCAGGCCTGTGTTGCTTTTCATAAACATCTCAGCAAGCCAGCCTGCCAAGCCACCTATGATGACCGCGGCAATCCAACCAATTCCGGCATTTTCCATTTCGAATTCTCCATTTGATACGATGTCAAAAATGCAACCCTGAAAGGAAGGATTTGTTCCGGAAGAAAAGGATGCGTCATGAAACGCCAATCGGTTGGATCGCCAGCCTTTTCGTTCGCAGGCTTGGATTTGACAAGTGGCTGCTATCCCTCAATCCTTCACGGAGCGATCGTCCTGAACGTCGACGTCAGGACGATCACCGCCGCCCCAGATACTTGCCGCGAAACATCCTCAGCTAACTTGCAACTGATCCAGGGTGTCCTCACCCGCTTGAGTGACCGAAAGGATCTTGGCCAGCCGCCCCGTGCGCATCAAAGGGGTGAGCAAAGTGTATCGGAATTTTTCGTTTTGCTGGATCGTGGTTGCTCTTGGAACGTCTGAACAAGGCGATGCAGGTATTCGAGTTTGACGATAACCGGCGAGGACAAGACGAATGGATACGAATCGGATTGACCCATGCTGCGCTGGATGGAATTGATTGCGATACTAAGGGGGACCCAGGTGCGCACAAGCTGTTCGGCGCTATCGGCCTGATAAGGATCAAATTCGATTGATGCTGCCATCGCCAGATGCTTCGGCGGTCTTGCTGCGATGCCAAATTCGCGTGCGGTCTCAAGGCTGTCAACGATATGGGTATAGTGGGCGAAACACTCGGCAAAGTCCTCCCACGAATGGGAGCTTGCGTAAGCCGAGACGAAGCTTTCCTGCCATCCCGGCAGGGGACCATTGGCATAATAGTGCTGGAGAGCTTGTTCATAATTTGCCCGCTCATCGCCAAACACCGAGCGGTAGTTCTCCAGCTCATTGCCGTCGCGGACAAGTTTGTTCCATAGGAAATGACCGCTTTCGTGACGAAGGTGACCAAGCAGCGTCCGGTACAGTTCATACACCGATTGCCTCGCCTCCTCACGCGTTGCATCATCAGCCTCGGCGGCACGAATGGTGATCAGCCCTTCATCGTGGCCACTCATTGCGGGCACAAGCATTCCACTGGGAAGACGTTGATCTTCGAGGAAATCGAAAACCAGCCCGCCAGTGGGATCCTCAGTGCGATCGGGGTGGGGAAGATTCCAGCGCAAAATGGAATAGAAGAGGTGCTGCTGCGCCCGACTGATTTTTCGCCAATGGTTTAGGCCCTCCGAAGTCTGGACAGACGGCACAAGGCGATTATGACGGCAAGACAGGCAGAAATCCCGGTTCTCAGAGGGTTCGACTAGCCAATTGCAAACGTCAAAGGTTGCGTTTGCGCACATGCGCACTTCCGACCTTTCGCCTGTCACAAATCGCCACGAACCGTCAGCCTCTGAGCGGATGGCGCACATTTTCATACTCACAGGTTCGTAGACCAGCCTGCATTTGCATTGAACGCATTGGCGACTATCAAAAAAGACAACATTTTTGCAATTGTCGCAGGTGAAGAGGCGCATTGAAGACTGCTTTTCATCTCAGTGGGTTTGGAATGGACCGGTGCGATCCCGAAACGGTAAAATGAGTGGATAGTTCCGAGATGTTAGCGGGTTTGGTTTGAAAGCAGTGTGGCGTTGGCTCCGCTGATCGCCGTGGAGAACTTTTCGAACTGCATCCTTGGTTCCATGCACGCATGAAAATAAATTCGGAGCGATCCGCGCATCCTACGGGAACATTGGCAGTAGCGGGGGGTTGTCACTCCACTGATCGATCATCGGTCACATAAGGAGGCACCATGAAACGTATAGCAATTGCGCTCGGCGCTCTGTCGATCCTGTCTGCGGCGCATGCCCAGGATGCAGCAAAGCCTGCAACTGATACGCAAACGCCTGCGGTCGCGACTCCAGACACAAAAAATCCGGCAGCCCCAGTTGCAGGGGCCAACAGTTTCACCGAGGGCCAGGCCAAGGAACGCATCGAGGCCAGGGGCTATTCTGATGTCGGCCCTTTGGTGAAGGGTGAAGATGGCATTTGGACTGGCACGGCGATGAAAGACGGCAAGTCTGTCGAGGTAAAACTCGATTTCCAAGGCAACATTGTCGAAGCCGCCAAATAACTTTTTCAGCAAGCACTAACCAGGAGGAACTATGCAAACTGTCACAGGACTATACGACAATCACGAAGATGCCAAAACCGCTGTCAACGCGCTTGAGGACGCAGGGATTTCATCGTCCAATATCAGCATCGTCAGCCGCAGTGGCACAACTGATGAATCCAACGCAGGCGAGGGTGCTGCAACCGGGGCCGGTGTCGGCGCCGTCGTCGGCGGCGCAGGCGGGCTCCTGGCGGGCCTTGGCATGTTGGCCATCCCGGGTGTCGGTCCCGTTGTTGCCGCGGGCTGGCTTGTCGCTACCGCGACCGGAGCGCTTGCTGGCGCTGTCGCCGGCGGTGCTGCCGGCGGCATCATCGGCTCCATGACGAAGGCAGGCGTAGATGAAAACGACGCTCACGTTTATGCAGAAGGCGTCCGGCGCGGCGGCACGTTGGTGTCTGCCCGAGTGGACGATGACCAGGTCGATATTGCCCGTTCCGTCATCGATGCCAGTGCTCCCGTGGATCTCAATACACGACGCGCCATGTATCGAGAGGAAGGTTGGCAGGGCTTTGACGAAACCAGCGCTGATTTCACCGAAGAAGAACTGGTGCGGGAGCGGGAGCGAGCCCGAGATTACCGTCCGATGGCTTAAAATGCGATCGCAAACAAAGGGAGCGCTTTTGCGCTCTCTAAGCCCCTCGAGGCTCTCCGAGAGGGCGTCGTTGATCACACTCAACACGAAAAATCGAATACGTAAATCGTGTGGAGGGTGCGGACATGCGCGGTCTTTAGGTGCGCCGGACCCGTCAGAGCAGCTAACAATGGATAAGTAGGAACAGTATATATCCAGGCAGGAACTATGCCGAACTCCCGTGCGGTTACCAAAGACTCTAGCTTTTCTCGCTCCCGTCCGGGGAGGGGATGCCGGGAGTTACAGGCCGCGGGGGGCGGGGAGGAGACGATTCACCACGGCCGGGGTTCAGAATTTGGATCGCCAAGCTGCAATTTGCCTGTTTCCAGTGGCATTAAATTGGGCCAAAAACGGCAATGTGTATGATAGCGCTAATGATGGCGTTGTCTGGGTCGTCAACAGCTTGCGGTTGTTCATTAAAAGTTTAATTTATGCAGTGCAGCAACGATTTCGCAGTTGCAGCATTATCTCTTTTGCGAGGGGAACTGTGGATGTTGTCTGAAAGCTAACACGATGCGGAACATTGCCGACACGATAAAACGACTCAACGCCAGAAATACATTTGCCGACCCGTCGAACACGGCTACCAATGCCGTTCTCAATCCACTCCAGGATTTTGGCTCCAATCCCGGCAACCTTCGTGCTTGGCTATACCTTCCGGGCGGCTTGCCGGCCGATGCGCCTTTGGTGGTCGTGCTGCACGGCTGCACGCAGACGGCAGCGGAATACGACATCGGCTCCGGATGGTCTCAACTTGCCAAAAAGCACGGATTCGCCGTGCTCTATCCCGAACAGCAGCGCTCCAACAACCCGAACCTGTGTTTTAACTGGTTTGCCACCGCGGACACCACGCGCGGGCATGGAGAGAGCCTGTCGATCAGCCAGATGGTGTCAACCATGTTGAGAAGGCATTCTCTGGACCGAACGAGAACCTTCATAACCGGCCTATCGGCCGGCGGCGCAATGACCGGCGCAATGTTGGCAACATACCCTGAGCTGTTCAAAGGCGGTGCAATCATCGCTGGCCTCCCGTATGCCACGGCCACAAACATCCCTGAAGCGTTCGATCGAATGCGCGGACACGGCCTGCAGAAGAGTGAGGTACTTGCAGATCTCGTTCGCCGTGCGTCCGATTACAAAGGGCCCTGGCCGTCCCTTTCCATCTGGCATGGAACAGCTGACATGACAGTGGATCCGATGAACATGGAAGCCATTATCGCTCAATGGCATTGCCTGCATGCGATCGAAAGAGACCCGGCCACGACCACCGTCGATGGACATACAGTGCGCAGATGGCGCAATGCTGACGGTGTCGCTGTCATTAAAGCCTATTCCATAAGGGGCATGGGACACGGCACTCCAATCAAGGCCACAGGACGCACAAGCGCTGGTACCGCCCGGCCCTTTATGCTGGATGTCGGCATTTCATCGACATGGCATATCGCCCAATCATGGGAGCTTATCCGAGATGACGCCGTGACCCAGGAAGTCGTTCCGTATGCGCCAGCGCCGCAAAAACCTCTTGTTGAGGAGAACGGCAGCCGTTCTGTTGGCATGGTGATCGAAAAGGCTCTGCGGGCAGCAGGTCTGATGAAATAATACCAGGTGAGTGATCGAGCAGAAGTGCCTCCAGTTGGCGCTAACGATGCGCTGCGTTTATGACCGCACACGCATCAATGCGGGAAATGTGAGACCCGGCACCATGGACTGAAGAGACCGTTGACGCCGAGTCTCCGCTGGTCGAAGGACTAACCAGCATGCCAATAACCAACCAACCAGAGCAACGTTCCATTGATCGGTGAGGCACGACGCGGGTCCCGGCCAGTACGTGCCTCTATAGCGTCACAACCAAAGCCCGGCGGTCCCGGAACGCAATTACCGGCGGCGGAGCCTGTCTGGCCTGACGTGACGCTGCGGAAGTTCCTTGTCTGCCGGTACTGGACCCAAGGCAAAGCCTCTGCTGAGGGGAACAACATTGCCTTCACGCAGGAAACATATCCGAGTCTGGCCAGCACGAATGATGAATTGCATCATGGACGCTATTGCCGCTGTCGTGCGATCGGTGGTTGGTTTACCAAGCCGACAGCATTTTGTAGAATCTGGCCAAGGAGGGAGTGCGGGAACGCGATCATACCCGCATATTATCGCATCCGGTGCCGTACTATAAAAAATAGCCAAACCATAACCATGACGGCAATGGCGGCTAATGCATACATAATCCCACTAGCGGAAAACATATCAGCTGAAATGGTCGTCACTGTTCCAGTCCCCGCTCACTGGCTCGTAAAAAGGTGAGGCCCGCCGCTAGGAAATCCCAGGGGTGGGCTAATTGCGACGAGCCTCTGTCAGGAGAGGCTTATATCTCCGACGAAGCCTAGAACCGTCTCGCGGCGCCAATGTTCCGGCTGTGTACGATACTGCACAGAGCTCTATGCACAAGGGCAAGGCTCGGCCGCGAGGTGCACAGAAACGTCCGAGCCTCTGTCGGAGCAACGCTGAATCGGGATGAATAAGATTTGGCATATCGCCGAACTCGCCGAACTTGATGAAAGTGGCACCGTCGCCATACGTCCTTTGTCATGGTGAGAGCTCCTCCAAGGCATACCACTGGCATCGCCCATGAAGCCGACTTGGTAGAGGCGTTGGGAAACCGAGAATCCGTTGGATTGGGTTCGGCTCAGCGGTCGCTCTTGATCGCCTGCTTGGCCTCAACACTCTTTGAAAAATTCGTTTCAATCGCATTGGACCAATGCTCGCGCGGCTTCGCGTGTCAATCAGCGAGTCGATGCGGATGAGAAGGTCTGGCGTTCCGCCGCTGGCCAAAACCTCCATTGTCTTGGCGTTGTATTCGCGATCCTCGCAGGAATAACGATCTTTGGCTTGCGCAGCACCACGCCTTCCAACTCGCCCGCACTCTTATAGTTCCGGTCACGCTTTTCAGACCCGGCGAAGAGTTCGGCATCCTTCCGAGCCAAAAACGCGACCATGAAGACGATCTGAAGATCGTCTACGAATTCGATCCCTGGCCGGCTCATTGAGCCGGCATTTTCCTTTTCGGGTGCCGCTTGCGAGCGGCAGGCGGCAAGGGAAGCTTCGCCGCGGCTGGAGCGGCCGATTGGCACAAGATGCAGATCTGCAGCTTGTCAGCCGCGCCCTTGCCGCCTTTGCTCTTCGCGGGCCGCCGGAAACGGTGCCGCAAACTGCGGGAAAAGAAAAATCTGGAAAGAAAGGCGGACGCGCAAGCGCCGGTAGAAGCATGGAGAGACAAGAACTGGAAGAACTGCGGAACCGCGTCTCGTGCGCCGTCGTGCTGGAGCAGGCCGGCTTTGCTGTCGACGTGAGGAAGAGTACCCGCAAGGCGGTGAAATGCCGGCGCGGGGCGGAAATCATTATCGTCATTCATGAGGGGAGGGGTTGGTTCGATCCGCTGTCCGACGCGAAAGGCGACGTTTTCAGTCTCGTTGAACACCTTGACGGTGTGTCCTTCGTTACAGCGCTTGACCGTGTCGCCTCCTTGGTCGGTTTCACATCCAAAGAGCCGGTCTGGAACCGCCCGCCCCGCGATTCAGCGCCCACCGGTTCCATACCGCAACGGTGGGATAATCGGCGCAAGCCATGGAGGGGGTCGATGACGTGGCGCTATCTGCACGCCGAACGATGCCTGCCCGAGGCCATCATCCGCGAAGCCATCCGTCGTAATATGCTGCGGGAAGGCCCATATGGCAGCATGTGGGCGGCCCACGTCGACGATGAAAGTGTGGTCACCGGTTGGGAGGAGCGCGGTCCCGACTGGCGTGGCTTCTCGACCGGGGGTTCGAAGGTACTGTTCCGGTTTGGCTCCCCCAGCGCACTTCGTCTGTGTGTCACGGAAGCTGCGATCGACGCAATGAGCCTCGCCGCCTTCGAAGGGTTGCGGGAGGGTAGTCTTTATCTCAGCACCGGAGGAGGATGGTCGCCGACGACGGAAGCGGCGGTTCGCGTGCTCGCCGCGCGTCCCTGCGCCCGGATCGTCGCCGCCACCGATGCCAACAGCCAGGGAGAGACCTTTGCCACTCGCCTGCGCGGCATCGCCGATGAAGCCGGCTGCGACTGGTTGCGCCTCGCGCCATGGGCTGAAGATTGGAATGAAGCGTTGCGCGCTACCGATATGCCACCATGCCGTTGCGCACCGGTCTGATTAATGAAATCGATCCGTCGGTGGCGGTGACGCCGCGAGTAGGCGCAAACCCGCGCGGCCGTGGTCGAACATTTTGCCGGCGACCGCCTTGTTCTGCCGGCGCCTGGGTGGCGGTGGCGACCGCCTTTCCCGAACTGTTCACCGATTCCGAAAAACGCCAGGCTGACGGCATCTTGCGCAATGTCTACCCAGAAGCCCTGGGAGGCAAGACATGGTCGGGTTCTGCAGCCGGGTCCATGCTGGTGCAGGGCCGATTTGTCCTCCGAACATCCCCACGCGTTGCGGCGGCGATCGCCAAGAGCAGGAAGCGCATTTTGTGCAGGACGAGCCGGCCGAACCGCACTGACATCTCGACCTGCGCGTAAGGCTCGACCGGCGGACCGGCCGCGCGCCGCGACGAACATGAACGATGCCGTCCGGTGACCGGCAAAGACGTTGAGCAGCTTCCGGCTCAGTCCTCGGATGTGCTGCGGTCTGAACCGGACGACGACCTGGTCAAAGGCCGCGTGCCGCGCCGCGCAGCGGCAGGATCGACGCGCGCTTCGCAAGGCGCGGCCGCGTTTGCTGCAGACCGCGATGCGGTCCGCATCCCCCGCAACCCCACCCCGCTCGATCGCATCGCCCTGACCTTGGGCCAAGCCGCTTGCCCGGTTCGTGTCGACCGCACCCGAGGGACAGTGCCGGACAACGGCAGACCCGGGCTTCGCTCAACCACGCACAAGGACATCGATCATGACATTGCTCAACCGCTACTCCAAGGCCCGCCAAGCCGCACAACGCGCCACCACCCTCGAAATGGTCCGCCTTGCGTGCCCCGACGCGCCCCAGGCAAGCCGCATCTGCGAAAGCTTCGGCCTTGCCATCGTCGACAGCGACGGCATCCGCGAGCTTCACCGCAACCAGCTCATCGGCAGCGCCGAAGCGCTGAAGGAGGGCCTCGCCGAAAAGGCCATGCAGATCCATATGCAGCGCATCGTCGGCTCCTTCATCGGTTCCGCCTACGGCGCCGGGCAATTCTACAGCCGCGCGGTCACCGAGGCGCGTGACCTGACCATGAAGCTCTCCAACGACGACCGCAACGAAGATCTCGACGGCCCGGTCGGCTTTGACAGCCGCGCCCAGCGCAAGCGCGAATTCGCCGCCGGCATGGGCCTGCAGGCCCACGTCTTGCGCATGGCTGCCGAAGGCGCCGTATCAGCCTATGAGGACATCACCGGCGAGGCCTGGAAGCCCTATGAACGCACCGGCTCGGCGGTAGCGGCTCCATCGATCGACCAGAAGGCCGCGTCGCTGCAGATGTCGGCCTTCGATTGAACCGAAGGCGAAAACCCCTTCCTTCGTCCTGGTGAAGCCGGCGCGTTTTAAGCGCCGGCTCTTCTTGTCTTGAAAGCCATGTGCCGATCACGGTTCGTCCCGGTGAGCGGTCTAGCGTCGCCGGAGATGGACGGTCGCAACGGCCAAGCCGTCCTCCACTTCGTTTCGGCCCGTGCGCCAAGGTTCGAACATTCAATCCTGCCTCTCAGCGGGTGCGCCGCCTCCGGCCGCCGCTTCAACGACCGCCGTGACGATCCGCGATCGGCGCGGTTTGCAAGAGTGAGGACAGGACGATGAAGAAGGAAAAAAGAACCAGCGAGCAGCGCGTGGACGTCTATACGCGCATCACCGATAAGATGATTGCAGCATTGGACGAGGGCGTGCGGCCGTGGGTGCAGCCCTGGAACAACAGACATCTCGCCGGTCGCGTGTCCCGGCCATTACGCCACAATGGCGAGCCGTATTCGGGCATCAATGTGCTGCTTCTTTGGTCTGAAGCGATGGCACGCGGCTATACCTCTTCGACGTGGATGACGTTTCGTCAGGCGCAGGAACTCGGAGCCTGCGTCCGAAAGGGCGAGACAAGCTCGATGGTCGTCTATGCCAACCGCATCAGCAAAACCGAGACCGATGGGGCGGGAAATGAGATCGAGCGCGATATCCCTTTTTTGAAAGCGTACAGCGTTTTCAACGTTGAACAGATCGACGGTCTCGGTGACCGATATGCGGACGTGCCTGACGGCGGAATTGCGCAACGGATCGACAGGATCGCACATGCGGATGTCTTCTTTGCGCAGACCGGTGCAATTGTCCGTCACGGCGGCGACAAGGCTTTCTATGCGCCGGGCCCGGATATTATCCAGATGCCGCCAATCGAGACGTTCCGAGACGTCGAGAGCTATTATGCAACGCTGGCGCATGAAAGCGTGCATTGGGCCGGAGCGAGCCACCGGCTGAACCGCGATCTGTCCAGATATGCAAAGGATCGCACGGAGCGCGCGCGCGAAGAACTGATTGCCGAATTGGGCGCGGCGTTCCTCGCCGCCGATCTCGGTATGGTGCCGGAACTGGAGCCGCGCCCCGACCATGCAAGCTATCTCGCGTCGTGGCTCTCGGTGCTGAAGAATGACAAGCGCTTCATCGTCCAGGCCGCGGCTCAGGCACAACGATCTGTCGCTTTTCTTCATGATCTCCAGACCGTGCCACGACGGGATGCGGCCTAGCGATCGTTGCAAGACCGTGTGCGACTTCGTCGGAAATCGTCGCGTGCTCCTTGGGGCCGCGGGACGGCTCGGTCTCCCCCGCTTGCAAGCCGCTTCGCGGTCCTTGACCCCTACTTTGCCAAGGAGTTGCCGATCTCCGTCATCTAGATAATGGAGATCACATCATAACATCCAACCTGATGTTATATGCCGAACTCGTCGGCTTCCGGCTCATCGTCCTTGCAAACCGCCTCAGTTGCGATAACGCTTTTTCCCAGACGCTATGCGTTGGGTGCGCTCCGCCTGGCAAAAAAGCCGGATGGCGCTCTGATGCGGCCCGATCTTGCGGAGGCGGAAAAAATTGGTCGCGGTGGCTTTGGCATGTGGGGGGACCCAAGGGTGCGAGGCCAATGATAAATTCATTCATCATTGTTCAGCACCTGCCAAGTATTTCGGGATCGTTGCCGGAACCCTCCTGGGGACCACCACGGCACTGGCGGCGCTTGGCAGGGGCACAGCGCGTTTTCTTCAGCCTGCGGCTCGATTGTCTCGCGGTGCATATGCCTGATGCTATTGCGGAGCAGGGCGCCCGGCAGTTCAGGAGCCTCCAGCACACAGCAATGAGCCTCAGCAGGATGACAAAGGATTCAAGGAGCGTCCAATGATCCGGATCCTCGCACTTGCTTTGGCTTTGATCTTTGGATCGGGCAACGGCAGATCAGCTGACTTGCCCACTGGCTTGGTCCAGATCCAAACGGTCGGCCTTTACAAAATTACCGGCCGCGTGGCAGTCGTAGACGGACGAACATTGTGGTTCGTCAACCGGCGTATTCTCGTAAGATTGAACCAAATCGACAGTTGCGAGCTGCCGCAATGGGGCTTTGATCCGGAGCCGAACGACAATAGCAGATTTCTGTCCCCGGTGCCTTGCGGTGCTCTCGCCAAAGCTTGGTTAAAGCGGAGCATTGGTAGCAGCGCGGTTACCTGTCGAATAGTGCCCGTTCCCGACCCCAATGACCTGAGCGGAATTTGTCATGCCGGTGACATGGATCTCGCCGATGAAATGCTGCGGGTTGGTTTGGCGCGATTGACCCCAGCCTTTCCAAGCAACCCTCGCTATTTCGCAACGCAGCGACGCGCAATCGGCGCGCGTTATGGGATGTGGGCAACGTACGTCCTCGACATGACGGAGTGGCGTCAAAAGGCAGTGGACAGGACGCTCGGACGCAAACCACTTGCCGACACCAACCTGCTTTCCGAGCGCCAAAGCGAGATCACGCCTCCGTTCGCCGATGCACGCCGTCAACCAAGCCGCCGAGACCGGTAGGCCCTTCAACAACAGGTTTCAGGGGGACATTTTCCGTGAAATTTATCCTTGCATCAATGCTCGCACTCCCATTTGCGCTTTGTTTTACTTCGCCCTCGCAAGCCAGCGATTGGGGTTGTGAAGTCCTTTTGTGCGCTGCGTCTTCCAACCCGTCCTGGCAGGACCTCGCAAGCTGCCGCCCACCGATGTAGAAACTGATCACGGCCATGAAGAGGCCGGGGTTCTCGTGGCCGATTTGCCAGGGAGCCGGCACCGGTAAGCCCGGATATGAACGATACGCAGAGTGCCCGGAAGGCTGGCAGCCGATTGCCGGTGACAGTGTCCGCCATGAAGCCTCCGGGAAACTGCCCCAGTGCATGCGCCGCCAAACGACGTGCCGGCCCGGCGATCGTTCGTCGCGATACTCGGGTAGCCGAACGGTGGCCTCCGACGACGGTGTGACGCGGGTCTTCTCAGATGGTCGTTCCTGCGCCTTCACTGAATTCATGCAGAGGCCATTGCGGCGCGATCCGTATTATTTCGATATGAAGGAGGACATATCAGGTCAACTCACCCGGTTCTGGTTCAACTTGCGAAAATGACAGGTGATGCCGACCGCTAAACCTATCGTGATCGATAGCGCCTATTTGAATGAAATGCATAGCATTTGGGCGGCGTCGTGATGTATGACATCAGCGCAACGTTTTGGTGATTGGGGGAAATGACTAAGGATTTGAAAGAGCACATCGCGGAATTGGAACTGGTGCAAACCACTGATCCCGACAATGAAAAACCGGTTTACAGAAGACCAGGTTTCGACGGTATCGCGACATTTGGAGAACTGGATGACAGGCTCGGCGAAGCACTGCGGCGCTGTCGTCAAAAACAAGGTCTTAGCAGGGCGGACATAGCGATACTCGTCGGACTGAGCGAGCAGGTGTACGGACGCTATGAACGAAACTCATCTAAAATGACCGTCAGCCGACTGATCCACCTCAGCGAAGTCCTCGGCGCATCACCACTTTCCATGCTGTTCAGCACGGCACCTCACTTGTGGGGTAAGTCGGAAGTGGAAGCTGAACGCAGATTCCGGATAATGAAATTGCTGGAGGATCTTCCTGCAGAAACTATGGCTTCCGTCACAACGCTGCTTGAGACTGTTGCAGTTCTCCAGGCAAAGGTGGACGAGACTTAGGCGAGGCGGTTCGCAGCGTTACCGTTAAAGAAAACGTTCCACCGATCTCATGACTCGCGCCATGGTACTTTCATTCATGGAGGTTCGGGTCTTTGCCAGCATTAGACTAAGGTATATCAATTTCGATTGGGCTCCGTGGTTTGTAGACGGGCGGATGTCAATCAGCTGCTTGAGGAGGAACTGTTCTTCAAGGATTTTTATCGCGAGGATGTGTCTTGCCTCGCTTGCTGCGGGCACTTTCGTTTGAAACGCTTGAATAGATGTCGATAGACGAGCATGCCGATCCAAAATTGCCCAAAGCTCCTGGTCCATGCACTTTTCTAATATTCTTGCCGAGTCGTTGCGGGATATCGACTGCATGCCTGTTTCCCTACTCAAGCATGTGACTGCTATGATCAGAATGATGGATAGGGTTCAAACCGAGGGGGCCTGATCATCGGGTTCTCACCCACCTCGCAAGGTCGGTGTAAGGCTCCGGCTCATAGACGTATTCGAGAGGTATCGCAGGATAAACCATCAATGATAGATAACGCCGAAGATTCTCCCTGCTGTTGCTGGCCGCCAGACCATAGAAGTTTCCGCTGTTCCATGTGACGATGCAGTGGCTAAATTGTGCGTATATGGCGCTCGCCATCTCTGCCAAGGTAACTTGGCCGTCGTGCATTGTTGTGAGCACGAGCTTCGTCTTCCTCGCTATCTCCTTGGAGCCGAAGTAATGGGTCTTGAAGCCAAAATCCTTTTGAGATTCACGTCCCTGGTAGTCTCCGGGATCAACGGCCCGGAACTTCTCCAAGAGCAAGAGGATGCCGTCAGCCTTGAGATGTTGAGCGACAAACTCGATCTGCTTTTGCCGATTGGGTGAGTACATCTGAAACGTGGTGTCTTCCAGGATGAAGTCGAACCCTTCCGAAAACGGTTCAAGCTTTTTGTCGGAACGGAGGTGCTCCTTGGTCAACCGATGAAAGGGACCGAGGAAAAAGCTGGCGTAAGTGGGCTCACCAAAAGCCATAAAGCACTTGTAGTTCTCCTCGTTCGGGCTGCAAGACAAGGATCGGATATTCCCCCGGCTCAGCTCAGACAGCGTACGCGCCATCGTGCCTTCCGCAGTGCCAAGACTGTAGAGCAACACATCATTCGTGTTCAGTTGGCTGTATCGCAGGAGCGCATGTGCCATGCGGCATTCCTCCTCCAGGCGGTACGGAATACTGCTGTGATAGTGTTGGTCGAAGAAACCCTGGCGGCGTGAGTGTAGTTCGACGAAGCGATGGAGAAGTGTGTCATATGGCAAAAGCCGCGTATCGACGGCGGGTTTGCGAATAGGCATTCCACCCTTGCCGGCCGCGGTCTCCACAAAGAATCCGGCGAGTTTGTTCAAACGCGGGCCGCGGTCACATTCTGCGATAAAGTCCGTGAAAGCTGGCATCGTAGTACACCTCCATGATTGCACTTCAAGATATGATGCCGCCGGACTGTAAGAGGGTATTCCGCAGTCTAGTGCCGATCTGCCGCCAGCGCGTCGTCCGATAGTAGGTAGACGGCTGCTCGATAACGCGCTTTCACCGCCATGCCGTTTTTTCATGAAAGTGCCATCATCGACCAACCGTGGGTTGATCGCGGATTGTTTGGCAACCCAAGATTCATCTATAACTCGTTGTGACTAGTTAACTTGGATGGGATTGCCTCTTTGACGGAGACATATGACTTTCAACCTGATGAGGTCCGTCGATCGGATCACAGCACCCTCGTCCATCAACATATTAACTGGGGTATGGTTCGAGCGCACATCGTTAAGAGAACGGGGTTGGCACGTCAGGAGACGCGCATTGCGCCTGACCAGCACTCGTTTCTGATTAACCTAAAAGGCGGGGCACGGTCTGGTGAGGATTTCGTTGAGGGCCGTTCCGTTGGTTTCACCCCCCGCCGTCCGGGCTCCGTCGTTTTCGTACCTGCTCACTGTGAATGGAGCGGATGGGACGAGGGAGACGCCACCGGGTCGTATTTATTCGTCTCCGTCGATACCACGTTCATTGAGGAAGCCCTCGGTTCCAAGCATCTAACGGGGTTGAAGCCGGCCATCGGGTTTCGCGACAACATGATCGAGGACTCACTTCAAAGGATCGCGGCGGAGCTCAATAATCCCGATCCAATCAGTGTTACCATGGCTGAAAGCCAAGCCGTCCAACTGTTCGTACAGTTACTCAGACTCAATGGCGTTGGTTTGGAGCCAGCCAAAGGTGGTCTCTCACCGCTCAATCTCAAGCGTATAAACGCCATCATCGAGAGCCGACCGGCGAACCCGCCGAGCCTGGAGGAGCTTGTTCGAGAAATTGGCGTAAGTCGACGGCACTTTTTTCGCGCGTTCAAGCAATCTACAGGCAAAACGCCTCATTCATACGTTGCAGAACATCGGTTGAAACGCGCAGCCGATCTCCTTCGTACTACCGATCTTTCGGCGACCGACATTGCGCTGGGATGCGGATTTTCGAGTTCAAGTCACTTCACCGTTGCCTTCAAACAAGCCTTAGGCACCGGCCCGTCGGAGTTCCGCCGCCGGTGGCGCAGTTGATGCGCATGTCCAAGATTTTTTGGCACGATTTTGAAAGTCCGGCACAAATCAGAAAGCATGACGGTCGGAAATTGCCGTTGATACTTGCATAGCCATTTCCGAAAGCTGCCAAAATGCCCCGATCCTGTTCCGTCGCAGACCATGGATCGCGTTCGTTCAACTGGTATCTCGCGAGCGCGTTTGCTTCGGCCGTAGGGCGCAACGCGTACAACTTTGCTTGCGCCTGGATTCTCGTTGTTTCGGGATACGGCGTATCAGCCGTGGCGGTGTTTTTCGCATCTTTTAGCATGGCGGAACTGATCGCGAGCCCGCTCGCAGGATGGATGTCTGATCGCTACGATCGACGCGCTCTCTGTTTGATAGCCGACTTCGTTCGCTTCTTAGCCGCGTTGGCTCTGGGGGCAATCATGATTGCTACTGATTTGCGTTGGGCGATCTGGCTGTCGACAATTCCGTTCGCGGCATTCGACCGGATTGCACTTACGGCGTCTCAGTCAATGATACCATCCGTTGGCGCTGGTTTTCCCCTGTCGACAGCAAACTGCATCGCGAGCTTCTTGACGCAATTAGGAAGTTTGGTGGCAGCAGCGCTCACTGGTGTCTTGCTCTACGTCTGCACCCCGACGTTTACGCTCGCAGCAATTGCCGCGGCTTTTGCGATATCCGTATGCTGCATGTGTCTCGTCCGGCGAGAACCGCTCTCCCTTCAGGATGCACGAAATACAACCGAATCGGAACTGCTTATCGACCGCCATCTGTGCCGACTCGGCGCCATTTACGCACTTCTGTACCTCGGCGGCATGTTGGTAAGCGTTATTGGCCCGAGCTTCGTGTTTGAAGAACTTGAAGGCAGCGCAATAGATTTTGGACAGCTTGAAAGCGCTTGGTCCGCTGGTTCCATTCTGGGTGCTATACTTCTTATACCGCTGGTCCGGACCATAGACGTTCCGATCTTGCAATTGATAATCCTCGCCCTTACCGCTTTATCGTTTGCAGCTTTGAAAATGGTGGATTTGCCGTGGGCGCTACTCGCGTTTGCTGTACTTGGCGTACTCTATAATCTGGGCAGGGTTGCCGTTGAGGTGACACTTCAATCGAGCGTTCCACGATCGACCTTGGGGCGGGCAAAAGGCGCTTTGCATTGTACCGGGATGTTGCTCGGTTTGGTCCTTCTTGGAATGGGGGCGGTCGTTTCCGGTAAGATGAGTCCCTCCACAATATTCCTGGTATTTGCGGGGATCCTGGCTGTGAGCATAATCGCGCTCATCGTTTTTCGTGTCGATTGGCGCAACAAGGGCTGAATGCCGAAACGGCCCTTTCAACGCCGGGACGGCCACAAACAATTAGTCCTTTCCCGCGCATGGCGGCAGCTATGTGCTCGTCAGTGTCGCGTGAAGGATCATATCCGTTTCGACGACGCGGAATTCCACAACCGAGAAACGCGCGTCATCGGCAGCCGCAATGCCGTCCAGTCAGATTTCGCAACCGTCATGGCCGCCAACCGTTCGGGCAAGATCTCGACGGATGCCCTCTGCTCGGTGATTTTGCCGCAGTCCGCCTTTGCCGCAGCGCCTGCCCGAACTCGCTCTGATCCGGCGCCTATGACTGCATCCAGGAGATGATGTGTGCTGGAATCTTGCCGATGGCTCCGCCTGGGGAGTCAGATGATTCGTGCAACGTTGCACAACGTATCACGAAGTCGCGGCGTCGTTTCAATTCGCGGATCTTGAACATCGAAGGTATGCAGGATTGAACCCACCGTCAGGTGGGTTGTTGCAACGATCCTGAAGTCGCCCTTAACTCCTCGGAGTATATTTTCGGTCGTTCCGGGCGACAATATTTGCTGCACCGTAGTACACCGCCACGTTGCTACGAGCCAGCGTCATAAAAATCTTTGGTGTTATTGGTTCCCTATTCGTCAAGCTTCGGCTTTGTTCCCTGCAAATCCCGAACGGACCGCTTTAGTAGTTCCGCTGCTTCCACGCCTAGGGCCTCAGCCAGCCGGTCCACCACATCGATGCTGGCGTTATACACGTTGCGCTCCAAAGCACTGATATAGGTGCGATCGATGCCCGCCCGGTGCGCAAGCTCTTCCTGGGACAGGTCTTTCGCCTGTCGCAGAGTTCTCAGGTTGCGCGCAAATATCTCTCGGATTTCCATAACCACGAGAGCAGACTCTTGAAGAGTATTTAACCACGGAGTATTCTCGACAAACGACGGAGTCTGGAGGACCAGTTTGGTGGTTGAGTTTGGGCAAAGACGACTCGGCTTGGGTTCATCCTTCTCTTCGCGGTCGGCACTCAGCCGCCGCAAATTAGTAGGGATTGGACGCGCGAGCGGAATCCATAATGCGATGGCTGAGGTGTTCTTTCGACCATTCGGCCCCATACACCCGGATCCGATGGAGAATGACCGTTATCTTACGGGAATTGCCCGCCGACTTGCGACCGCGCCGTCTTGCCAAATGCATTGCCCAGCACCTCGCGGAAGATGGTCCGGACACGGCAGTTATCAACGGGGCATAGTGAGCATCGAGCGCAAAGTGCCGTCACCCGATTTGGTATGGGCCGTCGACCTCGATGCCGAGACCCTCTTGCTCAGTTGCCGATCCGCGGATCATTCGAAGGTTCAGTCGGGACGTACGGCGAGACTTTCATTTTACGGGGAGTGACAGATGCAGCACCGGAAGATCCAGCTGACGGAAAGGCGGCCGCACCCGCTTTACCCGCAAGCGTCCGCGAGCGAGGTTCCGCATGCTGCTGATCTTTATGTCGGGCGTCAGGTTGCCGCCGTGCGCATCCATTCCGACGTAACGCAGGCCGAGCTTGCCCGCGCTGTCCAGGTAAGCCCGCAGCAACTCCAAAAATATGAGAACGGCAAGAACCGCATCAGTGCGTCCATGCTGTTTGAAATCGCGACATTCCTCGGCGTGCCCGTCGGGCGTTTCTTTGAAGGGCTGCCGGGCAATGCAAGGCCGGAGGGCGAGGTGGCCTCGCTCCCGGTCGACGAGCGGATCACATTCATAGCAAGCAGTGAGGGGCGGCGGCTGATTGAAGGGGTGATGCGGCTGCCTCCCCGCACGCGCCGCCGCGTATCCTCGCTCATTGCTGCCCTTGGCGAAGAATTTTCTGCTTTGGAAGGGGACAAGAGGGGCCATGCGCCGAAGACTGAGAATGGGCACAGCGGGGCACCGGACACATATGGGGCAGGGCGGATGGGTTCTGCATCCGATGAGGATCGGGGATGAACATGACGATCTCCGGGCCACAACCTGCCTTCAAGGTCGGTGACTGCCGGACAACCTCCCGTGAGCAGAGGACCTGGCACCGCGTGGAGGCCGACCTTGTCCGGCGCAGCGGGCTTGCCAAGGAGGAGACGGCGATCACCTCCAGCCGGCACGTTGTCCTTCTCAATGTGCAGGGCAACTCCGAGCGCGGTGAATACTTCATAGATGGCAGGAACGCCGGGTTTGTGCCCCGAAAGCCCGGCGCAATCCTGTTTGTTCCCGCCGGATGCAGCTGGCGGGGTTGGGAAGCCGGCGCCTCGACAGCGGCCTATCTGTCAATCCAGGTCAAACCGGCGCATGTGGCAGAGCTTCTTGCCGGGGTGCCGCTCGACGCGCTACCGTCGCTTTCGCCGGATCTCGGCTTCGAGGATCCCATCATCCTCAACGCAGCGCGCGGGATAGGCGCAGAGATGCGTGACCGCAATCCTCTCAGCGCCATGCTTGTGGAGAGCTATACGGCCACAATCTTCGCCCAGCTGATGCGCAGGCAAAGATATCGGCCCTCTGTGCGCAAAGGCGGGCTCGCCCCGATGAACCTTAACCGGGTGATTCAGAGAATTGACGACGACCTCACGGCTGACTTGTCGCTTTTACAACTGGCCGACCTTGCCGGTTTGAGCGTTCCGCACTTTTGCCGGGCGTTCAGGCAAACGCTTGGCTGTCCGCCCTATGCCTTTATTATCCGGCGCAGGATCGAGCGGGCAAAGGACTTTCTGCGCCATTCCTCGATGCCGGTCACCGATATCGCCCTGTCATGTGGCTTCTCCAGTTCAAGCCATTTTTCCAATGCCTTTCGGCGGGAAGTGGGTACGACCCCCGTGGCATATCGCGGCAGCTGGCCGTGCAAAGCATAGCAATGATTTACTGATCAGATCCCGCACCTGCATCAATTTACTGCAAGCACCCTCGCGTTTGCTGTCGCATCTTCGCGAAAAACAAACGAGGGTCTCCAGTGCATACGCAATCGGATAACGGTAAATCTCAGCCCCTTATTTCTGATATGAACGCCCCGCTGCGCGTCAAAAATCTGAAGAAGCGCTTTGGTACGCTCGAGGTCCTCAAAGGGATTTCCATGACCGCGCAGCGCGGCGATGTGATCTCCATCTTGGGAAGCAGCGGGTCGGGAAAAAGCACGTTTCTGCGATGCCTGAACTTTTTGGAAGAGCCCAGCGAAGGTGAAATCTGGATCGCCGAGAGACGTGTCAGAATGAGCGGTAGTCGGGCGCGCCGGCGGGAGGTCAACGCTCTGCGCGCCAGACTGGGGATGGTGTTCCAGCACTTCAACCTCTGGCCATGGAAGACTGTCCTCGAAAATATTGTTGAAGCACCGGTCCAGGTCCTCGGCATCGCCAAACAAGAGGCATGCCTTCGGGCAGAAGAGTTGCTCCTGAAAGTGGGCCTCGCCGATAAACGTCACGCTTATCCGGCTCATCTTTCCGGCGGGCAACAACAAAGGGTGGCGATCGCGCGTGCTCTGGCAATGCAACCGGACATCCTTCTCTTTGACGAACCGACCTCCGCGCTGGATCCTGAGTTGGTCGGAGAGGTGTTGAAGGTCATTCGCTCGCTCGCCGATGAAGGGCGTACGATGCTCATTGCTACCCACGAACTTGGATTTGCCCATCACGTGTCCAACCGCGTCGTATTTCTCTATCAGGGACAGGTCGAAGAGGAGGGCAATCCGGACCAACTTTTCAGCAAGCCCTCCTCACCGCGGTTCAAACAGTTCCTGTCGGCACATTTCGGGGAACGTGGCCAATGACAGAATTGCAAGGCTTTGGCGATCAAATCGCCCTTGGCGCATTGACTACACTTCGCACAGCAGTCACCAGTCTGGCGCTGGGTATCGGCGTCGGTCTGTGCGGAGCCTTGGCCAAACGCAGCCGGTTTCAGATTATCCGGTGGCTCGCTGACTGTTACACCACGATTGTTCGCGGTGTTCCCGAACTTCTCATCATTCTTATCCTGTACTTTGGCGGCACCGTTGCGCTGACAACGGTGTTCGGTCGCTACGTCGAGGTCGATGCGTTCGCCGCCGGCGTATTTGCACTGACGATCGTTTTTGGAGCATACGCGACCGAAGTCTTCAGGGCTGCCATTCAGGGGGTGCCTTCAGGACAGATTGAGGCGGCTCAGGCTCTTGGTCTGTCGAAGTTTTGCGTGTGGCACCTGGTGATTCTCCCGCAGATGTGGCGTTACGCGTTGCCTGGCCTCGGTAACCTTTGGCTCACACTGCTTAAGGATACGGCGCTGATTTCCGTGGTCGGCCTTGAAGATCTGATGCGCAAGACCAGTATCGCTGCGGGGTCAACCCATGACCCCCTGAAGTTCTATTCGATCGCTGCCGGTCTCTATCTGTTGTTCACCTCCGTTTCGCTGATCGGCCTGACATGGCTTGAGCGACGCGCCGATCGCGGCGTGCGGTTCGCGCAATGAGAGTGTTGTCATGAACCTGCACCTCATTGTCGACGTTCTGCCCCTGCTTTTCGAAGGGATGCTGCTCACGGCGCAACTGACGGCGGCTTCCGTTGCCATCGGCCTTCTCATTGCGGTTCCACTTGCGCTGTTGCGAACATCGCCGTCTTCCGTTCTTTCCTATACCATTCTCCTCTACACGTTCGTGTTCCGTGGCACCCCCCTGCTGGTACAACTATTTCTCATCTATTACGGCGCCGGCCAGCTGGAGTGGATACGCTCAAGCGCCGCCTGGCGTATATTGAGAGAGCCTTACTGGTGCGCACTCATCACATTCTCCCTGAACAACGGCGCCTATACGACGGAGATTTTGCGTGGAGGAATTCGGGCGGTTCCCTCTGGTGAAATCGAAGCTGCAAAAGCACTCGGAATGTCCTACGCGTTGCGCATTCGACGGATCGTTCTTCCTGCCGGCTTTCGGCTCGCGCTTCCGGCATACGCAAATGAGGTCGTCTTGATGCTGAAGGCGAGTTCTCTCGCCAGCACCATCACTCTCATGGAACTGACCGGCACGGCGCGGAAGATCGTGGCGCAGACCTTTTCTCCTTACGAGGTCTTCATAGCGGCGGCCCTGATCTATCTCGGATTCACATTCCTGATCGTTCATCTCTTTGGCCGATTGGAACGGCATATGGCAAAGCATCAGCAACGCGCCGGACTTAAGAACAACAGCCGATCACGCGTCAGGGCGGCCGCAAAAATATCCGCATCGCAGAAAGTGGCACCATGAGGACCGTTCCGGTGCCCCTATCAGGCGTACGCGCTGCAGATCAGGCCAGCGCCGCAATGTTGCGCGGTTGCTGGTACGAGATCGACCTTGATGCCATTTGCCACAACTACCGGCAACTCCGCAGCCATCTGCCTTGCCACGTCAAGGTCTATGCCTGTCTTAAACGCAACGCATATGGGTGCGGCGCTGGGCCAGTCGCTTCGGCTTTGGCCAAGGAGGGTGTCGATGGTTTCGCGGTGGCTTCTCTGCTCGATGCCATCGCTATTCGCCAGGAAGGCCTATCCCAGCAGCTTCTGCTCTATCCGGGTGCCCTGCCTGCGGCCGCGCCGACAATTCAGTCGCTTGATCTGACCGTCAGCGTTTCGAGTATTGAAGAGCTGGAGCAATGGCGGGCTGCCATCACGAGACCGCGTGTGTTCATAAAAGTCGACCTTGGGTTCTTCCGAGCTGGCGCCACGCCTTTCGACGCGGGTAAACTTCTGGCCGCAGCGGCAGGTCTTGCCGACGTGCAAGTCGAGGGCATTTACGCCCACATGAGCGAGCTGCCGACCAAGCAAGGCTCAGATGCGAATAAGCAATTCGATCGAATGCAGGCGATCTTGCGCGAGGCCAGCGGTTTCGGCTGGCGCCCCGCTGTGGTCATGATGACCAGTACAGAGGGCGTGCTAAACCATCCGGACATGGACTTCGATGCCGTTGATCCAGGAGCGCTGTTTTTTGGGCTTCCAGAGTCCGACAAGCCGACCCGCCCGGTCATGCTGCGCCCGGCACTGAAATCCATTTGTTCAAGCCTGGTTTCGGTCAAGCGCCTCGATGCTTCCCTCGGACCCGCGCCGACCATTTTCGGGAAGAATCCGGGGATCCTCGGGGTGATTGGCATGGGCTGGGGAGACGGGCTTCCCAGGCAGATTCCAGGCGGCGCGGTGGGCCTCGTGCGGGGGCAGCGAGCCCGGTTGCTGCCTCCCGCCCATCTTGAACACATGCGTATCGACTTAACCGATGTTCCAGACGCTCGCTATGGGGATCAGGTCGTGCTGCTCGGCCGTCAAGGGGATCAATCCATCACCCATGAAGAAGTCGCCGCCCTCTGGGGGACCGATATCGTCGGCCTTTATGCGCAGCTCAGAGATCATATCCCGAGGATTTACAGCGCAAGGCAAACTGACAAGGGGACACACAATGAATAGGTTCAAACTACCACTGTCTTTACTTCTGGCTGCCTTGATTGTGGGGCAGGCGCGTGCCCAGGACGGCAAAACGATCAGGATCGCCACTGAAGGCGCATTTCCACCCTGGAATTCAGTCGACACGTCTGGAAAACCCGTGGGCTTTGACATCGATGTCGGCACGGCGCTTTGTGAGCGGGCCAAATTAAAATGCGAATTTGCGACGCAGGCATGGGACGGTATCATTCCCGCTCTGAACGTCGGCAAGTTCGATGCCATCATGGCGGGAATGTCGATCACCGAAAAAAGAAAGGAGGTTATCGCCTTCTCAAAACCCTATGCCCTGACCTCCAATTACTTCGTTGTCAGAAAGTCGCTCGGTCTTGCCGAGATGGCCAGCCATCTGAAAGTCAATCTCTCGTCCGAGGCGGAAGAGGAGAGAGGCATTCTGCAAGCCCTGAAGGACGCACTCAACGGAAAAATCATCGGCGTGCAGGGATCGACGAACGCCGAAGCATTCGTCCGGGAGTATTTTGGCGATGCCGTTGATATCCGGACATACGATACACAGGACAATCTGAATCTTGATCTGGTTGCAGGCCGCATTGATGCTGGATTGGCAGACTACTCCGTCTGGAAGGCTTTTCTCGAGTCCAAGGACGGTGCGATGGCAGCGCTCTACGGCCCGAGAATTTCGGGCGGCCTCTTCGGTCCAGGGGTCGGCATCGGCTTGCGCAAGCAGGACAAGGACCTTGCCGAACGGTTCAATGGTGCTATCGAAGTAATTGAAGCGGATGGTTCGCTGAAAGCGATAAGCCTCAAATGGTTCGGTGCGGATCTGGTGTCGAACTGAACCAGCATTTGCGATTGGTTTGGCCAGGGGTTTGCAAGCGACGAGCAGCAAAGTGCATCGGGATAGGAAATCGCAAGGTGGTATCAACCCCGGTGACGCTGTAATTTCAGCCCGTCTGACCAGCTGACCAATCAAGGCGCTGCTTGAACATCGGTGTCGCCCCCAAGGATTTTTGTGTACGTGCGACTTTGCAAGGCATCTTTCCAGACCCGCATCGTCAACGATCATCTCTTGATCCATGCCAACCGATTGAGTGGCCCCCATGAGGAAGACACAGGTTTTGATCCGCGCGCGCTTCCATCAGCGACGCATACTGCCGGGGAATGAGGCGGAACTTTTTATAAAGCTGCGCACAGCAAAATTCCCGTTAACCTTTAATTGCTTGACGACTCACGCAGACTCAGTTGAATTTACGCTTTAATCGCAGAAATTGGATTTAGAGCGTGTATGTTGTCTCCAGCTGAAAAAGACCAGAGTCACCGGACCGGTAAGAAGGTGCGCTCGCTGACGCGTCTGATTGAGGCGGATGCTGACCTGCTCAGCGCCCAATTGCAAGAGTTGCGCTCGCGCGCTTTTCCGCCGACAGCCGTGAAGGAATTGCGCAAATTCACCTCCGGCGAGGCGGCCAAGCTCATCGGCATCACCGACGCTTATATCAGGCATTTGTCATTGGCGGGCGAGGGTCCCGAAGCGGAAAAGACATCCGGCGGGCGCAGGCTCTATTCGCTTGAGCAGGTGCATGAAATTCGCCGCTATCTGGCCAAGTCGAAGAAAAGCTATCTGCCGGTTCGTCAAGGCAATGAACATATGCAGGTCATTGCCGTCACCAATTTCAAAGGCGGTTCCGGCAAGACGACGACCGCGGCCCATGTCGCGCAGTACTTTGCCATGCGCGGTTATCGGACGCTGGCGATCGATCTCGATCCGCAGGCATCACTGTCAGCCCTGTTCGGCATCCAGCCGGAATTTGATCTGGAAGACAACGACACGATTTATGGCGCGATCCGCTATGACGATCAGCAGCGTCCCCTCGCCGACATCATTCGCAAGACGTATTTTCATGGACTCGATATCATTCCGGGCAATCTGGAGCTGCAGGAATTCGAGCATGACACGCCGCGCATCCTTGCTGAAAAGCGTCGCGGTGCCGAGCGGCTGTTCTTCTCGCGCATTGCGGCCGCGCTGGCGACAGTCGATGATCGCTATGACGTTGTTGTGCTGGACTGCCCGCCGTCGCTGGGCTTCCTGACGCTATCGGCACTGTGCGCGGCGCGCAGTGTCCTTGTCACCATCCATCCGCAAATGCTCGACGTAGCGTCCATGTCGCAGTTTTTGCACATGACAGCAGGATTGCTCGACGTCGTCGAGCAGGCGGGCGGCGATGCAGATTATGATTTCTTCCGCTACGTCATAACCCGCTATGAACCGAGCGACGGGCCGCAAGGCCAGATCGTCGGCTTGATGAAGAGCCTGTTCGGCGAGCGCGTGCTGACCAACGCCTTGCTGAAGTCGACGGCCATTTCCGATGCGGGGCTGACCAAACAGACGCTCTATGAGGTCGGCCGCGAATATTTCACCCGCGTCACCTATGACCGCGCCATCGAAGCCCTTAATGCGGTCAATCTCGAGATTGAGGATCTGGTGCGCGAAGCATGGGGCAGGTCGCCATGAACAAACGCAGAGATGCCTTGAAAGCCATGATGACGCCGATCAACGAGGCGTCGCAGAACGAACACCGCCTGGCGAAACCGGCGCAGAAGTCCGGCTCTCTGAAAGCCATGGGCCTGTCGCTGCAAAGTCTTTCGGACGATGCCGAGGATGCGCAGACTCTGCGCGCCCAGCTTCAGTCCGGCGAATACGTTATCGACATCGAGCCTGATCTGATCGATGTCTCGTTCATTCGCGATCGCCTTGATGATCTCGATACGGCGGATTTCGACGACCTGAAGGCAAGTATCGAGGAGCACGGTCAGCAGGTTCCGATCCTGGTCAGGCCCAGCCCGCAAGACGACAATCGCTATCAGGTCGCCTATGGCCATCGTCGCCTTGCCGCGTTGCAGGCTCTCGGCCGCCCGGTGAAAGCGGTCGTGCGCGATCTTTCCGATGAGGATCTGATCGTTGCCCAGGGCAAGGAAAACCTCGAGCGCAAGGACCTGTCCTTCATCGAGCGGGCTCTGTTCGCAGCCCGGCTCGAGGCGCACGGCATTGAGCGGCATGCGCTGATGGCGGCACTGTCGGTTCATAAAGGCAATTTGTCGACCATGATCGCTGTGGCCAACTCGCTGCCGCTGGATTTGATCCAGGCGGTCGGAGCTGCACCCAAGGTCGGCCGGCCACGCTGGGAGCAGCTGTCGCAGCTGCTGCAGGCAACGTCCGGATCCTGGAAGGAGCGGGTGGATATGCAGCGCTTCATGCGGCTCGACAGCGATGCGCGATTTGCGCTGCTCCTGAAAAGCCTGACACCGAAGCGGAAATCCGGTCCCTCTATCTATCCGCTAAAATCCAGCGAAGGCGTGCCCTTTGCCAGGATAGAGCAGAACGACGGCAAGACGAAAGTGATCGTTGACGAGGCAACAGCGCCGGAGTTCGGCCACTATCTGATAACGCATTTGCCGGAAATCTACGCTGCGTATCTTCGCAGTGAGGCGAGTGAACCGCGTATGAGACAACTCTAACTGGAGAGAGATCACAAAAGAAAAGGCCCCCGAAACAAGTCCCGGAAGCCCTCTCAAAGTCTAAGCAGCTTGAGAATCGCATTTCCGAGAATCACTGTCAAGCACTAAGCGTCGTTTCGGCGAGCAGATTTCTTTTGCCTGATTGAAGGTGAAAGCTATGAACAGGGAAATGACAACGACGCCCTTCGGGCGGCGGCCGATGTCGCATGCCATGCTGGAAGCACAGGCTGCGGCGCGCGATTGTCCGGCCATGCAAGTCGCCGACAAGTGGAAATTGTTCCGTACGATCACCGAGGCGCGTCCGGCCCTCGGTGTATCTGATCGGTCGCTGGCCGTGCTGCATGCGCTGCTGAGCTTCCATAAGCCGGCGGAACTCGACAGCGAAGGCAATCTCGTCGTTTTCCCCTCCAACCGCGAACTTTCGATGCGCGCCCACGGCATGGCGCCAGTAACATTGCGCCGGCATCTGGCGGCGTTGGTCGAGGCTGGTCTCATCATCCGTCGCGACAGCCCCAACGGTAAGCGTTATGTGCGCCGCGACCAGGAAGGCGGCGTCAAAACGGCTTTCGGCTTCGATCTGTCGCCGCTGGTGGCGCGGGCAGGGGAGATCGAACAATTCGCTGCCGCCATCCGCGCCGAAGATCTGGCAAAACGCCTGCTTCGGGAACGTATCAGCCTGCATCGCCGCGACATCGCCAAGATGATTATCTTTGCCGAAGAGCAGGAACTGGATGGGCCCTGGAGCGCCATCAGCGAGCGTTTTATCCCGCTGGCACGACCACTGTTACGTGGCTTTGACCGCCTGGGGCTCGATGTATTGGCCGCTGCGCTTGATGATTTGCGCCTGGATGTCGAGAAGTTATTGGAAATTCACGCTAATTATAGAAAATCAAACGCCAGTGACGTTCAAAATGAACGGCACATACAGAATCAAAATCCCGACTCTTCATCTGAACTTGAACCCGGCTTTAGAAAAGACCAGGGGGCAAATGCCGAGGCAAGCTGGAACGATGCCAGCGAGCCGGAAAGCACCAAAGAGATCGATGCCGGCGTGACCGACCAGCCGATACATTCCCGCTACAAGCTGCCGCCAAAAGCCTTTCCGCTCGGCTTGATCCTGAAGGCTTGCCCGGACATTGTCGATTACGCCTTGCGAGGCATCGAGAGCTGGCCTGATCTGGTGCAGACGGCCAATCTGGTTCGGGTGACGCTCGGGATAAGCCCTGACGCATGGAACCAGGCCGTCGAAACCTTTGGTGCCAATGAAGCGGCCATTGTCGTCGCCGCCATCTTGCAAAAGGGCGAAGCCATTACCAGCCCAGGCGGTTACCTCCGCTCGCTTACCGACAAAGCTCGCGCCGGTTCGTTCTCCTCGGGTCCCTTGCTGATGGGATTGTTGAAGGCAAACCAGAAGCAGGATGAGGCGAGGGCAGGGTGAAAGGATGGTTAACAAAAGCTTGATTGATTTCTGAGGGTATTGTCACATGACTGAACTGAAGTGACGTCCACCTGCAAGAGCTGTTTCAGGCAGTCGCAATGTCCGATCTAGTCAGTCTCTGGCTTGGGTAGGGACGGGAGTTTGACCCGTTCCTGAATTCATAGCTGACACGCAGCGGCGAGGTGAGAGTGCACGCAACCGGTCAAAGCTGTAAATCGAGAATGGCGAACCTGTCGCATTGCGAATACCGGAACCTGAAAGAGCACTGGTGCTGTTGGCAATCAGATCTGGAGCAGACATCGTGCAACCTTTTGATCTTTTAAGCCGTTATCGCCCTTATGTCCGAGGCCAAACGCAAGGCGGAATCGATCGACGGCGCCAAACAACGCAGTGCCAAAAAATCGCGTCAAGCGAAAGGAGCGACTGTCGAAGCCGCCTCGAAAGCCGCTGAGCAGGGCGCGCCGCCGGATTTCATCGATCCGGTTGCAGAACTGACGCCTGAGGAGACCGAGCGCGCGCGCAAGAAATACTTGCTGAGACGTTTTTGGATCAGCGCGCGCGGTTACTGGAGCCGCCGTGGCGATAGGCTGGCTTGGCCGTTGTCGATCGGGCTTTTGATCCTGATATGTATCAATGTCGGCTTCCAGTATGGGATCAATGTCTGGAATCGCGCAATTTTCGATGCCCTTGAGCAACGCGATGCCAGCACCGTCTATTTCCTCAGTGCCGTTTTCGTGCCGCTCGTTCTTGGAAGCGGCAGCCTTGTCGTTGCACAAGTCTTCCTTCGGATGACGATTCAGCGCCGCTGGCGCTCCTGGCTGACGACCGCCGTCATTGCGCGATGGCTGGCAAACGGCCGTTACTATCAGTTGAACCTTGTCGGCGGCGACCACGAGAATCCCGAAGCCCGCATCACGGAGGATTTGCGAATTGCCACCGAATCGCCCGTCGATTTCATCGCAGGTGTCATCTCCGCATTTCTGGCGGCCTCGACCTTCATCGTCGTGCTCTGGACTATCGGCGGGGCCCTGACCCTGACGATCGCAGGTTCGACTATTACTGTACCCGGTTTCCTCGTTATCACTGCGGTGCTGTATGCCGGGATCACGTCGACCTCGATGGCGGTCATTGGCCGCCATTTCGTCCGCCTCTCCGAGGAAAAGAATCAAGCGGAAGCCGAACTCCGCTACGTGCTGACGCGCGTGCGGGAAAATGGCGAGAGTATTGCATTGCTCGGCGGCGAGGAGGAGGAACGCAGCGGCATCGACAAAACGTTCGGCAATGTGCTCAGACGATGGGCGCTTCTTACCGGCCAGCACATGCGGACAGCCTTGGTATCGCAGGGGTCGAGCTTGTTTGCGCCGGTCGTGCCGGTTTTGCTTTGCGCTCCGAAATTTCTCGAAGGTGGCATGACACTTGGGCAGGTAATGCAGGCTGCCTCTGCCTTTGCTATCGTGCAGGGCGCGTTCGGATGGCTGGTCGACAACTACCCCCGTCTTGCCGATTGGAACGCCTGTGCTCGGCGCATCGCCTCGCTGATGATGTCGCTTGATGGCCTCGAGCGCGCGGAACGGAGCGACGCCTTCGGACGTATCAAGCGCGGCGAGACTGAAGGCGATGCGGTGCTTAGCTTGAACAATCTTTCCGTGTCGCTTGACGATGGCACTGCCGTGGTCAAGGAAACCGAGGTCGTGATCGAACCAGGCGAGCGGGTTTTAGTGGCCGGCGAATCCGGCTCAGGCAAGAGCACGTTGGTGCGGGCCGTCGCAGGTCTATGGCCGTGGGGGGACGGCACTGTCAATTTCCACGCCGGCAGGCGAATGTTCATGTTGCCGCAACGGCCCTATATCCCCTCCGGGACGCTGCGCCGTGCGGTCGCCTATCCCGCCGCCGCCGATAACTGGACGTTGGAGAAAATCAACGCGGCACTCGACAAGGTGGGACTCGATTACCTGAACAGCAAGATCGAGGAGGAAGCACCATGGGACCAGACCCTGTCCGGGGGCGAAAAGCAGCGGCTGGCGTTCGCCCGCCTGCTGCTACACACGCCCGACATCATCGTGCTGGATGAAGCAACCTCAGCACTGGATGAGAAGAGTCAGGACAAGATGATGGAGATGCTCATCCACGAAATGCCCAATGTCACCATCATAAGCGTGGCGCATCGAGCCGAGCTCGAAGCTTTCCATAGCCGTAAGATCATATTGGAGCGGCGTGAGGGTGGCGCAAAACTTGTCAGCGATATCGATCTCGGCCAGCGCAAGCGCAGGCGAAACTTGCTTGCGCGCCTTTTAAAGCAGCAAAGAAAGGTTCCCGGGCGACACAATTCATCCATTCGGAGTTGACAGCCCAATGACCGCTTTGGAGTGCCACAAGCCGAGAAGATCTCGACGCCGGCTTTGCCACTCATAGCGGGGTCGCCGAAGGTTGCGCAGGCGACGTGGTGACAACACAGCTTCGGACAATTTGTGTTCGAAGAACCTCCGCTTTCCGCTACGTTTTGCTCATGGCGATGGTGGCGTAGAGAGGCAGATGATCCGAAGCCATGCGTGCGGTGCGTCCGCTGACAACGCCGACGTCGGTTACCTGCATCGATCTTTCAACAAAGATGTGATCGATCCGGACAAGAGGAAGCCGCGAAGGAAACGTTTTTCGCGGGCGGCCGGTTCCGCCGGCCCACACGTCTGCGAATTGGTTGGAAATCTGTCTGTATGCCAACGATGACCTGCCGGCATTGAAATCGCCCAGCAAGATCTTCGGCGATCGGCAATCGGCGTGTCCGAGCCAGCCCGGTCCAAGCAGAGCCGCAACCTGGGCTGAGCGGTCGCGCCTCGACAGACCCAAATGGGTATTTATAATGTTGACAATGTTTCCCCGGTAGTTCGCTTCGACCCACAATGCTCCACGACGTTCTCCGAAAGAGGGCAGGGGACCAGCCTTGATCAGCCGCATGTCGAGCGAGGTCAAAATAGCATCGCCATATTGCTCCTCAGCGACTTGGATTGCCGGATGGAAGAACAGTCTCATACTCAATTGGGTTGCAATGGCATGCGCCTGATCCACCGAGCCTGTACGCTTGCGGCCCACATCGAGCTCCTGTAGCGCGACAACGTCCGGATCGCACGCGGCAATGACCTCGGCGATACGCCCCGGAGATGGTTGACCGTCGCTGCCGACACAGCTGTGCACATTGTAGGTCAGGATCTTGATAGCAATCTCCTCGCAGTGTCGATGCAAGAGGAACTTTCCGAAGCCTACCTTCGTTCCCTTCAACATGCCATCGCACCGGCCGTACCCCGGAGACAAAGCAATGCTCGGCAGAAAAGCAGGACTGAATTTCCTGGTCGCTACAGCGGCCGCTTTTTTCTGCTGGCTGCTCTACCGAAATATCAGCCGCTACAGTCCGGCAGAGGTCGTGGCATCGATTGGCGCGATCCCCCTTGACCATCTTGTTCTATCCATTGTCTTTGCTGCAGCCAGCTATGGTTGCCTGACGGGTTTCGATGCCTTTGGGCTCATCTATGCGGGCAAACCTCTGGCGTACCGCAAAGCCGCGCTGACGTCCTTTGTCAGCCTTTCAATCGGCCACAATATCGGCTTGTCGGCTTTGAGCAGTGGCGCCATTCGCTATCGCTTCTACTCGCGATGGGGACTAACAGCCGAGGATGTGACCAAGGTTGTGCTTTTCTCGGGGTTGACCGTCGCCGTCGGCCTGTTATCGCTGTGCGGATGGGCGATGCTTTTGAGTTCGAGCTCCGCTGCAGTCATCGGTCTTGAGCAACGGGCTGCGTTTTTGGTCGGCATGGTATTTCTTGCAGCCCTTGCGCTCTATCTGATCCTCTGTTGGCGGATCCGGCGGCTTCTGACCGTCCGCAAGTGGAAATTCAATTTGCCACCGCTGCGATTGGCGGTTGCGCAACTGGCCCTTGGCACGATCAACTTCGCTTGCATCGCGGCGAGCCTTCAGCAGTTGTTATTGGCCTATCAGGATGTCCATTATTGGGAGGTCTCCGCAGCGTACGCGATAGCGAATGCAACGGCCATCGCGACACACGTTCCGGGTGGTCTCGGAGTCCTGGAAGCCACCACGCAGTTTCTGTTGCCGCAGGCTGCCACCATCGGTGCCGTCATAGCCTTCAGATGCGTCTATTTCTTGCTGCCACTACCCCTCGGGCTGCTGCTGCTTGCCATATCGGAACGGGTGCTGGGGAGGGATACGGCCAAGGCCAAATCAGCGTCGGCTCAGCCACACCCTTAAGATTTGCAAGCATTTGCCAAAATATCGTGAGGGTTGCACGGGCTTTTTTGGATCGAACAAGGCAGTCAGGGGAATGGGCTTCTCCGGCCCGGCGTCTGCTTCGAGCACTATAGGCTTCAAGCGGCGGTTGCCGCGGCTATAATTGTCGATTACCTCGACAATGGACCGCTGCTTGTGGATGCGCGATTGCACTTCAACGGGTGTCATACCGAGGTGCTCAGCCAGGAGACGATCACGCAAGCGAGCGACAGCTGCACGCTCCGATGGGGTCGCCGCCTCGATGGCGAGATCGCACTCGGTATCCATGCCGCAAGAGCGATTATTAAGATTGGATGAGCCGATCCGCGCAAACCGGTCGTCGATGATCATAACTTTGGAATGGACGAAGACAGGGGCTTCGTGAGCGCCTTCACTATCAACGACAACCGGGTAAACGACACGTAGTCGGCCATATATGTCGGCTCGTCTGAGCCGGCGAACAAGGCGGTCGCGATTGCCGCCCATGAACAGTCGCTCCAGGCCACCGTGGCATTCTTGGGGAACCACGATGATGATTTCCGGTCCATCAGGCTCACGCAGCCTGCGTTCAATCAAACGACCAATTCGCCGACATGTGAGATACTGGGTCTCTATATAGACCGATCGGCGGGCGGCCTTCAGCGCCGTTTCATTGAGCAGCTCGATTTCGCGACTGCCTTTTCTCCCGAAGGCAGCGGGTGCGGTGCGGGCTATGGCAACGTCAACATTGCGAAGGTCGGGCTTCAGACCGGCCGGCCAACGGTTGCCGTCGACACGTACCGGGGCGATCCTCGTGCCTTTGCAGGTCAGCCAACGCGCGCGCAGGAGATCGGCCAAAGATCTTGCGGCCTGCCCGTCCACGGCAAGCTGCACATCGTGCACCGCGGGGTAAAGCGTGCCATTCAAGTCTTTGCGCCGGCTGTCAATTTCGAAATGATCCGAGGTGTCCCAGCGGTGGACGGTCAGGTCAATACCCCCGGAGAAAGCGATTTTGTCATCGATACATACTATTTTTTGGTGATGACAACCGCGCCATGGATGGTGACGATCATAGCAAAGATTGATACGCGGATGGTCGGCCCAGGGCTCTTTGGGAAATACGCGCATCTGCCGTGCCGAATAGATCGGGCCGTTGGACCAGACCAGGATATGAATATGAAGATCCATCCGCTCGTCGATCAATCGCCGCAGATAGTGGCCGAGCCGCTCAGCACCGGGCCGGTCGGGACGCAGAGCGATCTCTCCGTTAAAGTCCCAGCCGGCGATAAGGATGGAGCGTTGGGCGGTGGCGAAGGCTTCTTCGAGATGTCGGTAGTAGTCAGCGGCATCCACCAGCATCGCGATCCGGCGAGCCGAGACAAGACGCCACGCATTCACACCAACCTTTATGAGCGATTGGTGTCGCGCGACGCGTGTCGGCTTTGACGAAGACTCTTCGGTCTGTATGAATGCCATCTGGTCAGGACACCTTCTTTCTCATTGTTTGCACGCAAAGAAACCAAGCGGCGTACAGCGAAATCAAAACATCGGTCTGGCCAGATGGTTCCCTGTGCAATCAACGGCTTGGCGCGGTGGACTGAGTACGGCGCTTGTTATCGGGTCGCTCTTCGCATTGTCCGAGGGGTGTACGGGCAACCCCGAACAGGGATAGCCGTGATAGTCGGAGATAACGGGTTGCGCGCGTCAACAGTCTGCCCCATGCATCGTCGGTCAGACATGCGGATGCTGATCTTTCGACCAGGTCATCAAGTCGATGACATTGACGACACCTGTTCATAGTGCGGGCAGGGCCTGGCGCAAGAGGTCGACTGTCGCAAGTGGTTGCATGAATTATAATTCACATATTGAATTATATTGACATTGATTTGCTTTTGGGCTTGATTGCTCCGGGCAGCATTCGAGGAGGATTGCTGGTCTTCACAACGAATTGTGGCCGCCTGCGCGGCACCACGAAACCAATGGGAGGGGCTTCGGCCTCGAGGAGGACACTTGCGCACTTTTTTAAGCACAACGGCCATGGCAGTCCTGGTCATGGCGTATTCCGCAGCCCCTGCTAAAGCTGCCGAAGAATCGCCGTTTCGCTGCGAACCGGGCGAAAAATACGTCATGAACGTCATGGTTTCTGGCGTTGAATACTGGTTCCCCGTCTATGAAATGTTCAAGCAGGCGGGCAAGCAGCTCGGTTGCGAAACGGCCTATACCGGAACACCGGAATATGACGTCAACAAGCAGATCGCCAGTTTCGACCAGGCGCTTGCGCAGAATCCCGCTGGCATTCTCGTTCACCCGATGAACTCGGATCCATTCATTGAGCCGATCAACCGGGCGATCGGCCAGGGTACGGCGGTCGTGACATTCGCGGCGGATTCGCCGCTTTCCAAGCGGATTTCCTTCATTACGTCCGACAACATACGCGAGGGCACCTATGCTGCCGATGCCATTGCCGAGAAGCTCGGAGGCAAGGGCGAATATGCCGTCCTCGAGAATCCCGGGCAGGACAATCACGACAAGCGCGTCACGGCTTTCATCGAGCGTATGAAGGCAAAGTGGCCCGACATGAAACTCGTCGGCAGAGCAGCCTCGAACCAGGATCCGACCAAGGCCTATCAGGGCCTGATGAGTATCATCCAGGCCAATCCCAATCTCGCGGCCGTCTTCATGCCGGAGGCGAATTCGGCCATCGGCGCCGCCCAGGCCAACAAGGAAAGCGGCGGCAAGATTCTCGTCATGTGTGCGGACGTCAACGCCAACATCCTTGACATGATCAAGGCAGGTGAAGTCTTCGGCTCGATCAACCCCAATCAGGGCATGCAGGGCTACATGGGCTTCATGCTGCTCTGGCTGGCCAAGCACCCGGAACTGATCGATCCCATGAACGATGCCAAGCGTGCAGGGCTCAATCCGATGAGCATCCCCTTCGTGGACAACGGGCTTTCCATTGTCACGGCCGAGAATGCCGACGATTTCTTCTGGGACAAATACCTCAAGCGCCGCGGCACCAAGGGTATCGAGGAATAGGCATTGCAACCGGCTATCCGGGCGGCAAGTCCGGGTAGCCATCCTTGCGAAACCAGTTGCCATCCTTGCGAAGAGTGCGTCATGCGAAATCCGGTTCTCAATATCCGCAACGTCACAAAACATTTCGGTGCGGTGAAAGCCCTGACAGGTGTCAATTTCAGCCTGGAGCAGGGCGAGATTCATGCGCTCTGCGGCGAAAACGGCGCGGGAAAGTCGACGCTCATGAACATCATCGCCGGCGTGCTGCAGCCGGATGATGGAGAGATTGTCCTCGACGGCAACCCGGTCAAGATCGCATCGCCTTCGGTTGCGCAGGCGCTTGGTCTCGGACTGGTCCACCAGGAGATCGCGCTTTGCCCGGACGCCAGCGTTGCGGAAAACATCTTCATGGCAACCACCAGCCGGCAGCGCTCGCTGCTGATGAACTACCGCAAGCTGGAACGCGAGGCACAAGACGTCATGAACCGCCTCGCGCCAATCGACGTTCGCCGCAAGGTCGGTGATCTGCCGATCTCCAGCCAGCAGCTCGTGGAGATCGCCAAGGCCCTGACGCTCGATTGCCGTGTCCTCATCTTCGATGAGCCGACCGCCGCGCTGACAGAAGCGGAAACACGCATACTTTTCGAGATCATCCGCGGTCTGAAGGCCAACGGCATATCGATCATTTATATCAGCCACCGCATGGCCGAAATATTCGATCTTTGCGACCGGGTGACCGTTCTGCGTGACGGCCGCTATGTGGCGACCGGGTCCGTCGCCGATCTGACCCCTGATGACGTGGTCCGGCTCATGGTCGGGCGCGAGATCACACAACTCTATCCACCCAAGCAGCCAGCCGGGGAGCGATCGCACGAGGTGGTCCTTTCGGTTCGCGCTCTGGGCGACGGCCAGCGCTTTCGGGGTGTAAACATCGATTTGATGAACGGTGAAATCCTTGGCATCGGTGGTCTCATTGGCTCCGGCCGCACGGAAATTGCCGAAGGTATCTGCGGGTTGCGCGCCATTACGAGCGGCGAAATCCTGCTCCATGGCAAGCCGCAGGCGATAAGAAACTATGCGGACGCGGTGAGGGCCGGCCTCGTATATCTGTCGGAAGATCGAAAGGGCTCCGGTGTATTCCTGGACCTTTCGATTGCCCGGAACATCTCGGTTCTTGACCTCGACGCGCTGACCGGGCGCCTCGGGCTGATTGACGCCGGGGCAGAAGCAGCGCTCGCCAGCGACTTTGCCAGGAAACTGAACATCCGAATGGGCAGCGTCGATGCGCCGGTGTCCTCGCTCAGCGGCGGTAACCAGCAGAAGGTTGCAATTGCCAAACAGCTCGCCGTCCAGCCCAAGGTGATAGTGATGGACGAACCGACGCGTGGCATAGACGTCGGCGCAAAGTCGGAAATCCACTTGCTGCTGCGGGAACTTGCCATATCGGGAATTGGCATCATCGTCATTTCTTCCGAACTCCCGGAGCTGCTCGGTCTGTGTGACCGGGTGATTGTCATCCGCGAAGGCACGGTGGTTGGTGAACTGGATGCGGGCGCGATGAGCGAAGAAGCGGTTATCCGCCTCGCCTCTGGCGTCAATGCGCAAAATGCACAAAACCGGCGGGCATCAGAACATGCCGCCTGAGAAAACTATGGGAGAAAAGCAAATGCTGGCTGAGACGATGGCGACAAAGGCCTCGCGGGCCCCGTCCTGGAAAAGACTGGGTTCGATGCGGGAGGCAGGGTTGATCGCAATCATTCTGGCTCTTTGCATAGCCATGAGCTTTGCATCGCCGCATTTTCTCACACTCGGAAACTTCCGCGCGATGCTGATGAGCTTTTCCGTGGAAGGCATCGTCGTCGTCGGGATGACGATCCTGCTTATTGTCGGCGGCATCGACCTTGCCGTCGGTTCCGTCGTTTGTTTCGCAATGGTCCTGTCGGGCTCGCTGTTCCTGGCGGGGCTCGATCCATGGAGCGCTTCGCTCATTGGTATTCTCGCAAGCGCTTTGATTGGCGCCGTCATGGGCTTTTTCGTCACCGTGGTCGGGCTCAACCATTTCATCACGTCGCTCGCCGGCATGGTCATCGTGCGCGGCCTTTGCCTGATCATCACCAAGGGAACGCCGCTCTCGCTCTTCACGCTGCCTCCCGCGTTCAAGGCAGTCGGGCAGGGCAGTTTCCACGGTCTGCCCTATGTCATCATCATCTTCGTCGCCGTTGTCGTGCTGTTCGATTTTTTGCTCAGGCGAGCCACGGCGCTGCGCAAGGTGTTCTACACCGGCAGCAACGAGAAAGCCGCGCTCTATTCCGGTATCAGGACAAATCATGTGAAATTCTGGGTAACCGTACTCTGCTCGACGCTCGCGGGTTTTGCCGGCGTGATCTACATGTCGCGCTTTGGTGCTGCTACGCCCACATTCGGCGTCGGCATGGAACTCAACATTATCGCCGCTGCTGTCATTGGCGGCGCATCGCTCAACGGTGGCTCGGGGACGATACTTGGTGCCATTCTTGGGATAGCATTGCTGTCGGTGGTGACCAGTTCGCTGGTCCTGCTCAATGTATCAGTCTACTGGCAGGACATGATAAAGGGGTGCATTCTGCTTGGTGCCGTCTCAATCGATCATTTTCTGCACAAGCGGAAGGCTTCCTGACATGACGATCGTCAGACTAAATCCCAAACCGTCCTCGGCACCCCGCGAAGAAATCGTTATCGCGCGGCAAATGCATCAGGCACTGGTGCTGCATTTCCTGGAGGGGCTCACCCAGGCGCAGATTGCGGACCAGCTCGGCGTTTCGCAACCGACGGTGAACCGCCTGATCAAGCGTGGCCGGCAGCTTGGTTTGGTGGAAATCAAGATCAAATCCCCGGTCGAGCCATTGATTGATCTGGAAGAGAGGTTGCTGGCGCTCGGCGGGATCAACCGGGCTGTTGTCGTGCCGACGGTTTCGGGCAATCCGCAGACCGCGCTGCAGGCCGTGGGCGAGGCTGCGGCGCGCCTGCTCCTTGATGAGATCGCCGATGGTGACACCATTTGCATCACCGGCGGCAAGGGCGTCAGTGCCGTCGTGGCCGGCCTGCGCGCACCACGTGCATTCAACGTCGAAGTTGTACCGGCTACGGGATGCGTCCAGGGCAAGCATTATACCGACGTGAACCATGTCTCGACATCCATGGCGGACAAGCTCGGTGGTCGCGCCTACCAGATCCACGCGCCGCTCTTTGCCGACAGCGCTGCAGAACGCGCGATGCTGATCAACATGCGCTCGGTGGCCGATGTATTCAAACGGGCGCGAGAGGCGAAGGTGGCACTTGTCGGCATCGGCTCGATCCTGACCGACGATTCAAGCTATTACGACCTGCATCCATCCTCCAGTACCGACAGGCAGTCGATAGAGCAGTCAGGCGCGAATTGTGAACTCCTGGCACATCTGCTCGACGACCGGGGCCAGGTCTGCGCCTACAGCCTCAATGATTGCCTCGTCTCCCTGACCTTGCGGGAGTTCGCCTCGATCCCAAGCAAGATCGGTGTTGCGAGCGGACCCAACAAGGCACGGCCGATTCTCAGCATCATGCGTGGCAACCATCTCGATACGCTGGTCACAGATGAAGCGACTGGACAGCGTATTCTGGATATTGCGGCGGCCGAAGGAGCCTTGGCATGAGTGGTGATCAATTGATGCGTTCGATAGGCAGGTCAGGTGTGCAAGCCTCTGCGGTCGGGCTCGGGACATGGGCCATCGGTGGCTGGATGTGGGGCGGAAGCGACGAAAAGCAGTCAATCGCCGCCATTCACGCTTCCCTCGACGCAGGCGTTACTCTGATCGATACTGCACCCGCCTACGGGCTGGGACGGTCTGAGGAGATCGTCGGTAGAGCCCTTCAGGGACGGCGGGACAAAGCGGTCATTGCCACAAAATGCGGTCTCGTCTGGCACACGGATAAAGGCCGGCACTTCTTTGACCAGGATGAAAAGCCCGTCCACCGCTATCTTGGACGCGACGCGATTTTCCATGAGGTCGAAACCAGCCTGGCCAGGCTGGGCACGGATTATATCGACCTTTACATCACCCATTGGCAGGACCCCACGACCCCGATCGAGGAAACCGTTCGGGCGCTGGAAGACCTGCGCAGTTCAGGCAAGATCCGCGCAATTGGGGCAAGCAATCTCAGCGCGACCGAACTGGACGCCTACAGTGCCACCGGCGCGCTTGATGCTATCCAGGAAAGGTTCAGCATGATTGACCGCGAGATTGCGCAGGACTTGTTGCCCGTGGCCCGGCAGAACGATGTCTCGACCTTGAGCTATTCCTCGCTCGCGCTGGGCCTGCTCTCGGGAACGGTCGATCCGGACCGCACATTTTCCGGCGATGATCAGCGCAAAGACAATCCGCGTTTTTCCGTCAGCAACAGGTTGAAGGCCCGCGCGTTCGCTGAAGCAATTCAGCCGGTAGCCAGCAGGCACGACGCGAGCGTTGCACAGACAGTGATCGCCTGGACCCTGGCGCAGGAAGGGGTGACGTTCGCGCTTTGCGGCGCGCGCAATCCGCAGCAGGCGCTGGAGAATGCAAAAGCCGGGACGATACGGCTCGGCAAAGAAGACCTTTCGGCCATCGACGCGGCCATCGCAGTGAAACTTGCAGATATGGACAGGTAACGGGCTGCATCATGAATCGTGAAGAGATATTCGACGGGCTTCGCCGGAGTCCGAAGGTGGACGTGTGTGTCGTGGGCGGCGGCATCAACGGTATCAGTGTATTCCGTGAGCTTGCCCTTCAGGGTCTCGACGTATTGCTGGTGGAGAAGAACGACTATTGTTCCGGTGCCAGTTCCGCCTTGTCCCGGATGGTGCATGGCGGCCTGCGTTATCTTGAAAACGGCGAGTTCAATCTGGTGAGGGAATCGCTTGTCGAGCGTGATCGGCTATTGCGAAACGCGCCGCATCTTATCGAGCCCCTGCCAACGATGGTTCCTGTTTTCGATATCTTCTCCGGTCTTGCAAATGGCATGGTTCGCTTCCTTGGCCTCGGCCGCAAACCGAGCCGCCGCGGCGCTATCGCCATCAAGGCAGGGTTGAGCATCTATGACTTTCTGACGCGCAAGCGTGCCCTGATGCCTCGTCATCGATTTCGCGGACGGCGGGGAACACTTGCCAAATGGCCCAAACTCAATCCGGCGATAAAGAGTTCGGCAACCTACTATGATGCATGGGTCAGGCACCCGGAACGTATCGGAATTGAGTTGCTGCAGGACGGACTGTCCGCAGCACCGGACGCACATGCCCTGAATTATGCCGAACTTCAGCACAATCTCACCGGTGGCTTTGTTGTCCGGGACCATGTTGGCGGCACGACGACGGCTATCGAGCCGGCACTCATCATCAATGCGACGGGCGGCTGGATCGACATCGCCAATGCAAGCCTGTTCTCGCCGGAAAACCGGCCGGCGCCACTGATGGGCGGAACCAAGGGCTCACACCTGATTATCGACAATGCCGAACTCGCCAAGGCACTCGATGGTCATATGATCTATTACGAGAATGAGGATGGCCGTGTCTGCATCCTGTTTCCTTATCTCGGCAAGGTGCTGGTCGGCTCCACCGATATCCGTATCGATGATCCGGAAATCGTGGTCTGCACTCCGGAAGAACGGGACTATATCCTGCAATCGCTCGCCTTCGTCTTGCCTGATATCCGGATCCGGCCGGAGGAAATCGTCTATCAGTTCTCCGGTGTCAGGCCGCTTCCCGCCAGCAAGGACAAGTTCACCGGGCGTATCCCGCGCGATCATTTCTGCACCTTCATCGAATCGGACGGCGGTCCTGCGGTCCTATGCATGATTGGCGGCAAATGGACGACGTTCCGCTCCTTTGGAGAGCTCGCTGCCGACATGGCATTGGAACGCCTGCGGAGAACCCGCCATCTGACGACGGCAGACCGTTCCATTGGCGGCGGGCGCAATTTCCCGGCGGACACGGGAGACTGGATAGCGCGCACGTCTTCCGCAACGGGCCTTGCGCCAGCGCGAACGATCGAACTCTTCGAACGATATGGCACCGCCGCGGCATTGATTGCCGGCTTCATCGCCAGCGGACCGGACGAGCCAATGCCGGGCGCCCCCTATTCGACCCGCGAGATGCTGTTCCTCATACGCCATGAATGCGTCGAACATCTCGATGATCTCCTGCTGAGACGAACAACGCTCGCCATCAGCGGACAATTATCGCTCGATATGATGGATGTGGCCCTCGACCTGATCGCCGATGAAAAGCACTGGTCCGCGGCACGCAAGGCCGCCGAACGGTCTTCCTTCCTCGACCTTCTCGCCATATGCCACGGCGTCGACCTGGAAACACTGACAGCGCGCAATAAACAAGGAGTACGATATGCGAAACAACCGCAAGGTCCGGATGAACCGACTGTTCGGCAACGGGCGCTGCCTCGACGTGGCGATCGATCACGGCGTGTGCAATGAACCAACTTTCCTGAATGGCCTTGAGGACATGGAAGGTGTGGTCCGCACGCTGGTTGCTGCGGCTCCGGATGCAATCCAGATGAACTATGGCCAGGCCGATCTTCTCCAGAACGTGGCAGGCAAGGAAAAGCCGGCTCTCGTCATGCGCATCGATATGGGCAACCCCTATAACCCCGTCCGTCATCGCGACATGTGGGCTGTTCTGCAAAATCAGGCCGAGCCGCTGGTCGGTGCTATCGAACTAGACGCGGCCTGCGTGGTGGTGAACCTGTTTATGCTGCCGGACGAGCCTGACCTGTTTCGTCAGTGCGTCGAAAACATCTCGCGTGTGCGTGCCGATTGCGAAAAATATGGCATGCCGTTGATGATAGAGCCGCTCGTCATGCAGCCGGTTACCGAACGCGGAGGCTATATGGTCGACGGCGACGCTGACAAGATCGTCACGCTGACCCGGCTTGCCCGCGAGATGGGCGCGGATATTGTCAAGGCCGATCCTACGACCAATGCGGAGGATTTTCACCGCGTTGTCGAGGCAGCGCGGTGCCCGGTGCTCGTGCGGGGCGGCGGAAAGGAAGATTTGCGCGCCGTCTTCGATAAATCGGCAGCCTTGATGCGGCAGGGCGCTATGGGAATGGTTTACGGCCGCAACATCTACCAGCACTCCAACCCGGGTGCCGTGGTGCGTGGACTCATGGCAATCATCCATGACGATGCCAGTGGCGAGGACGCCTACGCGCGCTATCAGCAAGGCTGAGAACGAAGAGGACCTGAGGAGGGGTTCAAAATGGGAAAATATCTTCTGGGGCTGGATGCCGGCAATACGATCATCAAGGCGGTGATCTTCGACCGGCAGGGCAACGAGATTGCCTCCGTTGCCGAGGAGGGACATAGCAACATGCCCTACCCGGGGCATGTCGAACGGGGGCTTGGTGAACTCTGGACAAACGCGAAGCTGGTCATTCGCACATGTATCGAGCAGGCCGGCATCGAGCCTGGGGAAATCGCGGCAATCGGGTGCGCGGGACATGGCAACGGGCTCTATGCGCTTGACCGGCAGGGGGAGCCGCTGCTCGCCATCCAGTCGCTCGATACAAGGGCAGCCGGTCTTGTCGAGGAATGGCAGGCCGAAGGCGTCGGCGATCGTACATATCCCATCTCTCTGCAGCGCCCCTGGCCTTCCCAGACACCAACATTGCTCGCCTGGATAAAACGGCACCGGCCGGAAACATTCGTCAGGATCGGTACGGTCTTCCTCTGCAAGGACTTTATCGTCAATCGGCTTACCGGCCAGCGCGTCAGCGACGTTTCCGACATGGCCGGTTGCGGGCTCCTGAACGTTTCGCAACGCGACTATGATCGTGACCTGATGGCCGCCTTCGGGCTCGGCGACTGCATGGATATGCTGCCGCCGGTGATCGAAAGTGCTGACATAGCCGGAAGGGTGACGGAAGCGGCGGCGGCAGAAACAGGTCTCTCCGCGGGCACGCCTGTCATTGGCGGGTTCTTCGACGTGGTCGCCTCGGCTATCGGCTCGGGCGTCACACGCACGGGCGCGGCTTCGATCATTGCCGGAACCTGGAGCATAAATCAGGTGATCATCGGCCAGCCCCGGCTGAAGGGGCCGGTCTTCATGTCATCGACCTTCGATCGCGATCGCTATATGGCGATCGAATCCAGCGCTACGTCCGCCGCCAATCTCGAATGGTTCGTGCGCGAATTCTTTCCAGGCGAGCAGCCGGATGGACGCTCGCCCTTCGATGTGTGCTGTGAACTTGCCTCCTCGGTTGAGCCGGCGAGCAATGATCCGATCTATCATCCGTTTCTCTATGGTGCGCAGCAGGATGGCAATGCGCGCGCCGCATTCTATGGAATTGCCGGCTGGCACACCAAGGCGCATTTGATCCGTGCTCTCTTGGAAGGTGTCGCGTTCGGCCATCGCCAGCATATCGAAACCCTGCGCGCCGCAGGCGCCTGCTTCGACGAGGCGGTGCTGTCAGGAGGTGGTTCGCGCAGCCTGCTCTGGCCGCAGATTTTTGCGGATGTGCTGGGTGTACCCGTCACCGTCGCCCGCTCGAGCCAGACCGGTGCCCTTGGCGCGGCGATCGCCGCAGGAACCGCCGTTGGCATGTTTGCTGATTTTGAGGCCGGCGCCAATGCTATGGTTTCAACTGACCGCCATTACAAGCCGGACGCACAGCGCTCGGCGCACTATGACTATCGCTACCGGCTCTACCTCGATATCGCCGAAGCAATGGCGCCGATCTGGCGGCGCATGGCAGGAAGCGCAGCATCCGCAACGGAGGTGGCAGCGTGAACCCGCGTGCCCACGAAGCCGCGCTCGACGAAGGGGTCTACGACTTCATCATCATAGGAGCGGGATCGGCGGGCTGCGTCCTTGCCAACCGGCTGTCCGCCGATCCAAAAAATCGCGTGCTTCTCCTCGAGGCTGGAGGCAGCGACCGCTACCACTGGATTCATGTGCCGATCGGCTATCTCTTCTGCATGGGTAATCCCCGCACAGACTGGATGATGAGGACGCCGGTGGAGCCTGGTCTCAACGGCCGCTCCTTGCCCTATCCCCGCGGCAAGGTTCTCGGCGGATGCTCTTCGATCAACGGAATGATCTACATGCGTGGGCAAGCGGCCGATTACGACAATTGGCGGCAGGCGGGAAATACCGGCTGGGGCTGGGATGACGTTCTGCCATACTTTTTGAAGTCCGAGGACAATTATCGCGGGCGCTCTTCCATGCATGGTGCGGGCGGAGAGTGGCGGGTGGAGCGGCAACGGCTTTCGTGGCCCATTCTCGACGCATTTCGCGATGCCGCGGAAGAACTTGGTATTCGCAAGACCGATGACTTCAACGCTGGCGACAACGAGGGCTCGGGTTATTTCGAGGTGAACCAACGCGGCGGGTTCCGCTGGAATACCACCAAGGCGTTTCTGCGCCCGGCTCTCAAGCGGCGCAACCTTCGTGTTGTCACCGGTGCCGAGGTCGAGCGGCTGGAGTTCGATGGCAAGCGCGCGGTACGTGTTCGTTACGGCCTTCGAGGCAAAGCCCGCGTAGCGGCGGCAGCGGGAGAAATCATTCTTTCGGCAGGAGCAATCAACTCGCCCAAGATTCTCGAACTTTCAGGCGTCGGAGATCCCGGAATTCTGGCGCGTGCAGGCGTCGAATTAAGCCATGAACTGCGCGGCGTCGGGGGAAATCTGCAGGATCATTTGCAGATACGTACCGTGTTCCGCATTGAAGGTGCGAAGACGCTGAACCAGCTCTATCATAATCTTTTTTCAAGAGCCGCCATGGGCCTCGAATATGCTCTCCGGCGCTCCGGTCCCCTGTCAATGGCGCCGAGCCAGCTCGGCATCTTCGCAAGGAGCGATCCGGCGCTGGCGACGGCTGACCTTGAGTACCACATACAGCCGCTCAGCACCGATCGCCTTGGCGAGCCCTTGCATCGCTATCCCGCCGTCACTGTTTCGGTGTGCAATCTGCGTCCGGAAAGCCGGGGCACGGTGCATATTTCGAGGCCGGAGGCGAGCGTTGCAGCGGATATCCGGCCAAATTACCTCTCGACGGTCGGTGACAGGCTGCTCGCCGCTAGGTCCATCCGTCACGCCCGCAACCTCATGGCGGCAAAGGCGGTCATGAGATACCGGCCCGAAGAGATGCTGCCCGGCCGCCAATATCAGAGCGATGATGAACTGATCCGCCGCGCCGGCGACATCGCAACGACGATCTTTCATCCCGTCGGAACGTGCAGGATGGGCAGCGACGATCTCGCCGTCGTTGACGATGCCTTGAAGGTGCACGGACTGGAGCGGTTGCGGATAGTTGATGCTTCGATCATGCCGACGATCGTCTCGGGCAATACAAATTCACCGGTAATCATGATTGCAGAGAAGGCAGCGGACCTCATTCTCAAGGACGTATCTCGGGATAGTCGAAGCGATTGCCTTAAGTTTGCAAGAAATCGGTGAGCGATGTCGGCCGAGTTCGGCCATGCTGACTTCGCGCGCGAGCATAGCCGGTGAAAGGTTCGGCATTTCTCGGGCGGTTGTTCCTGCGTCGTTTCGGCGACGTTATCCGTCAGAAGGAAAGCGCGCGTCCACGCCTCGGCATGACTTGACGCACTGCCTGGAAGATGCGCCGATATCTTGGCGCATCTTCCGATGACGTCTGGTTGCTCTATCTACGCGCAGTACGAGCAAAGCTTAGCTGCGGGGTTGTAGCAGCGCCAGCACGACTGTCGATGCAGCAAGGATGGCAGTAAGGGTCAAGGGCCCCGTGGCGCCATAGGTGTCCACGACATAGCCGCCGACAACTGCGCCGATAGTGATGGCCACCTGGAAAGACGCGACCATCAAGCTGCCCGCCGCCTCAAGCGCGTCAGGTGCCGCGCGGGACAGATTGGTCGGCAGCACCACCGGCGCCATGCCGAAGGCGAAGCCCCAAAGCGTAGCGAAGCCGAAGGCAACGCCGATATGCGCACCCCAAAGCACCAAAGCGAGTGCAGCAAACGCCATTAATGCGGCGGTAACCGCAAGGGCCATGCGGATATTGGCGTCGGCCATGCGGCCGCCGGCAATATTACCAACCACAGCGGCGATGCCAAACCCGAGCAGCGCCAGGGCTATCGGCCCGGTTGCAAGGTGCGTCACCTGTTCGAGGAAGGGGCGCACATAGACCGAGCCAGCAAAATGTCCCGTCATCAGCAAAAAGATGGCAAGCATGCCGAGCTGAATACCACGCCGCCGTGTCAGGCGAAGGACATCGGCAAGACTGTTGCTTGTGGTTGCAGGCAGGGTCGGCAGGCTGAGGAACTGCAGCAGCATGGCAAGCGCGGCCAGTCCGGCCGTCATGGCCATGGCGCTGCGCCAACCCAGCCAGTCGCTGATCAACGCGCCCATCGACGGTGCGGCAATGGTGGCGAGCGATACGCCGAGGGTGACGATAGCCATGCCACGGCCTGTCGCATTGGCGCCAACCAGCCTCGCTACGACGGCAACTGAAAGCGCCCAGAAAGCACTGAGGGCGATTCCGAGTCCGGCCCGACCTAACAACAATAGCCAGAAATCGGTCGCTACCGCCGCGAGAATATTGGAGCCGATCGCCAGAGCACTGAGACCAACCAGCACCGTCTTGCGATTGAGCCGGCCGATGAGAACGTTGCTCAACAGGGCCGTCACGGCGCCGACGGAAGCGGTGGCGGTGACGACCTGCCCGGCCGTTCCCTCGCTGATGCCCAGATCGCGCGCCATTGGCGTCAACAGACCTGCCGGCAGAAACTCGGCTGATACCAGCGCAAAGCTGGCGGACGCCATTGAAAGGACCGCGAACCAGGTGGCCGCGCTCCATTCGGCCGGCGCCGCGGCATCGAGCTCTAAGACCTCGCCATCAAGTTGTAATGTTGTGTCCGTCATTTAAGTATCTCCAAGGTTTGGAGATATTCATAGACGAGTCTTTTCGGATGATATGTGTCCTATAATCCGAAATCCATGTCCATTCGTCCGGAAATTGTGCGCCGCACAACGCCAGGCGAGACACTGGTGATGCGCTTGAACGCGCGAGCGAAGGATGCCTCGGATTCATAGCCCAAACGGGTGGCGACCTCAGCAACCGACATGCCGCCTTGCCCCAGCAAATCGCGGGCAAGCTGCATGCGCAGACGGGCGAGATAGCGTGCAGCGCCTTCCCCTAAAACAGCGCTGAAGCGCTCGGCGAAAATCGAGCGTGATTGGCCTGCGAGGCCTGCGAGGCTTTCGAGTGTCCAGTTACGGCCGGGGTCCCGGTGCATGGCTGCGAGGGCGCGGCCAATATGGGGATCGCGGATGGCAGCGAGCCAGCCGGTGGTGGAGGCTCCGGTGCAATTGACCCAGCAGCGGATGAGCCGCGCTGTGAGCAGGTCCGCCATACGTGACAAGATGGTGGCGCTGCCCATCTGCGGTTGTGCGGCCTCCGCCGTCATAGCCGCTAGCAACGGCCCGACGATCGGGTCATTGCCGGCCACGTCGCAGCCCTTGATGATTGGCGGCATCAAAGTGATCAAGGGGTTGAGCGCACAGGCGCCCAAGGACATGGAGCCGCAGAAAAGGGTGCTGGTCGCGCCCGTTCCTTCCCGCACCACTTCGCAAACGTTGCTCCCCAACTTGGTCACCTGGCAAGCCTTGAGCGAATCACCCACAACGTCCGGCGCGCTGGCCAGCCGATGGGCGATGCCTTGCGGCAGCAGCACCAGATCGCCGGCGTTCAGCTTCTGCCAGCCTTGCGCTTCTGTATAAATCCAGCATGGACCCTGGCTCACAAAATGAAATCGAAGCAGCGGCTGTTGCGGAAAGGCGATGCTCCATGGATGCCGGAGCTCGCAGCGGCCATAGTTGACGCCACTCAAGCGAAAGTCCTGCAGGACTTCGCTGAGCGCATCCATAGGCATATGTGGCAGCGTAGACGGTCGGGACGAATGGTCAAGCATTTAGCCAATATAGATGCCAAGCGTCCGGCAGGCAAGTCACGTCCTGCCTTTGAACTCAGAAATGCTGACCTTTGATAATACACCTGCGGCATGCCAGCCATCGACCTCGTGTCGATCCGATGCTAAGCCCGAATGGTCTGCACAGAATCATGGAAAATTTGATGAGTCGTCTTGATAGCTTCATCCGCCGCATGACGGCACAGCGCGATGTTCTCAATCACATTGGCGAAAGGGTGAGGGCGTTGGATGGACCGGTGCTCGAGCTCGGCCTTGGTAACGGTCGCACCTTCGATCACTTGCGTGCCCATTTTCCAGGCCGCAGAATCATCGCTTTTGACAGGGCCGTCGGTTCTCATAAGTCCTCGACCCCTGAACCGGAGAATCTGATCGTCGGTGAGATACGTGAGTCAGCAAAGCCATTCGCAGGCATCAACGCCGCTCTTGTTCATGTGGATATCGGTACAGGCTATGAGGAGAAGGATGCTATAACCCTCACATGGCTGCCGCAATTGACGGTAGCGCTGCTTGCCCCGAACGGTATAGTTGCCAGCGGGCTCGAACTTGACCATCCGCAGCTTGAAAGTCTGCCGCTGCCACACAACGTCAAGAAGGGCCGCTACTTCCTATATCGCCGCGTCGAATAGCAGAACGTCGAACTGCCTTTCGTTGGTGGGAATCTCCCTGACCTTCGCTGGCGTACTGTTGTTATCCTCACGGAAAATCAGGCAATCTTCATAGAATTCTGCAAGAAATTGCACGAAAGCGGCCGATTGGTTCGGCCCGTAAAATGTAGGCGAAAATTCCATGTAGAGTGGAACCCTGCGGGCGAACAAAGCTTGCATCGAGTGGCAGGCGAGGGGTTCGTATCCCTCGATATCCATCCATATCAGACCGACGTCATTAGGATTTGTTCCGGCTTCGGCGAGGATTGAACCGACCGGCTTGACCGGAACGACGATCTTGCAATCGGACGCGTTCTGCCGGCTGGCGCTGCTCTTGCCATGATTGCTCTGATGTTGAAAGAAATCGATCTCGTCTTGTTTCTCGCCCGCGGCGCAATTGACCAAAATCACACAGTCCCCGAGCCCGTTCTGGGTGACATTGGTGCGAAGCAGATCGAAATTGCGCGGATCCGGTTCGACACTGACGATGCGGGCGAAGTGTCCGCTCAGGGCAAAATAGACGGTTTGGGTGCCGATGTTCCCACCAAGCTCAAGCAGCGTGGTGCCGTCCCGCAGCAGACGGCGTTCCTTTAAAATACCAAGCAGCCGGTCCACATGCTCTCGCTCGAAGTGGCCCTTCCTAAAAATCTTCTTGCCGATATAATCGCCGGGCGAAAAACTCATTATGTGATCGCCGCAATCGAGTGTCATCGTCTGAACGCGGGGGCCAAGCGAATTGATCAACAAATTCCGTCCGTAACGCGTGTCGAAAAGCCTGCGAGCCAGATTGTTCCTGACTTTGCGGAGATGACGGCGGATCGATTTCGTGTCCAACATTGATTGAGCCCTGGCCAGCACCACTCCTAGCTCAATCCCGCAACATGTAAAGCCCGACATGGCATGCGGCCGCCTGGGTCAGACAAACCGCGCAGTCAGTTCCTGGCGAATGATATAAACGCGCAGCGGCTCAGCCCGGCCGCGAATTGAGATTTCCTGGCTTTCGAGATCGGCAGTATCGGAACCCGCGAGCTGGATTGTTGGTTCCGACACAACAAGCGTGGAATCCAGTTCCTTGGCGATGGCTTCGAGCCGGCTGGCAACGTTGACCGTATCCCCGATGGCAGTGAGGTTCTTCACATTGCCATATCCCATGGCACCGACAATGGCCGGGCCGCTATGGATGCCGATGGCAACACGCAGCGGCATGGAAAATTCGGCGGACAATTCATCATTGAGCCGGTCTATTTCGCTGACGATCCTGGCCGCTGCTTTGAGCGCGTTGCGGCAGGCGTCTTCCGGAGAACCTTTCAGGCCGAAGAGTGCCATGGCGCCATCGCCGATGAATTTATCGAGACGTCCCCCAGCACGCTCGACCGCCTGACCGACAATGGCAAAATAGCGATTGAGCAGGAAGACGATATCATAGGGAAGCTGAGCCTCGGTAAGCATGGTGAAGCTGCGGATATCGCAAAAGAGGATGACGATTTCCTGTTCGCGCCCAGGATTGGTTTGCTGGCTGCCGACGGGAAGCGCGCCTTCCGTGGTCGGTATAAGCAACGGAACGACGCTGATATCGTGTAGCGGTCGCAACTGGCAGGCGAGGCGCACGCCAGGATCTGCATTGATGCGGTGGAGCGTTGTCAGTTCGGTTGATTCAGGTTTCGGCAGCGATGCTGCACCTTCAACGACCTGGACGCGGCAGGTCGAGCAGCGGCCTTTGCCACCGCAGACCGCATAATGCGGGATCCCACCGAGCCGGCTCGCTTCAAGCACACTGAAGCCGCGCGGAACGTTGACGATTTGCCCCTCCGGATAACGGATTTCGATCTGGTCAGTCCGTTCGCGCCAGCTGCGGCGCGCGCGCATGGCAAACACAGTCAGCAACGTGCCTGCAAATCCGCCATAGAGTGCATATTTCGTCATCTGCACGCGTTCCTTGCGGACTTCGGTCGTTGCAAATGAAGATGTGGCGTCACCGCTTCTCGCACCATCATAGCCGATACTTGCACCTGCCGGGCTATATCCGCTGCCGAAGCTGGATTGCGGCGGCTCGCTGGCGAGAATGCGCCCCGTACTGGCAAATCCAAGCAGGGCAAGCACGGGCAAGAGAATGGCAAATGTCAAAAGGAAGGGTGCGGCTGTGTCGTACCAGGGGCGATAGCGCAGCCAGAAATGGACCCCTATGCAGCCGTGCATCCAGACCACGACGAGGGCAATCGATTGGCGCAAACCGTTCATCGGCGCATTGACCCAGAGCGAGCGGATGACAGACGCGTAAACATCTGGCGTGCCGATCATTTCGGAGCTGATGCGCGTCGCAATCACGTGTTCAATAATCAACAGCGGGATGAGAATGCCGAGAATAATCTGCAGCGCCTCCCGCAATGGCATGACAAGCGTGCGCCGCTGATAGAGCGAGCGCATGACGAGCGCGATGTGAACAAGAACCGAACCATAAAGAAGGATGGTACCGACAGGATTGCGCCAGATGGCGGTAAACCACAGCCGGCCTTCTTCCGCGGCATCAAGTGAGATCAGGTTCAGCGCGTGATTGGCAAGATGCAACGTCACGAAGACGAGGAGGATCAGCCCCGAAATCAATCGTGCCCTGCGCAGGGATCGCTCGGACAAAAGGGGCACTGTGGCGATTGATGTCATGAATACCCGGATTATTTTTTAACCGAATCAATTTAAGCGACGAATGATGATTTGGCGAGAAGATCAATGCGGCCGCAATGATGGCGAGATGAAGCCATGCTTGCAATTGTTGGCGGAACATTTGAAAGCTTGTTCATATACGCAGTTCGAAGCACAAAGAGATAATGCAGATCGCCTTCTATGCCCCGCTGAAATCACCCAATCATCCGGTCCCATCCGGCGATCGGCAGATGGCAAGATTGCTCGTCGCTGCGCTTGAATTGGCTGGTTACGATGTCGACGTGATATCGGAACTACGCAGCTTTACGGCAACGCCCGAAGCAGCCGGACGTGAACGTGTTGCGACACTGGCAAAACAGGAAATCGAGCGATTGTCGCGGCAATGGCAGCGTAGGGGAAAGCCCGATCTATGGTTCTGCTATCATCCTTACTACAAGGCGCCCGACCTGATCGGGCCGGCGCTGGCCGCTGCGCTAAGCATTCCTTATGTGACCGCTGAAGCGTCCTATTCAAAGCGGCGAGACGATGGCGACTGGGCTGAGCTGCAGGCCGTGGTGGTGGATGCGGTTCGGCACGCGGCGGTCAATATCTGTTTTACCAGGCGCGACGAGACCGGACTTGCCGGACATATTCCGGAGGCCCGGTTGGCGCGGCTGCTGCCCTTTATCGATGCATCAGCGTTTCGTGCTGAACCGACAGCGAATGACCCGCATCGGTTGGTGACGATCGCGATGATGCGGGCGGGTGACAAGCTCGAAAGCTATCGAATGCTCGCCGAGGCATTGGCCTTGCTCGGTGAGAGGCCCTGGAAACTGAGCGTTATAGGCGATGGCCCGGAGCGTGTGGCGGTGAAGGCGATGTTTGGAGGATTTGGCACCGAACGCATCGAATGGCTCGGCCAGAAACAGGCAAGGGAGGTTGTGGATCTGCTTTATCGTGGTGGCACCTTTGTCTGGCCGGGGACGGGCGAAGCCTACGGCATTGCCTATCTGGAAGCGCAGGCGGCGGGATTACCGGTTGTGGCACAGAAAACTGCGGGCGTGCCCGAGGTGGTCAGGGACGGTGTAACGGGTACGTTGACGACGGCGGGAGATACAAGAACCTTTGCCGATGCCATTGGGCAGATGATGGACAACGAAGAGCGCCGCCTTTCCATGGGGAAAGCGGGACGACGTTTCGTCATGGAAGAACGATCGCTTGACATTGCGTCGAAGCGACTGGGCGAGCTATTGCGGGAATATGTGGCGCATAATGGATGAAGCGATATGGCAGCCATTGCAGGTGGAGCTTTCGCGCTGGACAAACGCCAAGCGCATCGCCCGATTTTGGCTGCGCGACGATGATGCGGTCGAGCCAACCGCTGCGTTGGAACGGCTCTTGGTATTGCGCGAAGCGTATCAAGTCCCCCTGACGCTTGCAGTGGTCCCTGCATATGCAAGAGAGCAGCTTGCCCGACGATTGGCGCACGAAGCCCGTGTGAATGTCGCGGTGCATGGCTGGTCGCATGAAAACCACGCACCGGCCAATGAGAAGAAGCAGGAACTGGGACCGCATCGAACGCTGGATGTGATGTCGGCTGAATTGGCTGACGGGCATAAACGGCTTGAAAAGCTGTTTCCAGATCGCTTTGTACCGGTGTTGGTGCCGCCGTGGAACCGGATCGATCCGCTGCTAGCGAATGAACTGCCAAATCTCGATTTCAGGGCACTTTCGCTGTTCGGTCCGCCCAAAGGCAAGTTCACGGCTTTCCTGCCGGTCATCAACACGCATGTTGATTTGATGGACTGGCACGGAACACGAGGCTGCAGGGATCACGGGCAATTGGTTGAAGCAATCGTCAAGGAGTTGCGGTTACGCTTCATGAGCAGCGACGAGCCCATCGGCATTCTGACACACCACCTTGTCAATGATGAATCGGCCTGGGCGTTTTTGCAGACGTTGTTCGCGGTCGTGGCTGCAGCGCCAGCTTGCCGCTGGGTCTCGCTGCCGGAATTGCTCTAACGCTTTGTTGCTACGCAATTGCGGACGGAAAACCGCGTCACACTTTTCCTGGCATTGCTCTAAAGATCGATCACCTGAAAATCGCGAGCGGCAAAGGCACCGGTAAAGCGTTCCTTTGACAGGCGCTCGAACTGGTCGAGTTCGTCATCGGTGCGATCCGGCGCATGATGAAACAACGCCAGACTGCCAATCTTGGCGGCTTGCGCCAAGAGGACGCCGTGCTGCCACGTCGAATGACCATAGCCAAAACGCCGCGGCATCTCATCTTCCGTGTAGGTGCAGTCATAGACGACGAGATCGGCGTCCTTAATGAGTTTCAGAACAACCGGGTCAAGCTTGCCGGCCTCATGTTCGGTATCGTAGATCAGCGCCAGTACGCGACCGGCAAATTCGACGCGGTAGCCGATGCAACCACCCGGATGATTGAGGCTTCCGGTGTGGATCGTGACCCCATCGCATGGAGTCAGCACTTCGCCGGAGCGGAAATCGCGAAAAGCGAGACTGGCCTTGCAGATTTCAGGCTCGACAGGAAACCACGGCGGGCGCATGAACTCCTTGACCATTTCACGGGTCGTCATGATCCCGGCCAGATGACCAGACCAGAGCCGCACATTCATCATCGGATTGTAGAGCGGCATGAAGTAGGGAAGGCCAATGATGTGATCGTAGTGACAATGGGTATAGAGGATGTCGAGGTGGTCAACGCCTTCCAGGAATAAAGCATCACCAGCCTGCCTTATGCCGGAACCGGCGTCGAAGATCATACGATGCCTGCCGCATTGAACTTCGATACATACGGTATTGCCGCCATACCGTTCGAAATCGGGACCCGATACGGCAACGCTCCCCCGCGTTCCCCAGAATTTCACCCGAAACACTTCGTCGTTCATTATGCTCTTTACACCCAATTCCCCTTTTTCAGGGCATCGTATCCAAACTGCAATCGTTATGCGAGGCTTGGATTTCGATTAATTTATCAGCGGCGCAATAAAAATCTGCGTTGCACCATATGTAAGCGATAGTGATTTGGATTTTAAGCTTTATGACAATTATTGATACAAACGTATAAATCTGCCGACTTTCTTCACCACGAAACGGATGATTCATGTCTTCTTTGATGTTTCCGCCGATTGCTGTCATTGCCGATGCTCATTTCCACGATCTTTATGGGGATTATGATTTCGACGGCATCGATGTCGGCGGGCGCCAAATGACAGCGCGCCGCCTGACCGACACGGTGCGCTCCACCCGGGTGTTCAACGAAAGCTATTTTGCTCTGCGAGGGGCCCTGGACGAGGTCGTCACCCGCGGCATCAAATATGTCGTTCTGCTGGGCGACTATTCCGATGACGGCCAGATTGCGACGCTTGCAGCGCTGCGGCAATTGCTGGGCCGTTACAACCGCGAGCACGGACTTGTCTTTATCGCTACCTCTGGCAACCACGATATCTTCGGCCCGCATGGCAAGCACCACGCCAAACGCCTGCTTAATCCGGATGGTACCTATACAATCGTCGCCAGCGATGATGAATTCGTCGATGACGATGCAGACGGTATGGTGGTTACCAGCAAGATGTATTGCTCCGGCTATCCCGCTGGGTTGCTGGCATTGCCGGATATTGGCTTCTTTCGCAGGCCATCGGATTTGCATTGGGAAACACCATTCGGAATCCATGACGATCCAGCCAAGCGGCTCTATTCGGTGTGCTCGGATGACGGACTAAACCAGTATCGGTTAATGGACTCGTCTTATCTGATTGAACCTATTGCGGGTCTCTGGCTTTTGATGATCGATGCCAATGTCTTCGAGCCGCGCAATGGTGTTTTTGCCAAAGGGGACGCAGGGGCATTCGTCGACAGCACCAATGCCGGCTGGAATGCCGTGCTCAAGCATAAACGTTTCGTGTTGCATTGGGCCAAAGATGTCGCGGAGAGAGCCAGGCGGGATGGCAAGCGGCTGCTGACATTCTCGCACTATCCATTACTGGATATGCTCAATGGCACAGCGGAGGACGAACGGTCGCTGATGGGTGAAACGATCTCCACGAAACGGACACCGATGAATGCGGTGGCGAGCGCGGCCATCGATGCGGGCATCGGAATTCATTTCAGCGGCCATCTTCATGTCAATGATACCGCGCTGGTGCAGCATGGGGAAGATTACCTCGTGAACATCGGCGTGCCGTCGCTTGCTGCCTTTCCCCCGGCCTTCAAGGTGGTAACGCTCGGCCATACGGGGTTGAAGGTTGAAACGGTCAGCATCGGGCATCTGCCGATCGATCCAGCCATCAATCAGCAATACCGCGTTGAGATCAATGTCACAGGCAAAAGGACCGGTCGTATGCTGGATGCCACTGACTATGGAGATTTCCTGTCGGAACATGTGGACCAGTTGGTCTTGTATCGCTATTTGCGTCGCGAATGGCCAAACGACATGGCGAGGACGATGTCGCAGCTCAATCTCGGAGATTTGTATGTACTCAGCCGATGTAAGCAGCCCTTTTCCATCGAGGATACTGTTGCGCTTGTTCATGCGGAACGCGCCAGCAAAACGTCAGATGACGACAAGGAAAAAGCGATTGAACAACTGGATTTGATCCCGGTACTCAGTCTGCTTGGCGATTGGTACCGGCTGCGCATGGGCAGTGAATTGGCATTGGATTGCATATCGCCGCATCGGCTTGCAGCCTATCGTTTGCTGATCGAGATTTACGCCAGCTCGTCTGCCCTCGAGATTGGGGGCGCTCAGGGCAAGTTCGCGCGCATATTCCGCATGATGGGGCGATATCTGTCGGACCTGCCCTCCCGTAACTTCCTGGTTGATCTCACCAGCGGGTCCATTACGCGGAATGAAAACCAGTCGGCCAATTGAAGGTAGGTCGAGGCCCATAGCGCCGGTTCGGTTTCCGTTACTTCGCTGCCTGCTTCTGTTTGCTGCGCGCTTCGCTAAGTTCCGTTGTCGTGTGGCTCAGGCGGTCGGCTAGAACACGCATGATCTCGATGGTCATCTCCGGATAATCACTAAGGAGCTTGAGAAAATGATCCTTGCTGATGCGCAAGGCCTCGAGTGCGGAATTTGCCCGGACGGTTGCAGTTCGTGAAACATCACAGAGGATCGCGATTTCACCGACGATGGAGTCGTGCTCGATCTCGGCAACTTTGATCTCGCCGCTTGGCGAGTCCGAGAGGATATCAGCCCCGCCAGTGAGGATGACATAGGCTGCATCGGCCGGATCACCCTGGCGAAACAGGGTCTGACCGCATTTGTAGCTGACACGCTCGGATGTGAAGGCCAGAAGCTTGAGCTTGGCCGGCGCAACGCCCGAAAACAGCGGTACCCGCCGCAACATTTCAACTTCATCTTTCAGCAGCATGAACGGCCACAACCCCCTTATAGAAACTTTTTGATAATTTCAGCCAGACGGGCGCAAAGCTGAATTCTCAAAAGATCTCATGTTGCCCCCTTATGACACCAGCTCCTTGAATATACCGTTTTTCTCCAGAAGAGTCGCGTGCGTTCCGTCTTCGACCAGTGTTCCCTTGTCGAATACAATCACGCGATCGAATAGATTGGCAAGTGCAGTGTTTGACAGAACCCAGATGATCGCAGGAGCGTGGCCCTCTTCGTGCAGGTCCTCCATGATGTTGTGTGTAATATGGTCCTGCACACGCTGGTCAAGTGCCGGCAGGGGACGATTGAAGATCACATAATCGGCACGCTTGAGCAGTGCTCTGGCAACGTTGAGCTTCTGCCGCTGCACATTGGTCAATCGCTTGCCACCTGATCCGACATCGAAATCCATGCCAATCGAAAGGACGCTTTCGAACAGACCGAGACGATCGAACAGATCGCGCAAAATGCTACGGATGCGGTCCGAACCATCGGCCTGGGTGAAGCCGATCCGGCCGAAGAGGACATTGTCCAGAAGCGTCGCCGATGCGATAAAACGTTCCGGATCATAGCGTTCAATCACTGCTTTGAGGTCGTCCGGCATATCCTGGTGGAAACGTGCCCGGGCATCGACGATCTTGGCCATGAGCTCGCTGTTCAGAAGGCCAAAGCGATGCCTCGGCTCGATGTAGGAGAAGCTCAGGCGGATTATACTTGTTCGTTCGTCTGCCGACGCCGCGTCGATAGCGCGGCCCTGCAGTTTTTGCAGCAACACCTGATAGGCCGGGATGTCATCGGCGGTCATGAAGGTCAGTTGCTGGAAGAACGGATGATCCGGTGGCAGATCCTCGAACAGCTCGACCGCGTTGGCCGCGATCTCCAGACCCATATTGTAAAGATCGATGTAAAGGTCGTTCTCGCGCAACACCGAGCGGAAATAGGGATGTGCCGCCAGTTTGCGATTGGTCATCATCGGCCGCCGCATGCTGCCGAACAGCAGGTTTTCACCAACGGTGGCCTGAGGGTTATATTCGTCCAGCTTGAACGGAACGACGAGGTCGTCGAGATCTTCCTTCTTCAATCGTTTGCGCAGGGCCTGACGCAACTCGACGATGCGATCGGTCAAATCGGCGTGCGTCTCGATGACGACAGTGGAACGCAAGGCCATATCGAGAATGTCCTGAGAAATCAGAACCGCATCAAGGACCGGGCGCACAACCTTGAAGAGATCGTCAGGCCCCGTCACGCCCGCGGAGACATAATCCACCCAGTCGCTGTTAACGTCGAGTTCGGGATTGCCGGCACGGCGCGCTTCGTTGATGTTCCATCTGTTCTTGGCAGCTTTCGCTCCCTCGTACTCGACCTTGGTCAAGGGTGCATGTTTGAGGCCATAAAGCAGGTTATCGCGCAAGGTTCCGTGGAAGAAGTAGGTATCGGAGGCTGCATAGGCGATGCGGCGGCCGGTTACGGATTCTGGCAGTTCGAGGATATCTTTGCCATCAATGGTGATCCGGCCCTGCTCGGGCCAAATAACGCGGGCAAAGGCCTCGGCAAGGGCTTCGGCGCCGCTGCCGCTGTTGCCGACAATGGCGGCGGTCTCGCCCGGTTTGATCTCCAGCGTAACATGTCTGAGCAAGGGCGCACCGCTATCGTCGGAAAGCGTCAGGTTGACCGCGTGCAACGAATGCTCAAGACGGTTGACGGGATCGGGTGCCAGGGCCTGGATTTTCGGATCAACAAGCATGTCGACGTTGAACTGTTCTACCACCTGATTGTACTTGACCTGGACATCCTGACGAGCCTGGTCCCAATCGATCAGCTCTTTCAACGGCCCTGGGAGATCCTTGTAGGCATTGATGACGGCAACGAGCTGGCCGATATCGAGTCTTCCTTGCAACGCCAGAAATCCGCCGATCGAATAGAATAGAAACGGGGTGACCTGTGCGAGAAAATTGTTGATGAATTTGACCAGGAACTTCCATTGATAAAGATCGTACCGGATCGAGAAAATAAGGCCCAAACGCGACGCAATATCGGCCCGTTCGAAGTTCGATGTGTCGTTACCGTGAATGGTACCAATGCCATCGACAATCTCACCCACACGGCCAGACAATTCGCGCGCCGTGAGCTGACGTTGGCGTCCAAGTTCAAGCAAGCGTTTGCGCATGCGGGGTATCACGACGCCCTGGACCGCGACAATGCCTGCGGCAATCATACCGAGCCAGAAATTCTGCATGATGATGAAGACGAGGGCCGTGATAGCTTGTCCGCCCAGTAATGCCGGCTGAACGAAAGCGTCGCCCGTGAAGCCACCCATAGGTTCGACTTCGTCCTTGATCATCGTTGCAATTTCCGCGGATTTTACCCGCTTGAATTGCGCCGGCGGAAAACGCAGCACGCGGTCAATCAACTCGAAGCGAATTCGCCGCAACATGCGCTCGCCGAGGCGGCCCTTGTAGGTGTTGATATAAAGCTTGAACAAACCGTTGATGATGACGAGCAACAGGAAAACCAGGCTCAACGCCATCAATGTCTGAAAACGTGTGAGCTCAAGACCGTCGAAAAACACCACCTTGCCGAGAGCGGGCAGGTCGTATTCGAGATGCATGAAGGTGCGCGTCGCGCCGGGTGTCTCGAACCCGTTACCCTGGATGGGACCGTTGACGATCTGTTTTGGCAGATCGAAAGACATGAAATACGGAATCATCGAGACAGCTACGACGAACAGAATCCATATCTGCTGCAGCCGCGTGTTCGACCAGATATAGCGTGTTAGACTTGTTTCCATGGGCGACCGTGGGCTGCGAATTCAGCAGGAATTTCAAATACTGAAACGTTTGAAGAGTACATGGACGAACTCCATGATTGAATCGTCCCAGCCTACAGCATCAGCTTGGTGAAGGCTATATGACATGGGCACGGAACATAGCGCTGTCAACTGGAGGTGTTGGTGTGTAATTTTGAGGAAGCTTTTGGGATCAGCGCGCGTGCTGCCGCTGACCGATACTGCCTTGACTAGAGCAAACTCCGCAACACTGCAGCCGTGTGTGTGGCGCCGCTCAGATCGAGCCTATGTGACGATGGTCTTGGCTGTGCCAGCGCGGTCGCAAGGGCATTGCCGAGAATATCCGCGTTGAGGCTGTTTTCTGGCAAGGCGATGGCGAGACCGAGGGCTTCCAGTCGTGTGGCGCGTACGCTCTGTTCCGTTTCGCCCCCGGCCGCGAAAGGGACAAGGATGGAGCGGCACTGTGCGCGCAGAATATCGCATACGGTGTTGTATCCCGCCTGCGAAATTGAAAGCTCGGCGCCTTTCAGCAATGACGGAAAATCCTGGCGAAATCGGACGATACGCACATTGCCGGGTGCATCTGCCAACAAGGCGGCGAAATCGCGTTCCGGCAGATTGGGTCCGGTGATCAGGCACCACGATCCCCGGAATGCCGATTGCCTTGCCACTTCCAGACTTGACCGGATCAGGTCGAACCCGACTGCGCCGCCACCGGCAGACACAACGATATCAAAGACTTCCGATGGCTCGGCCGGGTCTGGACCGGCAACCAGACCGGTATAGATAATCTTGTCGGCGATCTCCTTTGCTAGCGGAAACGTATCGGCAAGCGTTGCAAATGACGGGTCTCCATGAACCAGGATATGGTCGAAATGCGCCCTGATGATGCTGACCGTCTCTTCGTCGCGCCCGGGCTTCGTGCGCTCTTGCAGGATATCACGGACTGAACTCAGAAGCTTCGGCCGCGGCGACATCGCTGCGATGGCATCAAGCAATGGCAAAAGTTCGAACCGCATCTGCCTGCGTCCAAAAGGGAACGCTTCGATGATGACGATAGACGGGTTGATCCGGTGAAACGCTTCGAGCAAGAGATCGCGGCGGCGAGCGAGGAATTGATCGTCAACCGAATTGCCATGCGCATCTGCCAGACCTGAAAATCCGGCATTGCCCGCAAGCACGGTAGGCAATGCGACAGATTTGACATCCGATCCTGGAAACCCTGAAACCTTCGACCCACCCGTTACAACCGTGACATCGAAATTGTCAGCGGCCAGGGCCGAGGCGACGCGGCTGGCGCGGGCGAGGTGACCTATGCCCAGAAGATGCTGGACGTAAAAAAGAACGCGCGGTCGGCTCATGGTTTTTGCCATTCGCTTTCAAAAAGCCGGGTCAATTGGCGGATGCTGGAATTATGGTCGAAGTGTTCGCGGACCCGTTTCTCGGCGGCCTTGCCCAAGCGGTATCGAAGGTCAGGTTCGCGGATCGCCCGTTCAAGTGCAACCGCCAGCAGCCGGGGATCTTCCGGGGGGACGACGAAACCGTTCTCTCCGCCAGTCAAGAGCTCGGGTATGCCGGAGATATTCGTAGAGATGCAGACGAGGTTCTGACTGGAAGCTTCAAAAAGGACATTCGGTAAGCCGTCGCGGTCTCCATCTGCCGCGACCCGGCAGGCCAGGGCAAAAACATCGGCGCTGCGATAGTGCCCAAGCACATCTTCCTGCGCAAGCGCGCCTTTCCAGGTGATGCGATCAGCGATGCCAAGCTTGTCGGCAAGGGGCCTTAAGCGCGCCAGTTCATCGCCTCCGCCAATATGAACAAACCTCCAGTGTAGACGAGCAGGCAGAAGCGCCAGTGCTTGCAAAAGGATGTCATAGCCCTTTTTCGGCACGGCACGACCGACGCTCAGTATCTGCACGGGATTCGAGCCGTCCGAACCGTCGCGGCTCGGACGGACGCCAGAAAAATATCCAAAGCGGGTAAGGTCGAGACCATGATAACTCAGATGCACCTGTTCCTTTCGGTTTGTCAGCTCACGCATGTGTTCGAAGCCAGCGCGCGTGCAGGTGACGCTCCAGCGCGCCTCACCGAGTTTCTCGATCAGTTCCCAGTCGGGGGAGGTCCATATATCCTTTGCATGGGCCGAACAGGTCCAAGGCACATCCGTCATGATGCTGGCATAGCGTGCGACGGAAGCCGGCGTATGGATAAAATGGGCATGCAGCCATTCGCCTGCGTCCGGCCATTCATGGGCAAGGACGAGTGCCTGGCCGAGACGGCGGATGCGGTTGCGCGAAATATCGCGACGCAGGTCTTTCCAGAACCGCTGCAGAAGTGGCCGGAAATTGGGCTTCCTCCGCCCGGCCATAAGGGCGCGGAATACCCGGATTGGTTCTTCGTGGAGATATTCGGGCAGATAGACGACACGCGCCTTGATCTCATCGTGGATCGGATGGCGCTTCTTGTCTGTCGGCTTGCGCATGGAGATCAGCGTCAGGTCGAAGCCTGCGCGCTCCAGTCCGAGCAGTTCCTGCGCGATGAATGTTTCCGACAGGCGCGGATAGCCCTTCAGAATCACCAATGTCTTCAAGCGTACTGACAAGGTATTCTCTTATTCCGCAACTGCGGGCAATGGCTGTTCGCGCTCGTCCAGCCAGTCGCCAACGATCTCGGAAATATGCACGAGACCCTCCAGCCGCATGCCTTCACCCTTGCCGGTTTGCGATGGTGGCGGACGGTCAGGCAAGCGCTTGAGCACCTCGGCAAAGCGCAAGGGGTCCTCGGCTTCCTCTGGCAGCAACATTTCGATGAGACCAAGTTCGGCGGCGCGCGTCGCCCGGATCAGCTGCTCTTCGCGTGGCAGGACACGGGGGACGATCAGTGCCGGCTTGTCAAAAGACAGGATCTCGCAGTAGGTGTTATAGCCGCCCATTGCCACCACAGCCTTTGCGCCCGCGATCAATTCTTCCATGCGATTATCGAACTCGATGACCTGGATATAGGGAATTTTGCCGCCCTTCTTGACCAGTTTCGCCCGCTGCTTGGCCGGCATATAGGGACCGAGCACGATGAATGCCTTGTGCTGGAGGGTCGGATCTTGCTGATAGGCGTGGATGACGTTGTGCACGAGGTCAGCCCCGTCGCCGCCGCCGCCCGTGGTCACCAAAATATAATCGCCCTCGGGAACATGGGTCGGGGTGTTGTCGTTCGACAGACTGCGCTGCAGAAACCCGACAAATTTCATCTTGTCGCGCAGGGTCGCTGGCACATCCAGGTCGATGAGTGGATCGTAGAAATCCGGCGGGCCATAGACCCAGACCGTGTCATAGAACTGATCGATCTTGTGCATCACATTGTTGTTCTTCCACTCGGCCTCGAGCAGATGCGGCGCGTCCATGACCTCACGCAGGCCAAGGACAAGTGTCGTGCCGCGGGATTTAAGATAGGCGAGGGTTTCCTCCACTTCGCCTTTCAGCCCCATCGGTTCCTTGTCGACAATAAAGATATCGGGTTGAAAGGTCTCGGCCGTATGCCGGATGATCGACTGGCGCATCTTCAGCGTTTCATGCAGATCGATATGGCGCGCAAGGGAAGTGTATTCGCCATTGCGAAGCTTGATCACACTCGGCACTTTCACGAAATCGACGCGGGCGCGATAGTCGAATGCGCCGGCGATCGTTGCGCCGGATATAATCAGGATATTGAGCCCGCGGTAGTCCTCGACAAGCGAGTGGGCAATCGTTCTGCACCGCCGCAAATGGCCAAGGCCGAAGGTGTCGTGGCTATACATCAAGATCCGGGCATCTTCGAAACGCCGCATCATGGTCAAAACCCCTTGTTTTGCGGGTTGACCCGCGCAGTGCATTCGAAACGATCGTGAGAATGCGAACTCATCGGACCCTCACTTGCCCTATCTGTAGGGATCGGCAGCGTCACGCAACCCATCTCCCAAGAAATTGAACGCCAGAATAACAAGTATGACAGGAATCATCGGAAACAGCAGCCAGGGATAAAAAGCGATGACGCTGACGCTGCGTGCTTCGGTCAATAGAATACCCCAACTGGTGATCGGGGGCCTGAGGCCAAGCCCAAGGAAACTCAGTGCGGTCTCTCCGAGGATCATCCCCGGTATGGAAATGGTGGCCGTTGCGATCAGGTGCGACATAAAGCCGGGCACCAGGTGCCGTCCGATAATGCGCGGGCTCTTGGCGCCCATCAACTGCGCCGCCAGCACGTAGTCTTCCTCACGCAGCGAAAGGAGCTTGGAGCGCACGGAACGAGCAAGCCCGGTCCAGTCCAGCATGCCAAGTATGATGGTGATGCCGAAATAGATCAGGACAGGACTCCACGTCACCGGCATGATAGCCGCCAATGCCATCCAGAGCGGCAGGCTAGGCAATGATTGCAACACCTCGATGACACGCTGCACCAGCAGATCGAACAAACCGCCGTGATAGCCTGCAAGTCCGCCGATCACGATGCCGAGAACAAAACTGATGGTTATGCCGATAAGCCCGATAGTCAGCGATATGCGCGCACCATAGATGATGCGGGACAAGACGTCACGGCCGAGCCGATCAGTACCGAGCAGGAACATCTGGCCATCCTTTGCCGGGCAGACAAGATGGACATTACCCTCGATCAGGCCCCAGAAACGGTAGCTGTCACCACGACAAAAGAACCGAAGCGGTTCAACATCGTTGCGATCGTTTGTATAGACACGTTTGAGCGACTCCATATCAAGTTTCATTTGCCGGCCATAAACAAACGGTCCAACAAACTTTCCGTCGTGGAACAGATGCACCCGCTGTGGTGGCGAATGGATAAAGTCGACGTTGCGTGTGTGCAAATTGTAAGGTGCCAGGAATTCGGCAATAATGATCATGCCGTAAAGCACGAGCAAAAATATGCCCGATGCCAAAGCGAGCTTGTGCCGCTTGAATTTCCACCACATCAAACGCGCCTGCGATGCAAGATGGATTTTCGCCTGCGCGTCGGTCATCACCTCGACCGACATGGGATCGAACGGGGCGGTGGAAACATAATGTTGCAGGGGCGCGCCGGGCGGAGGAAGCGGTGCCGTCACTTTGTACTCCCGCCTTGCAAACGAATGCGCGGATCAAGAAAGGCAAGCGCAATGTCGGAAATAAGCACACCGATAACCGTCAGGAATGCGAGGAACATCAAAAAGGAGCCGGCGAGATACATATCCTGACTTTGCAGCGCCTTGATGAGCATCGGCCCGGTTGTTTCCAGGGAAAGAACGATCGCGGTGATTTCTGCGCCGGAGATGATCGAGGGCAAAATGGAACCAATATCGGAAACGAAAAAGTTCAGCGCCATTCGAAGCGGGTACTTGACCAGCGTGCGGAACGGGTGAAGCCCTTTGGCGCGCGCCGTCATAACATATTGCTTTTGTAACTCGTCGAGGAGATTGGCGCGCAAACGCCGGATCATGCCGGCCGTGCCTGCTGTGCCGACGATGATGACGGGAATCCACAGATGCGAAAGAATAGATCGCGCTTTTTCCCAGCTCATCGGTTCACCCAGAAACTTCTGATCCATCAGATGCCCGATCGACGTGCCGAACCAGATATTGGCGAAGTACATCAGGATAAGCGCCAGCATGAAATTGGGGATGGCAATGCCGAGAAGCCCGAAGAAAGTCAGGCCATAGTCGCTCCAGCTGTATTGATGCGTGGCTGAGTACATGCCGATAGGAAAGGCCATGACCCATGTGAACAAGATAGTGACGAAAGAGACGAGGATTGTCAGCCACATCCGTTCTCCCACCACTTCACTCACGGGCAGCTGGTACTCGAAGGAATAGCCGAAATCGCCCTGCAGCATGCCGCCAAGCCAATGGAAATAACGTAGCACTGGCGGCTGGTCAAAACCATATTGATGGCGCAGTTCCTCAATTTCCTGCAGATTGACGGTTTCCCCCTGGGCACGGAGCTCCGCAATCTGGCTTTCGAAGAAATTGCCAGGCGGCAATTCGATAATGGTAAAGACCAGGGCCGAGATGACCAAGAGGGTGGGGATCATCGCAGCGATACGCCAAAGTATATAACGCAGCATTTCTTTAGACCTGCTCCCCGCTCAGCCAGAAAGTATCAGGCATGTAAATGCCGAGATAGGACGTCGGATCAAATCCGTAGAGACCCTTTTCGGGAACGTTTTGCAAACGTGATGTACGCACAATCGGTTGCAGCGTGCCATTGACAAGCCCAATCGAAAATACCTGCTGGGTATAGATGGCCAGCATCTGCTGCCAGATTTCGGTGCGCTCGGTCAGGTGAGCGGATCGCTGCCAGCGTCCCAGAAGCTCTGTGAGCTTTATCGCTTCAGGAAGGTCCGCTGCCTTGCCCTGGCTGCCATGCGACAGGTAATGCATTCCCCACAGTGGCCATTGCAGCTGATCATCCATCGTCGGCGCCAGCTGTCCCGGGTTCATGTCGGCCGTTGCCACGCCGTTGTCCATGCCATACCAGATCGACATCATAATGCGCCCGCCCATAGCGCGGCTGCGGAAAATATCGCGCTGGGATGTACGAATGAACAGCGCGATTCCGATCTTGCGCCAGTGATCGGTGACGAGTTCAAGCACATCCGTATCGACGGAGCTCTCACCCGGTGTCTCGATTGTGATCTCGGCCAGCCGACCGTCCGGGAGCAGGCGAATGCCGTCCTCATTGCGATTTTGCAATCCGGCCTCGTCAAGCAGCGCATTGGCCTGTTCCGTATCGTGATCGATCCATGCACTGGCATATTCGGGTTTGAACAGCGGACTTTCGGGCAACAATGTATCGGCACTGGGAACGCCAAGGCCGTAAAACACCGCCATATTGATTTCATGCCGGTCGATGGCAAGCGACAAAGCCCGTCGCACCCGCACGTCGCGAAACAGCTCACGCCAGACGTCATCGCCGCAATTGAGATTCGGCAGGATTGCGACGCGTGAGCCGCGGGTCATTTTCCACAAATCGACCTTCACCGGGTAGCGGTCTTCCGCATCCTTCAGAAAGGTGTAGTCGGCAAAATCAATACCCGTTGCCTGCAGATCACTTTCTCCCGCACCCGTTTTCGCGGGAATGATGGAGGATGAACTGACATTGAGCACGAAGCGGTCGATATAAGGCAGTTGACGGCCGTTTTCGTCGACGCGGTGGAAGAACGGGTTGCGTTCGAAGATGAATTGCTCCGCCGGCGGCGCTGTCGTGTTTCGCCAGGGATCAAGCGTTGGCAGCTTGGGATTCTCCGGCCGGTACGTTCGTGACATTTTGATATGAAGGTCAGCCCACTTCTTCACCCGCTGTTCCTGCATCAAGGCGGAAAGCCTGAATTGGTCCTGATAGTTCTTGTGGAACTGCTTGAGATAGGCTGATGGACCGACGAGGACCAGCGGCTGCGGCCCGGCAAGATTTGGCAAGAAGTCCGGATTTGGCTTGTCCCAGGAGTAGCGAATGGTCCATTCATCGAGAACTTCGAAGCGCGGCAGATTTCCATCGACACGCAACACCATGGAGCCGCCGCCAGGTGTCAGATCCTTATTGAGCAGGACGTCCTCCCACCAATAGCGGAAATCATCGACGGTAAACGGAGATCCATCCGACCATTTGTGGCCGTCGCGGAGCGTGAAAGTGAACACGCTGTCATTGTCGGATTGAAAGCCCTCAAGAATATCGGGCTGGAAAACCAGACGTTCGTCATAGCCAATCAGCCGCGCATAGCCGTAAATGGTCATGAACCGTATGTCCTTGGCGCTGCCGATGATCGTGCGGACCGTTCCGCCATATTGCCCGGGGGTTCGTCCCATTTCCTTGAGGCGCACAATGCGTGGCCGCTTCGGCAATCGTTGGGCAAGGGGAGGCAAACTGCGCGCGCGCAACTGATCGGCAAGATACTCCGGCTCAATATCGCGGTCGGCCGCACTTGCCAGCTCCGGCAATATCCCGCAACCCAGAGCACCGAGACCAAAGGTACCAAGGACAGTGCGGCGCGTTACCACGAACGTAACTCCCTTGCGTCGGCATTGCGGTGCGCCAAGACGAGATGGCCGCCACCAAGATCGGCTGGAGCCAGTGTTTCGCTGTCGCCATCACCGGCAAACTGAGCACCCCAGGAACGTTGGTCCGAAGCGCCACCCATCTTCAATGTTTCGAAGTCAAGCGGCCTGTCCAGATCGGGAAAAGGCACAGCTGCCAGCAGCGAGCGCGTGTAGGGATGAACCGGGTCACGAAGTATTATTTCGCGCGGTGCTATCTCGACAATCCGGCCTCCACACATGACGGCAATACGGTCCGCCATATAGTCGACAACGGCAAGGTTGTGGGAAATGAACAGATAGGTGAGCCCGAGTTCCTTCTGCAGGTCCTTGAGAAGATTGAGAATCTGCGCCTGAACCGAAACGTCCAGCGCCGAGACGGGTTCGTCGCAGATCAGGAGTTGCGGCCCGAGCGCAAGAGCACGGGCGATGCCTATGCGCTGGCGCTGACCGCCGGAAAAACTGTGCGGGTAGCGGTTGAGATAGCGCTGGTCGAGGCCGATCGCCTGCATCAGCGCGCGCACCTTCTCCAGACGGTAGCCATTGTCGCCAAGTCCATGGATCTCCAAGGGTTCACTGAGGATGTTCTGCACTGTCATGCGCGGTGAGAGCGATGAGACCGGATCCTGGAACACCATCTGCATGCGGGTGCGCAACTCCATGAGCTCCTCGCCCTCAGCCTTGAGAACATCGATCTTGCCCCTGCCGTCGTCGAAGGTGACGGAACCACTATCGGGCGTGATCGCGCGCATCAATATTTTACTGACCGTGGTTTTGCCGCTGCCGCTCTCGCCGACAAGACCGAGGCATTCGCCGCGCCTGATATCGAAGCTGATGCCGTCCACCGCTTTTACCAAAGTCTTATCCTGCTTGCCAAACAGGCCCGATTTGCGGATGCCGTAGGATTTGACCAGGTCGCGAACGGAAAGCAGAATTTCCGGCGCGTTTTCGATCTGTCTTTTCTTTGCCCACAATGTGTTCGCATTGACGGGAACCTCGCGCAGTGCCTTCAAGCGTTCACCAGGCTTCATGTCGAAATGGGGTACGGCAGCCATGAGGCCCTTCAGATAGGGATGCTGCGGCTTACGGTAGATAGCGTCGACTGGTCCGGCCTCCATGATCTCACCGTGATAGATGACCACCACCTCGTCGGCCATATTGGCGACGACGCCGAGATCATGGGTGATGAGTAAAATTGCCATGTTGAGCTTGTGCTGGAGATCGCGCAGCAATTCGAGGATCTGTGCCTGGATCGTCACATCGAGCGCCGTCGTCGGCTCATCGGCGATGAGCAGGGCAGGACGGCAGATGAGCGCCATAGCAATCATGGCACGCTGGCGCATACCGCCAGAAAGCTCGAACGGATACATGTCATAGGTGCGACTTGGCTTGGCAAAGCCGACGAGGCCAAGCATTTCTTCGGTTTTTGCCCGGCGTTCGTCCTTCGTCGCGTCGGTGTGGATCGCCAGGACTTCGCTGATCTGGTTGCCGACGGTGTGGAGCGGTGACAGCGATGTCATCGGCTCCTGAAAGATTTTCGCCATGCGGCTGCCACGTAACGCCCGAATTTCGGGCCCATCCCGCGACAATTGCAGAACATCCGTGCTTCTGCCGTCGATTGGATCGGTGAAGAGTATTTTCCCGGTGACCTTTGCCGTATTGGGCAGGATTCCCATGACCGACTGACTGATAACAGACTTTCCCGAACCAGATTCACCGACAAGAGCCGTTACTTTTCCCGGAAGAACACGCAGGTTCGCGCCCTTGACGACTTGCAAACGCCCGCCAAGCATCGAAAACGAAATGCCCAGATTTTCGATACGCAACAGATCAGATTCCGACTTCATGCCAGCCAAATGTTCCCTCGGAGCCTTGTTCGTTGCTCACTAAAAATTGAACCTATCGCACGGCCCTGGGGGAGTCTAGCTGGCTCTATGTGCCGATAGCAGCCCATACCTTTGGAGGAGGCTATGCGATGCTTGAGTTTTGCAACTCAATTCAGCAAGATCGCAAAAGCGGTAAGCGTGCTCGAGGTTCGAGATCCAATAAAACAATCAAGGCGCAGGACAAATTCCCGGGCCAAGCACGTCCTCGCAGCGCGGCGAACGGCGGAAATTATCATAATAAAGCGTCCACTCAGTCTTATCGGCAGCTCTATAGGGGCCAAATTTGAAATATTGATTTCTACCAAGGCCGCCGTCGCCGTGGCCGATATGGCCTTTGACCGTCACGATCCATTTCTGGTTGGCGAAAATCTCGATATGGCCAGATCCGTCAGGGCCGGGCTTGGTATAAATGGCGAAATCAATCCACCCGGACCCTGGCGAAGGCAGCTTGTTGCCATGATCGGTCAGGGTGATTGCATCGGTGCAGCTATTGAACTGGCTGCCGTCCTGCGGTGTCCAGTTTTCGTCAGTCGCTATGAGCGCGCGCATCTGGTTTGTGTCTGCCCGGAACCAGACCGGCGTCTGGTTGTTTGCGCAGGCCTGGACAGGACTTGTCCCTTCCGCTTTGGAAGGCGCCACATAATTGGTTTCGACGGTCGCAAACAGCTTGCCCTGGTTCAGGCGCAGCGCCAGGAAAGGACTGAAATCACCGACTGCATCTGGCCCGATCTCACGCTTCCATTGCGCGATAAGATACCGATGATCGCCTTGTGGGATTGGATCGGCGAACTTGACGGCAAAACCATACCAGACACCTTCACTATAGGGCACGCGACGGTCGGTTTTCTCCCATATCTCTGCCCGTTCACTGCAGTTTTGTTTGACGTTCGGGCAAAATGGCTTGACGCTCAGTTTCAGGGCGCCAGTACCAGTCTGCTTGACGTCGGACTGGAATTCGAAACTGCCGGCGCGCTGCTCGAAATTCTTGCGGTAGTAGAGTCCGCCACTTGCCGCAAAATCCTTGCCATCAAAACCATCGAAAAGCGTGTCGCCTCCTGGCACTGCTGCCGCATCTGATAGGTTGAGAGTAGCGGCAAGGAGAGCCATGGCGACGATCTTTCCTGTCATTGCATGAATTTGTCTATCATGGGCCGCCGCTCCTGAGTCTTGGCATCGCGATGCAACAGCATTACCTGTTCCGCATCGGACAGGCCATCATAGGTGACCTGATCATACGCATCGTCCAGCTGGGCTGTTGGTTCAGAAGATTTTGGCAATAGAACCGTGACTTTCTGTCCAACACCGCGCAATTTTTCCTCGCCCAAGGTAACCCAGTCGCCACCACAATAGGTGGCAAATGCCTGGCTGGCGATAACCTCGCGCGAATATTTCTTGGTAAGCCCCTGTAAGCGCTGCACTTCGTTTACGGCAGAGCCGAAGGCCGAGAAGGTCAAGCGGTCTTTAAGACCGACATTGCCAAACATGACGTTCCCGACGTGCAGACCGATGCCATAACGAACGTCGCCAAGACCATCCTTGCGCCGCTCCTTGTTGAGTTCAGCGACACGTGCCTGCGCCTTGAACACCGCATTGAGAGCGGTTTGGCAGGCGATCTTCGACGGATCCTTGTGACGACCGCAGGGATAGACCGCAAGAAAGCCGTCGCCCATAAAGCTGAGAATTTCGCCGCCACCCCGATTGAACGGGGCCGCAATAGCATCAAAAAAATGATTGAGCGTATCTATATAGGCCTGCCGTCCCTCTTTCTCGGCCAGAACGGTGGACTCGCGCATATCGCCCATGACGAGCGCGGCCCGGATCGTGTCGCCATCACCACGCCTGATCTGGCCGTTGAGGACACGCTTACCGGCATTGCCACCGAGATATGTGGTCAGCATGTTGTCGGCTAGTTTGCCGAGGACCGCCATTTTGGCGGCAACTGCCAGATGATTCTGCAGTCGCAGCAGCGCCGCGATCATGGCATCGCTAAACCCTTCCTTGCTGTCGGTTGACCAGGAACCCATCATGCCTTGCGTCGACTGACCGCCAAAAGGCTGCAAGAAAGCGAGATAGTCGGTGACGCCTTCCTGTTTCAACTCGTCAAGCACCGGGAATTCGAGGGGTCCATCAACATCGATGCGTCGTCGCAAATGCTCCAGATTGTTGCTGAGAAGATAAAAGTAGGGGCTCAACAGGAAGCGTTCAGGCTTTCCGGCCGGGTCGTGCCGGTAACCTTCGACACTCATGCCGCTTGCACGTTTCCAGGTGAATCCCAACGCATCGTAGAGCGGATGCAGCATTGAGAAGGAGAGATTGACGCGGGCGATCGGCAGGCCCGCCGCTGCGATACGTTCGCAAAAGCCGCGTACAATAGTCTCCAGATTGTCGCCGGCAAGCGACGTTTGCGTGAGCCAGTCGGCTACCTTGTCGAGAAGTATGGTGGATACGTCAAATTGGGTCGTGCTCATCCGTCGTCCTTGCAAATGCGAGCCACGTCCACTTCCCGCACCCAGTCGCCCCCTCGAGCAAGTGTGAGCTACCGCACGAACTTGTCAGGGAACGGGAGGGAAGATGAGCGAATCGGATAATCATGTCAACGTCGGCGACGAGGGTGCTGACACCGCAATCTCACCGGTCCGATACTGCTCAGGCGGGTAGTTCGGCGGGCAAGTCCTCTATCAGTCGTTGTTTCCATGTCTCAAATGGGCATGTTGCCTATTTGAAACAATAGGCAGTTGTCACTTGATCGTGAGTAGCTGTCGGCAAACAGCTTGCCGGGTTTCTTGAAAAGGCTTCGAGACTGCGCGCGAGCGCAACGCTTGACAGCAAACCGCATAGCGGCCATCTAAAACCGACCTGATGGCCGGCAGCGGCGCTTGCACAAGAGAGAATATATTGGCTTCGTCCCCGTTTTCCGACCTTTCCGGTAAAATCGAAACGCGGCAGGCCCATACCGGTGTCATAGGGCTTGGCTACGTCGGATTGCCGCTGGCGATCACTCTTGCGCGCAGCGGGTTTGCCGTTACCGGTTTCGATATCGATCCTGGCAAGAAAATCGCGCTCGATGCGGGGCACTCCTATATCGAAGCGGTGACCGACGCGGCGCTCAAAAGCGAGATGGCGGCGAAAAGGTTTGGCGCGACAAGCGACTTTTCCGAACTTGCAAAGTGCGATGTCATCATCATCTGCGTGCCCACGCCGCTGACGAAACATCGCGACCCGGATCTTTCCTTTGTCGAGGCGACTTGCCGTTCGATTGCGGCCACCTTACGCCCCGGCCAGTTGATCGTGCTTGAGTCGACGACCTATCCCGGCACCACCGATGAGGTGGTCAAGACGATCCTCGAAAAAACCGGTCTCAAATCCGGCACGGACTTTTTCCTCGGATTTTCGCCGGAGCGCGAAGATCCTGGCAATCGCGACTTCCAGACTGCCACGATCCCGAAAATCGTTGCCGGCGATGGTGAAGCGGCTCGCGAATTGATGCAGGCCTTTTATGGTGCGGCGGTAAAAACCGTTGTGCCGGTCTCGTCCAATGCCACTGCGGAAGCGGTCAAGCTCACGGAAAACATCTTCAGGTCGGTTAACATCGCGCTCGTCAACGAACTCAAAACCGTCTACGCGGCAATGGGTATTGACATATGGGAGGTCATCGAGGCGGCGAAGACCAAGCCTTTTGGCTATATGCCCTTCTATCCCGGGCCAGGGCTCGGCGGCCATTGCATTCCCATTGATCCGTTCTATTTGACGTGGAAGTCGCGTGAATATGAGCTACCGACCCGGTTCATCGAGCTGGCTGGCGAAATCAATTCCGCCATGCCGCGCCACGTCATAAGCAAGCTTGCGGAGGCGCTCGATGTTCGGGCAGGCAAGGCGCTCAGCCGTTCTCGTATTCTTGTCCTGGGCCTCGCCTACAAGAAGAACGTGCCGGATATCCGCGAGAGCCCGTCTTTGCGGCTGATCGAGATCATCGAGGAACGTGGAGGCACCGCGGATTATCATGATCCCTTCGTTGACGAAATCCCGACAACACGGGAATACATGGCGTTGAAGGGTCGCAGGTCGGTCGACCTCGACGAGACTTCAATCAGATCCTACGACGCCATTTTGATCTCGACCGATCATGACCGCGTCGACTACGCCGCTCTGGCGAAATGGGCGCCTCTCATCATCGATACGCGGAATGTTTTCACCAGGCTGGGATTGATGGCCGAGCATATTGTGAAGGCGTAACCGCTGACCTCCTAAGACATTTTCGCCTTCAGATGGCTTGCTGCCATAGCATAACCACCCATTGCGCCATCGATAAAGTGAATGTGGTCGTGGGCCTGTGGCGTCGGCACGAAACAGGTAATCAGCGCAGCATCCTGCCGGTGCAAGCCATATTGAACGATACCCGCTTTCGAAGCGTTTTCGAGCAGCATTTCGATGCGCTGCGAAAGCTGGCCATCGATGTCGATGGTCATCTTGAGGCCGTCGTCAAATTTGCGGAAATCGGAATTTCGCGACAATTCGATTTTGTAGCGCTTCGGATCGAAGCCGCCCGCAGTAAGTCCGAGCCTGTCGAGCAAAAAAGTCAAGATAATCTGTCCGATAATCGCGATTTTGCGGGAAAGGCGTTTTCCAACCGGGGCAGTGGCCCGTGCTTCGGCATCGACACCTTTGGTCACCAAGCCTATCGGCGGTCCCTCGGCGGGAAGCGGGTGGGCGCCGCGGCCCTGCTCGGCTGCGAGGGCGATGATGTCGCTGACGAGCGTCTGAAATTGCGCGCTGGCACCTGATGGCCCCGGTACCGCGATGATCGACACGATTTTACCATTGCGCGCTTCAATCGGATTCCAGCGGCAGGAAAGACCGGTCAGGTCAGGCCGGGTACCGGAAGGAGCCGGTTCGATGGCGTAGGCGCCTTTCTTCATCTGCGCTTCCGCCCAACTCGCCCCACCCCCGGCAAACATCGCGTAAGAAACGTCGGGGCTGACCTTGAAGCGGGCGACGCGCACGTCAAGACCCTCGGCCCGGATATCGCGCATCGGGACAAGGGCGGCACGCAGCTTCAGCTGCAGATCGTCGGCAACCCAGGATTGCACAGCGGCCAGAGCTTCGCGCGCGAGCGGAATGGTGAATGCCGGTAGTGCCACCAATGCCCCATCGCCACCGAAAACGAAGGGATAGTTTTTCCTGTCAAGCACGTTGAGGAGAGCGGAGATGACACTCACGCCGGCCATGTTTACAGCCTTGTAACGTCCTGCCTTAATCGCCAAAGTTGAATCAACAATATCGGCCGTTGCCAACACCCAGTCATCCGGGAGCGGCTTATAGTTACCGGGGTCGCAAACACCCTCGAAGTGTTCGAAGACAGGGAGGGCGTCAAAGAAATCGCCAGATGTTTTTGTGATCATGCGTAAGGGTTACCACAGTCCAAAGTGACGAGCGATGGGTGAACCAGCATTGTGTAATGTCCGGCCTCAGGCAAAAAGCGACCTCCTGAAAACGAGGGAGCAGCAAAACGCAACTTTCAACTGGAGATTGCAGCTGCGTTGTAAAAATGTGACAAAGCGGCAATACAATAGTTCAGCGACTTGTGCCTCGGGCAAAGCTCGTGCAACCATATGCAAGGTTATTGATTCTGTGCCTTTTCAACCAGTTCGAATTTTTAAATTTTAACGAAGATACCGGCATATTCTGCCAAGAGGAAATGGTTCACTCCCGCGATGCATTTTGATCTGGCCCATTTTCCGGATTTCGAGGAAGGTTTTATAAGTGGGACCGTCAAGCATGACACCCTTGAAATGCTTGTTGGAATCAGGCAGCAGCTGAATTGCCGCCACATCACGCATGTGGGCCATAGCGATCAGCCTGGCCCCTATCGCGGTCCTGCTCCGGATATATCTGTCCTCACTACTGTGCCGACGAAATGGGTGATGCGTTATGCAGCCAAGAACTATTTCTCGGTTGATCCGATCATGCAGGCCATAAGGGTATCTAAACAGCATGGAAATGCACCTGGCACCATCCGCAACCTCTCGGCGGAGGGTGGGTTGTCGATGGAGGTGAGACACTTTCTGCGCGATTGCGAGGCGCGCGGTTTAGGTAATCTCTATCTGGCCGTCAATGCCTCGAATGCACATGGCTTTCGCGGAGTCACACTTTTCACTTTCGACATTGAACGCGCACATGAAGCTGCATTCGTGGACGGGATGCGAAAGAGGTTGGCGACAGTTTCGACCCGCCTGCACAATGTCCTGCATGGCAATCGCAATCCGCGCCTGGCGGCGGTCGTCGCGAAGCTGTTGACGAAACGCGAATTGGATTGTTTGTACTGGGCCGCCAACGGCAAAACCGACGGTGAAATTGGCGAGATTCTCAACATTGGCCGCTGGACCGTCGTGACCTATCTGCAGAACGCCAAGAACAAGCTTGGTTGCTCCAATCGCACATCGACGGTGGCGACGGCGCTGGCCTTGGGCGTCATCGAGATGCCAACCATTGCCAGCAGGTTCTAGAACTTATCCGGGTGCAGTGAGCTGTGGCAGCCGGGCATTGTCGAACGCTGCCGCGAGCAGAGCCGTATTATCGGCCGGACTTTTGCCCGTTTCGGAAAATCGAACGTGATGCAAGTCTATCTCGGTGGAATCGGATGACAGGGTCAATCTGAAATAAGCATTCACCCCCATATTGCTGAATTCCAGATCAAGCATCACTTTTGGCGTTGAATTCCAGTCGAGTGTGTACTCGCCCCCAAGCCCGAAAGTCAGCGTATTCGGGTAAAAGGTCAGTTCCGTCGCAGAATTGACGATATCGGCAATATTGCCGAACAGTTCGCAACGAATGAAGGCGATATAGTCTGCTACATCCACCAGGCAAAGATCGTGTATGACCTCCTGCAGATGCGCCGAGATGATCTCGACGCGGGCAACGGAATATTGTGTTCGCTTCATATATTGATCCGCTTGAATTTACGCAATTATTTACGGCGTCCATTAACAAATTGAATGAGTTCAGCTACCGCCTTATAAAATTCCGGAGCAATGACGTGATTGACCTGGACCTGCTTGTAAAGTGACCGCGCCAATTGGATGTTCTCGAATATGGGTATGTCGTGTGCCTCGGCGATCTCCCTGATCTTGAGGGCGATGATATCTTGACCCTTTGCTACAACGACGGGTGCCCCATCTTGGGCAGGATTGTAGCGCAGAGCAACCGAGAAGTGTGTCGGATTTGCGACGATCAGTGTGGCAGTCGGTACCGAAGCGATCATGCGCTGGCGTGCCCGGTCACGGCCAAGTGAGCGCAAGCGCGATTTTAGCAGTGGGTCGCCTTCTGCCTGTTTGTGCTCGTCTTTGATTTCCTGGCGTGTCATGCGAAGCTCGCTGCGCCAGTGAATCCGGGTCCAGGCCAGGTCAAATGCTGCAAGCACGGTGACGGCAATCGCTACGGAGGCAAGCAGGCGCACGATATGCGTGCGGATGAGTTGGGGCAACTGGCTCGGCTCGGTGATGATCGCGTCGACGAAAAAATGGCTGTCCTTAAAGAAGATCATGAAGACGATGATGCTCGCGGCTGCAAATTTCAACGTGGATTTGAGGAACTCGACGCGGCCGGCTGAACCGAAAAGACGCGACCAGCCCTTAATGATGGAAACGCGCGACGCTTCCGGCTGGATGCGATCGAAGACGATGCGCGGCGCATTTTGCAGGACGGATGCGAGGATACCTGCGCCAGGGACGATAATGAGGATCGGCAGCAGGGCCAAACCAACAGCCGCGCCGATAATGCCAAACAATTGGCGGGCATCGTCGGCACTGCTCAGCCGCCAATCGTCGGATTTATCCAGCAGTTCGGAAAGAAACGAGGCAAGCTTTGCGCCGCTGGGCACAACGACGAAAACCATGATGATGAGAAAAGCGATGATCGAAGCAAGGATTGGTGCTTCCCGGGAGAAAGGCAGATTGCCTTTTTCGATTGCATCACTGACTTTTTTCTCAGTGGCTTCCTCGGTTTTGCTTTCCTTGTCGGCCGTCTCCGACATCGGCTAGCGACCTCGCCTCATGCCGCCGGCTCTTCGGCTTCGAGTTTGAGGTCACCGCGGTCTGCAAGCACAATCGCCGTGCGGGCAATTGCCCGCCGTGCTTGTGTCACCGCATTGACGTTGACGTTGGTCTGGCTGGAAAGTTCGGTTTCCACCATGCGCCGCCCGCGGGTGGACAGCGACTGCAGGATGAGTTCCTGTAACTGCGGTTCACAGCCGTGCAACGCTGTCGTGACCACATCTGTCTGGATTTCGTCGAAAAGAACAAGCCGGGCACGCTGCGATATGCGCACGATGTCCTCGAAGGTGAACAGCTTGGCTTTGATCTTGGCAAGATCATCGGCGCCGAGATCGGTCAGGCCGGCAAGCAATTCGTCAATCTCAGATTTTTCCAGCTGATTGATGATATTGGCGACCGCTCCATGATGGCTCTTTTCGGAACTTGTATTGTCCCTGCCAGTGACTTCGCGCTGCAGGATGCCCTCCAGCATTGTCGAAACAGCTGGATCAACTTTACGGATGTGCAAGGTACGCTGAATGATGGCGCTGCGCTCTGCCGCATCAAAACGGATCAGGAGTTTGGCGGCAATATCGGAAGGCAGGCGGGAAATGACATAGGCGCTGACCTGGGGATGTTGTGCGGTCAGATAGGCATGAAGCACGTCGGCTGGAATGCGTGGCAACTGGTCCCACACCGACTCCTGCGTCAGCAATTCCGGACGGCGGTTCTCGATGACGGCGCTGGCTTCGTCGGCCGAGAGCGTTTCACGTAACAATCCTTCGAAGCGCATCCCGGCCTCGGATACCGGCGCGCCATCGGCAAAGGCGTTTTCGAACTGCTTGACCAGCTCTTCGAAATCGCCCGGCGTGATCGGTTCGAGCTTGCGCGCATGGCCGGCAAGCGAACGCAGATCATCGGCGGTGAAATGCTTGAGCAGCCGCGATGCGGATGGTCGCCCGATGGCCACGAGCAATGCCGCCACCTTTTCCGGACCTGACAGATCCATGATGGCGCTTGAACTTTGAGGTATTTCTTGATCGCTCATGCGGCCCGGCTTCTAAGTGTTGTGGTGTGAATTTTGGATCAGATGCCGCTGCCGATAACCTCGGTGAGGCTGACACCGAAGCGCGAGGAATCGTCCTCAAGAACGATCACTTCGCCGCGGGCGATAACCCTGCCATTGACGACGATATCGACCGGATCGCCGATCTGCTTATCCAGGGTGACAACGGCGCCGCGGCCAAGCTTCATAAGATTGGCGACGGGCATCGATGTACTGCCGAGTACGACCTGGACATCCACCGGGATGCCCATGATGAGATCGATGTTGGGTTTCGTGCCCCCCGATTTGCGGTTCGGCTGCGGATCATCGCGCTTCAAATCTTCGATCGCTTCGTTGAGTTCGTCTTCAATGGAGGTCTTGTCGGAAATGGTCATGATTTGGAAAGCCCAGAGTTAGAGGACGGCGCTTGCCACATCGGCGCTGCGCACGATGCGGTTGACGAATACGGGAAGATTCTTTGCGGGAGCGAGAGGTGCCGCCTTTGTAACAAACGCGGGCGTTGCCGGGGCAATATCTGCTTGCTGGACAGATGCCGGCATCACCCTGACATTGTCCTTGAGATCATTTTTTGCACGTTCGACAAGGTCGATGGCGCGGCTGATTTCGGAACGCACACGATCGGAATCTTTCAGCCTGGCCTCAAGCCGGACACTTTCATCGCGGCAGCTTTCCCGCTCCGCCTGCAGGATCGCCAATGCCTGCTGCAGATTGGCGGCAGAGCTGGCGACCTGATGTGCCATGATGCGGCTCATGGCTGTAAGGCGGTTGGCCTTGCGCAGCGCCGCAAAGAAGACGACGAGGGACACCGCCGTCAGCGCGATCGAAATAAAATTAATCAGCGGCAAGCTCATCGAGGAGATCCTCTTCTTCATTGACGGAATCGGTGATCCGCACGGTGAATGCGCTGCCCGCCTTGCCAAGCCGACATTTGTAAAGCGCCTGTTTGCCGCTGCGCAAACGGACCTGATCGATTGCGTCCTTGGGCAAATGCAGCACCTGACCCGGCCGCAACAGAGCGATTTGTTCGAGCGTCATCGAGCCTTGCTGCAGATAGGCTTCAACATCGATGCGGGCACGGCTGACTTCGAGCCGCAGTTTCTTGGCCCATGCAGGATCGGAATGATGTGCCGGCTGCCGAAGCAACCGGGCAATTGCTTCCTGCATTGGCTTGAAACTCGACCGCGGCAAAAGGATCAGGATCTGACCCGAGCGCCCGGTAGCCTTCAACGCGATCGTGCAGCAGATCATGCGTGTTTCCGTGACCGTACCTGGTGCAAGATGCGCAGCCTCGACGAGGTCGCCGATCTGGAAAAGCGGCTCACCGCCGGCCGAGAAAATATGATCGAGCGAAGCGGTAACATCGCTAAATATCTGTCCGGCGATGCCAAGGTCGACGGAGGCCAGCGGCCGCGCCGCAGCGCCAGTGTCGTGACTTGCGCCGGAACCAAATAGCGCTTCAACACCGCAATCGATAAAATTGCGATCTGCAGCGAGCATCAGGCGTGATCCCCACTTGGCAACCGGAACCATACCGACAAGGCTGGCTTTAAGGAGATTCTCGCCGATCGCATCCTTCTCAAGCGATTCAATGCGGATGAATTCTGCACCTATCGCGACATCTGTCTGGGCTGCGACCCTCGAACCGAATGAACCAGCAAGATCGCGGAAGACTGCTTCCAGCGATTTAAGGTCATCGACCGAGAGGCCTGCAGCCCGCAGGATGTTCTCTGCGAGCGCGTCGGGTCGTTTCTGTTCGGCTTCGATCTCCATGATTGTCTTACGCCGCTTGCCGCAACGGGGCAGGGGCCGATGGTGTCAGCGTTTCCTGTTCGACAACATCGATGGACGGGCGATCATAGGCGGAAATGGTCTTGCGGCCGTATTCCAGCGCAATCTGGGGCAGTGCGCCATTCATATAAGCAAGCAATGTCTGCTTGACGATCATGTAGAGGCGGTTTTGCTTCTCACGGGTTGTCTTGATCTTGGTGGCAATCGGGCCGACGACGCCATAGGAGAGGAAAATACCGGCGAAGGTTCCAACGAGTGCTGCGCCTATCAAATGGCCGAGCACCTCCGGCGATTCATTCAGTGCACCCATGGCCTTGATCACGCCGAGTACTGCCGCAACGATGCCCAGTGCCGGAAGGCCTTCGGCGACGCTGACCATGGCATTGTAGGGCTTGAGTTTGTCACGCGAGATGGTGTGGATCTCCTCGTCCATCAGGGCTTCGATCTCATGCGAGCGCGCATTGCCGATGATGATGAGGCGGCAATAATCGCAGATAAAATGAGTCAAATCGTGGTTCTTGAGAACGCTCGGAAAGGTTTGGAAAATTGTTGATTCCGTTGGGTTGTCAATGTGAACCTCAACCTCATTACGCGACTTGGCGCGCAACTCCCGCATCAGCGCATAAAGGACACCGAGCACATCGAGATAGTCCCGCTGCTTGGGAATCTTGTTGGTAAAGGCTTCCATACAGGCCCGGCCTGTATCCTTGACCGCCGAAAACGGATTGGCCACCAGGAATGTGCCGAGCGCAGAGCCACCGATGATGACGAATTCCCAAGGTTGCATGAGCACAGCAACATGGCCGCCCATTGCGATAAATCCGCCGAGAAGACATCCCATCGTCACGACGAGTCCAACAAGAATACCCAAGACACTCTCCTGCCCATTTATGGATAGAGCGCTAACAGCGTCGGCTTGCGTGAACCTTGCAGAGATGGGAGCTCGTTCGGCTTTGTCGCAAACTCTTCGGTACGAGAGGGCCATTATCTATCTCCGGTGAAACTTCGGAGAGGTCAGATGTTTAAGGGACGTCATTTCGACCGATCAGTCATTCTGCTGTGTGCGCGCGTATCTGACTTATGGCCCGAGCCTGCGCGATCTGGAAGAAATGATGCAAGAACGCAATATCCGAGTGGATCACTCGACGGTACATCGCTGGTCTTTCGCGCTACTTTCCGCAATTGCTTGAACGCTTCAACAAGCACGTACGCGCTACAGCGGTTACGCCATTTGCTCGAAAAGCACATGTCAGAGGATGGTGTGCTATTTGACTCGCGTGCGTGGATCATCACCGCCCATCGCATGAATGGATAGCCAACGGGACACGATCAGGTCGGCCACGTTGACCAAGAGTCTTGTTGAAGAACGCTTTGCAGCAGCCAGATCCCGTTGTTCCCTGAAGTAGAACCCGACCGTGTCTCCAAGGCTGTTGATGGCTCGATAAAGATACATCCATGAACCTTAACCGTGCGGTCGTTCATCGCCGCATGGATGAGATCGTCAACGAGGTAGGCGACATCAAGACTGACATCGCCACGATCACCGATCAGGTCAAGGACAGCAAGAAGGTCACTGACCAGGTGAAGCAATGGCGCGCGATGGGGCTCGGTGGATTAGGTGTCGTCGGGATTGCCTGCACCGCGCTCGGTATCAGCCTCGCCAGCTCGATAGAGTGGATATCCAGACTGTTTCACAAATAGCAATCGCCCTGCCGGTCGGGCTGCCGGGTGGGCCTCAACATGTAGGAATCCGAGCGCTTATTTTGCCCACCGGCTTTTTTGTTCTTGGTGCACAAGACGCTATTATTTGACGACGGTCTGCCCAAATCTTCAGACGCTAGACTATAGGATAGCCGTGAAGCAGGCACCGCAGACGATTGCCGCCCTCTCTTTTCTCAAAAGGATTTGTCTCACTAACCGCATCCACGCTCCTGACGCTTAACGTACTTTACACCATAGCTCCATTGGTCTAGCGCTGCAAAGGCATACTCATTTTGAAATTTGGTCGGAGCGGGATGGTTACGAATTACGCAGTCAAGGCTTTTGGAGTTTATCAAGAAAAGGGGGCACGGGGCTTATTTGCTCATTCCCTGAGGTATGTCGCATTTCGGATTGAAACGTTCAGGTTTCCTCTTCCTTGGTTCAAATCAACCCCAAGCGTTGCCTTGCAGTTTCGACATGCTGGATCACTGAATGAGATTGGTGCGGTCCTTGCGAGGACAATACCAGACAATGTCAATCCATCCATCGCGATTCCGCTTGATTCTGTGGACACTTCGGTTTTTGACCGTGTCGCCGTAATAATTCATATCTTCTATCCAGAGATTACGGCGGAGATCGCGAAGCACTTGGGAAACATACCGGTGCCGTATGGGTTATTCATAACGACAGACAGCGAAGAAAAGAAAGCTACTATTCTGGATCTGCTTTCCCGCGTTGATCTATCTCCCGTAGAGATCGAGATAAGAATTGTGCCGAATAGGGGCCGTGACGTTGCCCCCAAATACATAGCCTATAGAGAGGTCTATGACCGCTATCCAGCATTCTTGCATCTCCATTCCAAACAATCCTTACACGCCGCTGGCGAATACGCTTCATGGCGGGACTATTTAGTCTCATCATTGATAGGGAGCCCAGAAATCGCTGCTAGCAATCTGTCGCTCCTGTCGAGGGTCAATGTCGGGGTAGTATACCCTGAACATGCTGAATTCATAAAGAGCGTTATTAATTGGGGTTATGACTTTCCGATCGCGAGAACGTTGCTAGCGCGCATTGGTATAAATCTTGATGCCTACAGTACACTCGAGTTCCCATCTGGCTCTATGTACTGGGGTAGGTCGGCAGCGATAAAGCAATTGCTTAACCTGAATCTGGATTACCAGGATTTCCCAGATGAAGCCGGTCAGGTAGATGGGACGTTGGCGCATGCGATCGAAAGATCGCTTTTGTATTTCGTAGAAAAGTCAGGTCACACCTGGATACGAGTCAGCACAGATAAACGTGCGAAATCCAAGATTGAGCCTACTAACATGACTTCCTTATTCGAATCACTGGCCACATCCAGCCAAGAATATATCACACTAACTCAGCAGACGAATTATGAGACTATCAGAATCACCGCTGCTCCGAAATATGAGGGTAGGCGACGATTGAATCTGATGGTTCCGTCCATTGAATCTGCGCATATATTTGGTGGAATTGACACAGCATTGAAGATCTTCCGTCAGATAGCAGACGCTTCAAAGGATGAGACAGACTTCAGGGTTGTAGTAAGCGAGACACCTGTAAGTGAATCAATTCCGCATATCCTGCAAGGTTATGAAATTCAGAAGATCGGAAGTGAAACCCGCAAACAACACACCATCGTTGACGCCACTGTCAGATTAAAAAATCATTTGGAAGTGACGAAGAACGATGTATTCATGGCGACGGCTTGGTGGACCGCCTTAAACGCTTATAGGCTCCAAGAGGCTCAGAAAATATTGTTCGGGAAAGCCCCGAAAGTCATTTATCTTATTCAGGATTTTGAGCCCGGATTTTATGGGTGGTCTACGAAGTACGCACTTGCCGACTCAACGTATCGTCGTGACGACGATACGTTTGCCATATTCAATTCTGAAGAATTGGAAAATTTTTTCGCGAAGCAATATAGTCACTCTAATAAACGCATACTGCGGTATGAGATAAACAGGAAAATAGATGAGGCTCTCAGGCCGGTTCCACGGGAAAAGATAATTCTATTTTATTCCAGGCCATCTGCCGTCCGGAACTGCTTCGAAGCTGGTATCGATGGGCTTGGACTATGGAGCAGACGAAACCCTTTAAAAGCCGCAGAATGGCAAATATATTGCATCGGAGAGCCATTTGATGTGCGACAGTTGGTGGATCTGGACAATGCCATTATTACTGGAAAGATGCCTCTATCTGTATATGCTGAACTGCTGAGTAAAGCATCCGTCGGCTTGTCCTTGATGATATCCCCGCACCCTAGTTATCCTCCGCTTGAAATGGCGTACGCAGGCATTCATACCATCACAAATCTCTACGATTGCAAGGACCTGTCGAAACGAAGTCCGCTCCTTGAAAGTCTTCAGGTGGTAACACCAGAGAGTATTGCAATTGCCCTCGAACACGCCGTCGATAAAGCGGAAAAAAACATAGGCATTGTGGGTTCCATACGCTGTCCAATCGCGGACATTGAATCGGCAACTCCTGAGTTTTCCCCAGCCTTAATCTGGGAGCACGTAGAGAATTAGGACAATGCCATAACTGCCGTAAACTGCGTATCATTGTGCGGTGGTGTGAACTGCCATGTACATCAACGTAGTCGCCGTCGGCCAATTCGTGTTCGTGGATTGCGGCTACCGCCCTTTCGGCAATTGATTCTTTCCAACCATCATTGACCTGGTCGCCAGCACAATGCCGCTGATGCCTCATTGTGAGTTGTTAGTGCGCGATGCTCAATAACTTTGAGAAGCGGGTGTCTAGTCTGCCCTTTACTCTTCAGAACAGCTGCAAGACTGGAGGGATCACTATTATGATCGAAGCAATAGCGCTTATCAGGAATTACAAGATAATATTTCCGACCCGGCTCCAGCAGCCGTTGAAAGCTGATATTATGAGCCCTTAAGCGACCTTAAAAACCTCATAGCGCCTCTGGCCGCGCTCCCAGCAATCTTGGAATCGAGTGACAGTATCGCTAATTGCACTCTCAACCTGAATTTCATCTTTTGCGAAACGCTAGGACTGCGCAGAACAATACCGGCATATTCATTCAAAATGTGCCTAAGCTCGGGTCTGTGAATATAGATGTTCGTCTTGCTCTCCTGATCCTGCAACATGGCCGTCATGGATTCTCCAATAAAGTCGGTATGGAATCTTGGGACAAGGCAATCCCGCAGGATAAATTCACCCGTACTTGGGTCATCTGGGAAAATGGACGCCCACTTTTTAAAGAATTTCAGGCGACTGCGGCTCATCCGGATGCTGTTTGACGTACTTTCATCATGCATGCACCAAACAGCAACGTGTTTTGAAATGAAGTCGTTTGAGTAGCCAGCCCGAAAGAGGCGAATGAATAGGTCATCATCTTCGTATCCCGTAAACTGTTCGTCGAAGCCGCCAACATCTTCGAATGCCCGACGAGATATTAACGACGCCGACGGCAGTATCATCAGATTTGTGCCAAGGACCTGATGCAGTGAGGACTTGGGATGCTCGCCATAATTTTTGACAATTTCCTTCTTGACCAAGGTTCCATTGACTTCAGCGCGATATAGATCGGCGTACACCCATCCGAAGCGCTTGTTGTCATGAGGAATGCCATTAGCGAGAATCTCGTTATGAGTGGGAAGGTAGAAATCATCTTGGTCGAGAAAGCAGATATACTCCGATGTGCTCGCAGCAACCCCGGCGTTCCGGGCCGATCCTTGACCACCATTTGCTTGGTCAATCACTTTGAATTTCATACGCTCGCCCAAGTCGCGCACGAATGCAGCCTCAGATTCGGTTGATCCGTCGTTGACCACTATTAACTCATCAGCCAGGACGCTTTGGCCAAAGGCGCTCTTCACGGCCCGCTCAACGAACGCAGACCCGTTATAGTAGGGGATGATGGTAACGATCGAGGCTTTTCGTTTGGAAAGGGGCCGGGTCGTTTCTGCCATCTCTAAACTTTCGGCTGGGGCGACGGAAACGCCAATAAATCGAAGGTTGGTATCGATACATCAACGAAGCCCAATCTTCTAGACTTCATCATTATTGTCCACACGACCAAGGAAATGCCCCGTTGCTCGACGGCATTTCTCTCAGTTTAGCCGCGCTGACCCTCCTTGCGGCCTGCGGCGCGGCCGTTCTTCGATTCATCGCACAGACCCTGAAAAAGCTCTTATTCGTCAAAACGCACGCACGGAGCGCTGTGTCAAATCTGCATGACGATCTAGCAAAAAAGCCTCCATTGTTGCCCGTGCATTCGTCGGATTTCGCAATGCACCGCTAGCTCATTACTTGACCCCTGGATTCGAACTTCCCCGGGATCGGCCATATGCATTTGCCAGACGAAACGTATACCTCAATGAGCTAACCAATCTGATTAATAACAGTTTCGCCAAATTCCCGGCCATCTGTCACATGCCCACTCGCGACTTAAGTCGCGAGAGTACCGTTCGAACCAAGTCGACCGTTCGCGTCTCGTGAACAAGTTGGCCTGGCGCGGGGCGACGATGAAGGATTGCAGAACGAGTCGGTCTGGACACCGATTCCTCGAATGGAATAGCCCGCAGGAAAACGTACCGTTGGTATTCGTCATCGCTGCTACGATCGACTGCAGCCAATTCGAAGCCATCCGCAACTGACATAAGCCACTCAATCGTCATTGACGTGTCGCCATAAGTGATGTCACCATCTACCAGTTCACGCTGCTGATGAGGTTGAAATGTAAAGCCCTCTTCCCGATGCGCGTTCCATCGAGCTTCAAGCCAATCTTGAGGCTCGCTGCCATGAACGTGCGACCAATATTCCACGGGACGAATTGTAATGCAGGCCAGTGCTCCGACTTTCATATGGTTCCGTATTGCGGCGAGGTTTTTCTTGGTGGCGCGCTCACTGAGGTGTGTGAACACCGAAAAAGCAAACACGAAATCGAAATCATCAGGGACGGGTAAACTGTCTGGCAGATAATCTGAAAGAAAGACGGATTCGGTCAGGCCGGCTTCATTGCAAATGCGTATAGAACTCCGACCAAGGATCTACCCCGTAGACATTATTGCTGTAAAACGAGAACGCTCGGAGCATCCTTCCGTAACCGCAACCAAAGTCGAGAATCTTTTTATCGGTTAATGGTTCGTTCTGCAGCCTAACGTAATGCTCCGCTACCGAGCGAACAAATGAAGTGGTCTGAATGATGAGAGGCAAATCCGATTGACCCGTCCACTGCATTTGAACTTCTGGCGAGGCCATAGCCGGTAAAGCAGCTGAAAGGCGAGGATATCTGGCATCTGGCATATACCACAGCGTTTGCAGATAGTCGTTTAGTCCGAGTTCTTGCAAATGGTGCAGCGCAAGGGAGCGGCTCGCATCGGCAGGCAAACCCTTCTCAATTGCTGAAACCTGTTGCTGAATATGACCAAACTCATTCGGTTTCATCACGCGTTCTCCAATAAGAATTCAAACGTCTATCGATTGGAGAACTATCCTAATCGAATTCGGATTCATAGATAACAGATTCACGCTAGCTGTGCATCCGTACCAAATACCGTTAGGCGGTCGACATTCTGTTGCTGATGAAAGTCTCATCCAAGCGATCGGATTGGTTTTCTCAGTAACCTGCCAAAGCGGCTTCACCGTGAACTTTGATGGAGATTCGAAAATTGTCATGGAGACCCTTTGACTTTGGGGTTAAGAGTCCAACAACTTAGGGGCGAGAGCGGTTGCAGCTGATGTGACACGAATCGGTACCACCTGAGAGGACTTTTTCCATGTCTGTGCGGCTCATTGAAACTGTAACAGGAAGAACAGCCGGCACGCTCTCTGAGTTCATGCAAGCCCTATTGGAAGGCTACGCTCAGCCGATGCTGTACCGGACGAGCGATTTTTTGCACTTGGATAACGTAGTTAAGGCAGCCGAATTTGGAAAGAACGCATTCGCGGAAAAGGAAAGTCTCATAAATGATTGGTATTCGAAACCAATCGCACATAGGCAGGGGATAGAATTCGTTTCACTTCCGTATTCGTTGTTTTCACCGTATTCTTACTCAGTTATCGCCAGCGGAAACTATTTGTACAAGGGAGCTCTTGATACCTCGGCAGGCGTCGATTTTCGCCTTGAATCCCTCGCTACCTTTGATCCGATCTTCCGCAATGAAGGCGGGGATATAAGCATCTCTAGTTGGGAGAAAGTGCCATATGTTGACAAAATTGCCATGCCAATATGCGGCCCAGGCGCTCCTAATTTCGGGCATTTCCTTATGGATGGGCTTGGAGCTGCGTTGGCGCTGAAATCGTCGCCATATTTTAATGATGATTTCACTTTGGTTGGTGGGCATTTGGCTTCTTGGCAAGAAGACATACTCGATAGGCTGGGTCTATTGAAGAACTATACTCCCCTTCCCAGCCACACCACATTTCGCGTGCTATTGGCCAACACGATGCTTTACGGGCACCTTCAGTTTCCTACACGATTTGTTCGTCCGGTGTTTGATCTTTTAAGAATTGGTGTGGCGGTGACGAAGACCGACCAGACCAAAATTTTCATCAACCGGGGGGTGAGCAAAAAGCGATTCATGAGAAACAGGTCGCAGGTCGAGGAAATGCTTATCGATTATGGTTTTCGAATCGTTGATCCAACTATAACGCCTATGAACGATATTGTGCAGGAGGTGAGCAATGCCAGGGTCGTCGTCGGCGAAGGCGGTGCTGGTATGGCGCACGTTGCGTTCTGCGAAACCGGAGCAAAAGTGCTTGAAATTCAACCTTCTACCTTTCCGGATGGTTGGACGAGGCAGACGTGTGGCGTTTTTGGACTTGATTGGTACCTTTGCGCTTGCGCTCCTGATGTTCTATCAGATCACGACATTAGTGAAGGTATAGAGATGGCCTATAGCGTCAACATCGACGTTCTGAAGGCGGCATTAAGGGAAATTGACAATGACAAAAGCTGATAAGCCGGTGCAAATGGCTGACGCAGAGCTACGAGCCGAGCAGCCGGATGCTGAGCTTTTCCTTTGGAGAGAGCAGGCCATAACGCTTGCGCGTATACTAGAGCGAACCACTGAGAGCCCGTCCGTTACGAAGGGACCTGGACGCGGAGCCACCCAATTAAGACGCGTCACCGAACTCCGCGCTTCATTGAAGGCATCACGTAGTCAAAATCGAGAGCTCAGAGCAGAGCTTCTGGACCGCGACCGAATGATAGATGCCGCTCAGAGGGATCGAGAGACTGTTCAAAGTGAATTGCTGGCTTTGCGCTCATCGACGTTGTGGAGGGCATTGGGACCTGTGCGTAAAATTGCTCGTGTTATTCCACGGCCGGTTCGCACACTAATGCGCAGTCCGATCAGTGCCCTAACTAGGATTGTGCCATCCCGAGAGCAAAACCCACCGCTTGAATCCGCGCCATCGGCCATTGCCATTGTAAACAGTGACGAAAGTTCCGTCGCAACGATTGAGGGGAAAGTAATACACCGTCCATCTGCGTTTTTTCGAGACAAGAACTCCCAGTGGGTGGAGCCGATGCTAAGGTCAGATCGTCTTTTGCTTAAGGAATTCAAGCCAACTGCTCGCATCGCGGTTGTCATGCATTTATATTATACAGACTTATGGGACGAACTATCGGATTCGATTATGGATATACCAGAGGCGTTCGATTTGTTCGTGTCACTGGTAGGTGAGGAAAATGCTCCCTTTGCGGATCGAATTCGCCAGACATTTCCAGATGCGCAAATTATTCAGTGCGACAACCATGGAAGGGACATCATTCCTTTTCTCGAGATAGTCGCTACAGGCGTTCTCTATCAATACGATTACATTTGTAAGCTGCATTCAAAGAAAAGCGTTTACCGTGAAGGTGGAGGAGAGTGGCGGCAACACCTGGTCGACGGAGTGTTGAGGGATACAGATCGGGTCACCACGATATTGGCCGCATTTGACGCTGATCCGGACATGGGAATGCACGTCGCAGATGGTGCAAAATACAAAGGTCGCGAATATTGGGCAGGTAACGAAGCACACCTTGGAAAGTACCTGCCGTGGTTTGGTCTCTCGACCGAGGTTTACGAACAGGAATTTGCGGGGGGGTCCGTATTTTGGATTAGGCCGTTCCTTTTGCGAGAAGTTGATAGCTTGAAATTAAACTTCGATGATTTTGAGCCAGAACCGATTGGTATCGATGGGAATTTGGCGCACGCTGTAGAACGGCTATTTAGCGTCGCTTGCCACAACGCCGGCATGAGAATTACGACGAACACTGATCTTGAAAATGGTTCGCGACAAGCTGATCGGGCGAAGCCGCCTCTTATTATCGCAAACTATCTACCACAGTTTCACCCAATCCCTGAGAATGATCGAGTGTGGGGAAAAGGCTTCACTGAATGGACAAACGTTACAAGGGCCCAGCCGCAATGTAAGTATCATCGCCAGCCCAAGCTTCCTTCAGAGCTAGGATTCTACGACCTGCGCCTTCCGGAAATTCGCGAACAGCAGGCTAGTTTGGCGAAAGCCTACGGCATATCTGCGTTTTGTTACTACTATTACTGGTTTAACGGTCGCAAAGTTCTTGAAACGCCATTGGAGAGCGTTCTGCGGGCAGGTCAGCCAGATTTTCCTTTCATGATTTGCTGGGCAAATGAACCATGGAGCCGAAATTGGGATGGTCTGTCCAAGGAGACGATCATACCTCAAACCTATGAAGACGGATGGGAGTTGAAATTCGCGGCTGACATTTTGCCGCTTTTGCAGGATGATCGGTACTTGAGAATTTCAGGCAAACGCTGCGTTGCCATCTACCGCGTACAGCACATACCTAACGCCAAACTGGCTCTCGAAAAACTACGTGCTGAGTTATTGCGGAATCGCATCACCGATGTTCAGATTATCGGTGGATGGTTACGTCTTGGCGATGACGCCGAGTTACCAGACAACCCGTCAGATCTGGGATTGGACGGATATTTTGAATTCCCTCCCCACAACATTCCTACGGCACCAGAAACTACCAGATCGATCGAAACTGGTGACTCCATCAACGGCTATAATTATAATTATACAGTGGATGCCGCTGTAGACGCGATGTCTGAGCAACGCGGCCCGAAGCGCTACCGAGGGGTAACCATGGGCTGGGATAATACCGCGCGTAGAGGCAAAGATGCCCACATTTTTCTTGGTGCAAGCCCTGCGAGCTTCAGGCGGTGGCTGCGCGCCACTGTTCTGCAAATTATGAATGAGAAGCCCGTTGCGGAGGATGCTGTTTTTGTAAACGCTTGGAACGAGTGGGCAGAAGGAACTTACCTTGAACCCGATCAGACCTTCGGCCGAGGTTGGTTAGAAGCTGTTTCGTCGGCGATAGGCCGGAAGTTATCCGATGAGAATGTCTACGAACGTGAGGGCGGAGAAGGGCGAACATCAATTGAAACAAATATTAAGGCTACGCAAAGTGAAAGTTAAAGTTGAACAAGGAAAGGCGATCATTGAAGATGCAGCTGTAGATCACTCTGATGAGGTTGCTGGTCTGTTCTACACTACGTTTTTGCTTAAGCTTCACGAAAACCTGAAGCCGAAAACCTATTTCGAGATAGGAACACTAACCGGGGGAACTCTCGCACTTTCATCGTGCCGGTCGCTTGCCGTCGATCCCTTTTTTCAAGTCACAAACAACGTACTGGGAATCAAGCCGTCCTGTACATTCATACAAGAAGGAAGTGACTCTTTCTTTCGGCACTACGATCCAGTTGCAATCCTTGGCGACAAAATAGACTTGGCATTCCTTGATGGAATGCACCTATTTGAGTTTCTGCTGCGGGATTTCTTCAATACCGAACGTTATTGCAGACGCAACTCTATCATTGCGTTACATGATTGCCTTCCTCCGGGTTTTAATATGACTGTGAGGGATCCGGATGATCCGCGCCGGGCGCAATCCAATTCCTTTAGTCAATTCTGGACTGGGGACGTGTGGAAAATCGTCCCTGCATTGCGCAAATATTGCCCCGAGTTGAAAATAGAGGTCTTTGATTGCGCTCCCACTGGGCTGGTCCTTATCACCAACCTCAACCCTGACCGCGCCAATAAGGAGGATATTTACGATAAGATTTGCGACGAATTTTCCGAAGGCGATATCGACCGAGCATCATATGACAGTTATTGGAGCAATTTGAAAATTTCGAAGGCGGACAGTTTCATTTCCAGCTTCGATATTTCAGTAAAATATTGGCTTTGATGAAAACTTGGGAGCCGGATCACGACTGCGAGCCAGAATGTTATTACCGCGGGCGAGCAGACACTTTGATCGAGTCCTCCTTGCAGGTTGGGGATATTTGGCCGATTGACGATCCAAGACGGTTTGACGATGCCATATTGACGGGCTGATAAGGTTTTAGCGTCCAGGTAAACTCGCGCTTAGGCTGTCCTGGTTTATACTACACGCATGGCGGAAGACGACTATCAAGCTAACTGCCGTGGAGCGCGACGTTATCAATTTGACGAAGAAACCCGTCGAAAGAATTTGGCAATGCAGTCGCGGGATAACACCTCCACTTCGGGACAGGCATTCGGCCACAACAAAAAATCTCCGCTACCCTAGCGGCGGGGTCCGGCGTGTTGTCCACCAAAAGTGCTGAGCCCCGGTTGCCATGAGCGTCAATGTCGTCCGGACAACGCTGCTCTGAAGGCGTTATTTCCCGTCAATCTCGTAAACTTCGGCGTTGTCAGCCGTTTCACGTATTCCTTTGAAAGCTGGATGACGCAGTTTTCCATCATGCGTCGTAAACGTCCGGTGATCCTGCCTTTGAGATTTTCTGCGAAGCACTGAAGTTACATCGTTAAATACGGAGTTAACGATGTATCGAAGGTGAACGATGGGACGTATGGAGATTTTGACGGGCCGGGAACATCGGCGCATTTGGTCGGACAAGCAGAAGTTGGATATCTTGGCCGACGTGGCTTCGAGCGGACAAAGTATTGTCGAAGTCGCCCGACGGCACGATATCGTTCCGCAACAGATATATTCCTGGCGGAAACAAATGCGGCAAGAACCCACCGAGGCGCGGACAGATGTGACGTTTCTATGCGGATTTCGGATTAAAGGGACATCGGTTCCGGTAAATCCCGGACAGTCGGTTCACTAATTCCCGGACAGTTTCTCGGGATCGACTTTCGTTCGCCTGGTTGAGTGTTACCGGTTATTGATTTCCGGGTTTGCGGGTACCGTCAAGAGCGGTCTCGTTTTTTGCTTTCGCATGCTGTCGCCTTCGAGCGTAATACGATGTGCATTGTGAACGATGCGGTCCAGGATGGCATCAGCAAGCGTGGGTTCGCCGATCATCTCATGCCACTGGGCCACGGGCAGTTGAGCGGTAATGAGCGTGGGTTTCCTTCTGTAGCGCTCTTCGAAGATTTCGAGCAGATCGAGCCGCTGCTGATCGGCAAGTGCATGCGTTCCCCAATCGCCCAGGATCAGCAGTTGAACGCGGGCGAGCTTGTCAATCAATCGAGGGAAGCGGCCGTCGAGGCGTGCCAGGGCCAGGTCCTCAAAGAGGCGGGGCATTCGGACATAGAGAACGGAATAGTCGAGACGGGCCGCTTGCCGGCCGATGGCGCAGGCGAGCCAGGTTCTTCCGGTTCCCGTTTGCCCGGTGAGGATCAGATGCTCATGCGCCTTGAGCCATTCGCCTTGCGCCAGTGAGAGAAGCTGTCGGCGATCGAGGCCGCGATGGGCGGCGAGGTCGATATTCCCGATGCAAGCGTCGGGGAAGCGGAGTTTGGCGGTTGCGTGGCGATTGGTCAGGCGCTTGTCGCTGCGGACTGCCATCTCACGGGCGAGCATCAAGCCGAGCCACTCGTCACGGCTGAGATCGTTGCCTTGAGACTGATTGGCCAGGTGACGATATGCAGTCGCCATGCCGGACAGACCGAGTGCGTGCATCTGATCGAGGGGTGGATGTGTGAGCATGTTGCGTGTCTTCCTTTCTTCACTGGTAATAGGAACTGCCGCGGATGTTGCCGTGCGGCGGGGCTGGCTTGACCGGCTCATCGACAGGCGGAGCCTGATCGAGACCCGATTTGAGAATGGTGCTGACGGAGGAATAGCAGAGCGCATTGATCGTCAGCGCCCGCTCGCAGGCGGCGTTCATCCGAGCAGGTCCATAGCGCCGGGAAAGCGACAGAACGCCTTGCGCAGCGCGGTAGCTCTGCTGGGGGTGGGGCCGAACGCGCATCAACCGTTCAACCAGGATTAGGGTATTGGATTCGATGCCGGCAGCTTGCTTCAGCAAGCTCGCCGGTGTGGTGTTGGCGTATTGCTGGTGCGTCTGCGGCGGCTCGGAGTTCATCAAGACGGGCGAAACAGTCAGTGAAGTGCTGGATTATGTTCCGCCTCTTTCCGGGTGGTGCGCCACATTCAGCCGCGCTTTGCTTGCAAGGGCTGTGATACAGATATTAGGGCGAAGATGCCGTCGCTCCCCATTGAGCGTGGCAAACCCGGACCTGGTCTCCTCGCCCATGTGCTGGTCGCCAAATATTGTGATCACCTGCCGCTCTATCGCCAATCGGACATTTACGCCCGTGAAGGCATCGAACTCTCCCGCTCCACTATGGCGGACTGGATCGGCAAGGCGAGCGCCCTGATGCAGCGATGCAGCCATTGACCGCCAGATTACAGGAGCATGTTTTTGCTGCGGATCGACTGCATGCGGATGACACACCCGTTCCGGTACTTGAACCCGGAAAGGGCAAGACAAAAACAGGCCGTCTATGGACCTATGTGCGTGATGGACGTCCCTGGGGTGACAATGCGTCGCCCGCCGTTTGTTACTTCTATAGCCCGGATCGCAAAGGTCAGCACCCGATGGAACATCTGGCAAACTTCTCCGTGCCGATGGCTATGCAGGCTTCCGCGATCTTTACGAGAGCCGTGCGCGCCCAGCAAGCAGCCTCGCGAATGGCCGGTGGTTGATTGGACTTGCGCCAGACGCAAGTTCTTCGACCTGACCACGTCCGGACAGCAACCACGGCCATTGATCAATCTGTAAAGGTGAATGACCGCCTTACCGGAGTGGAAACGAAACAGGTCACGGCCCACGCCACTGCCGCCAACTTCCAGAATGACACGCTTACGAGGCTCGATCGATTGCAACACGGCAAGGTCTGTATGTGCAATGCAATTGCAGCTTTAACAGCCACAATGCAGGCGAGGGAAGATTACGAGCGCAGGAACCCCAGTTCGCCGCCTTGAGCTATGTCCCCCCGTCAATAAATCAGCCCCTTGTTTCCTACGGGATGCGAGGGGGAAATGTAAACTTATTGAAACGACCGTGTTCTATCCTATTGCAAGTTTCTGATGGAATTTAACATTGTCTCGATCAGCCTATCTGGTGAGAAAAGATTTGAGGCTTTCAATTTGCCCGCCTGTCCAATTGAATTACAATAATCGTTGTCAGACAGAAGTGTTTGTAGTGAATGGCGAAGCTCGGTCGGGTCAGAAAAGAACAGTATATCCTTTCCATGTGAAAAACTTGCCTGAAGTGGACCGCATGGAGCTGAAACTACTGCCGATCCAACCGTGAATGCCGACAGAGGACGCTCGTGAAATCCGGCCATATGGGTAGTGGGGGACAAGACTATCGAAGAATTCGCCATCAATTGCAAAATTTCCGTGGCCGATCGGTCGGGGAGCACTGTCATGTCTGAACCCAACTTTGCTGGATTAATTTCTCTATCTGTGACCAGCGTAACGGGCAGATCCCTAATTGCCGACAAGATTTTGTCGCGACGATCAAATTTCGTGTAATCGATTATGGTAGTCAGAAGAAAACGATGATCTGGATTGCTACCTGCGAAAAATATGTCTAGATCAGCGAGCGCATTAAGCACTTCAGTCAACGGGTCTAAGGCCCAATTATCCCCGCATTTTGCTGTTATCAGATCAAGTATGTCGCGGTATATCCGACCTTTTGTGGTGCTGATGTCAAACCGGTCGCGACTGTAACTCGGCGCTGAAAAACCTGCGGCAAAGAGTATCCGAATGTTTTTTACGGTGGGGCTCTTGAAAGTCCTTTTAGCTGTGGGAAAAGTGATTGACGGAACAAACACGACGTTCTTGACACCAATATCGGATGCCATTCTGGCATAGGCGTAATCTGTAATGAAAAGCTTTCTGGCTGCGTAGGTCGATTTCAGTTGATGCAGCATGCTTTCATGCACTGGGCAGTCGTGCATTATATCTAGTACTGGTTTACCAAACGCTTCAAACGCCGGCGCTAGTCGGCCAGGTTCAATCGTTGGCATTTCCAATTCTGTTCCGAAACCGTTGAAGGTGACAAAAAAACTGCAGAGAGGATCCCGCAAGGCAGCAAAAACGGCCTTACTATCTAATATGTAGTCCAAAGTCAGAGCTCGCCACTGCTTTCGATTAAACGCAGCCGTCAGTTCTCCGGCGAAAAGAACATTGTGTTTGAACCGATCGATGTCGCCTCTCACCAAAATGACCGCATACTTGTCAGTACTCACAACTAACCTCCAAAGTTCAGATTTCGGCGAGCGAACGCCTTGACTTTTGCATAAGCTCTATACGGTACGCCTTTGGAGACATGCTCAACGACCCGCTGCCATTGACTGAGCTCTGAATCTAGCCGGGCAATTCGGCTCAAAGCTCTATCGAGTTCAGCCTGCAGGTGATTTTTCTCGTGTAGAATGTTTTGAGTTTGTAATCGGAGTGGTTCTCCGTCGAGCGAACTCTTAGTAAAAGGAGCCACAGCGACAAGAGCAGTGTGTTTCAAGAGTTCGTCACCTATAACCTTTGTCCTGGCCCATAGCTGGGCATCTAGGTCCATAGTGCGGTGAAAAGCTCGCCAAGTTCCAACGCCCAAGTTCATTAGAGCGTTTTGGTCAGCAAGCAGCCGAGAAATTTTCTCAATCGAACTCTGAAAATCGTCGTTTAGTATTAAAAGATCTTCACCGTCCTTGAACGCGATGTTTAAGTTAAGAGGATCGTTTATAATGTTAGCGACTCCCCGAAAACCGGCCTCCAAGCAAGCACCCGTCGGGAACCCGTCAAAGGCTCCTGGCATCAAAACAAAGGGCCGGTTGAACGACACGATTGCGTCCATTTTTGGATAGAAATCAGCGAAGAATGAACTCGGTTGGCGACCGTAATACGTGGTCTTCTTGGCTATATTTTCAAGGGGAATATCGCCAGGGGAGTAATCTCCTACAACGTGGAACCGTAAGTTTGAGAATTTCTGCTCAAGCGTCTGAGCGACTTCTAAAAAATAGTCGTACCCTTTCGAGACGAGATCGTCACCATATTTATGAGCTACGAAACAGAGGTCTATTGTCTCCTTATGTTTCCCATAGACTACCTTGTCTCGGTAATAATCAAAATCAATTCGACTATCGAATACACCACCGAAGATGAACTCAATCTTTTCCGGGCTGCAGCCGATTTTGTCGACAATGTAATCTTTAGTAATGGTTTGAGTGGTTATCACCTTTTTGCAAAGGGGACTTAACAAAACAGCTTTCAGCTTTTCATCAGTTTCCGGTTGGTCTATCGCGAACCCACCGCCGGGATACAGCTGAAGTATAAAGGGTAATCCACGTGCGGTCAGATAAGGCAATAGCTTGTAGGCATTTCCGAGGAACGTAATGTAGGCGATTTTTCCGCCAATCTTATGGCCGTCTCGAAAGGAAGAAATGCGAGATTTATACTTCGAATCCAAATCCAGCTTTTCAATATGCTCACCAATTTTGCTGTTCTCGATCCAGAGTTGCGAGCCTTCCATGGAGAGGACCGCCGCATCAAAAAACCACATATAATGATTATATTCTATTGTCCGAAATGGCGAGAAGTTCGACGGATAGATGTCGTCGATTATCAGGAGATCATAAAACTCGTTTGTCATGCTGGGTTCCTATCGGGTTTGCTCTAGCAATACGGCGGAATAACCACAAGACAAGAAAGCGGCGTGATAACCGAATTCAAAATTGAACGAACGGCCGCCTAATTCATTTTCCTTTTCCGAAGACGGGAAGCAAAATTTGTCCACCGGTAATCTTGACTGCACTGTGATGATAGCTCCCAAGAAAATCAGACGGTATCTCCAGCAAATTTTGGCCCGTATTGATCAATCCCTCTATCAGTCTGCTTATCAGAGGAGAGTGCGGTTGGTTGGAGAAATAAAAATCTGACCACTCAGTCATTGACAGCATAATAGGATGAACTTCAAAGCGTTGAGAAAATGTTTGAAATGCGGGGATCACACCAATGTTTTGCTTCGCTGCAAATGAAGACTCGAAGTAATCGTTGCAGACAAACAATCCACCTGACTTCAGTTTGGGATACCAAGTATAGAGATCTCTTAAAACAAATTCATATGTGTGGTTTCCGTCAAGATAAATCACATCAAAAAAATTATCTGGAAACTCAACCGCAGCTGCAGCAATGTCTGCTTTTATTATCTTTGTGTTGGATCTATTCGAAAACGTAGCCTCTACCTGTAATTGCGCCCTTGAGAGGGTCTCCCGAGGCTCATTGTCAAAATAACTTTCAAATATCGCCTGACGCTCTAAATTCTGGGGAGCGTCTTTCAACACGAACTCGTACCGATCATAATCCCAAAAATCGATCAGGTAGTGCCGGTTAGGAGTGATCTTTTGTGAGCAGAAATCGGCAAACTCGCCCTTGTACACACCAAGCTCGACCATTGTGTCCAGTGGCCCATTGCCTAGAGTTGCAATCATCTCATATCGGTCAGCGAATGTAATTAGCATTAGTTTCTCCTAATGGCGACGGGCCTCGTTAAGGTTTAACTAGAGCAACGTGAGAGTTTGAAACTCTCATCGTGAGTTACTGGTTACCAATGAAAGAGTGCGACTTTTTAACCGACACAGAATCGCTGAAATAAGTTTGGCAGTTGAAAGATTGAAAACTGCTTCTCGATTGATTGTCGTGTTAAGTTGGATGGTTTCTTTTATCCGTTCAGACAGTTGATCAGCTAGTTCGTTTAGCTGTGTTTTCGCGCGCCACAGCTCGGCATTAAGCCCGTCTGTTTCCTCCTTGAGCCTGTCTGTTTCCTCCTTGAGCCTGTGTATTTCTTCCTGATGTGACCACGGAGAACTAATTGAATTTATTTCGTGGAATTCGTGTGGTGATATGGGCAAATCCGTGGCGTCCGGTTCAAATTTTAAGTACCACTCCGCACCCAGCTGATTGAACATGGTCGCATATGGCCCGTTGTGACTAAGTAAGTATTTAGTCTTTTCGGCATCAATGTCATTTTCACTCTTGATGTGGGGTATAAAGGTCGACCGAAAATTGGAGGCGCTAATGTCGTCCATCAGCCTCGCGAGCACCAACCGGTGTTCGTTGATCGACCGTATGCTCGTTGCCGGGAGAGGGCGACTTGTGTTGCTTTCATGCAAGCGAAATTCTATCAGTGCGTCCTGCAGTACGAAAATCTCGTACAATTGTAACAGGCGCACCCACAAATCCATGTCAGGGAGCTGTCTATATCTATTGTCATACGCGCCAACTTTACTGAATATTTCCTTCTTTAGAAGAACCGATGGGTGACATAAGCAGTTTCCTCTTTCTATTATAGTTTTGAGCCATTCCTGCCTGGAACGATTGGCTTGCTGAAATACTGCATGGTATGGGGTTAACGAATCAGCGGGGATAAATGCTCCATTCGCATCTATCCATTGCACATTCGTAAAAACAGCGCCGATATCAGGTCTCTCCTGCATCACCCGGAGTTGGCGCTGAAGTTTATCTTTGTGCCAACGGTCATCGGAATTGCACACGGCTACTAGGTCTGCTTCGCTAAGCGAGAGTCCAATGTTCAATGCTTCGCATGCGCCTAAATTGCTAGGGAGTTGTTTGAAGACAATACGTTCGTCAGTGAATGATCGGATGACTGAAGCGCTCCCGTCAGAGGAGCCATCGTCAACTATTATCAGTTGAATAGAACTGATTGTTTGGTTTAAAACACTAGTAATGGCCTCTGCGATGAATTCCTGATGATTATAGGACGGCATTATTACCGATATTTTGGGCGAGTTTATCATACAGCCGCCTCCTAAGCGTCGAGTGCCTCCACTACGGACCTCGCAATCAATTTAGCATCGCTATCCGAAACTCCACCATGCAAAGGTAGCGTCAGGATCTCCCGTGCAACGCGATTTGCATTGGGTAGATTGAATGTTTTCTGGCTCATGTGCTGGGTGTATGCGGGTAAGTCAGAAATAAGGGGATAAAAATACTTCCTGGTATAAATACCAAGATCGCGTAATGCTATATATACCTTGTCTCTCAGTTGTACGTTATTTTCGACAGGAAGTCTGACGGCAAAATATTGACTGGAACTAGAAGTTCCTGGCCGTTGCTGCACTATCCGGATTTTTCTGTGTTCAGAAAGCTCATTAGTATAGATTTGGGCTACTTGGGTCCGTCGTGCCCGCTCTTCGAACAAAACGTCCAAGTTGGCCAAACCGAAGGCCGCATTGAGTTCGCTCATCTTTCCATTTATGCCAACATCCGAAATAACATCCTCAGATTCGATGCCAAAATTCTTGAGAATGTTGACACGTGCATTGACTTCTTGCGAAGTGGTGACAACAGCGCCACCTTCCCCAGTATTAAATTGCTTGGTTGCGTGAAAGCTCATGGTCGTAGCATCGCCATAGCCAACGATCGGTAACCCATTAAAGGAGGCGTCGAATACATGGGCACCGTCGTAAAGTACGGGAACGCCGCTAGCTTCCGATATCTTCGCGAACGCGTCTAAATCGCATGGACATCCATAAACATGAACGCCGACGATTCCGCTCACATCATCATCTAACGCGTTTTCGGTTGCCGTAGCATCCAACGTTAGAAAATCCTCATCGATGTCTACCAGCACAGGATCTAGTCCAATCCATAATAAGGCGCCGACAGTTGCGGCGAAGGTAAACGGCGTGGTGATTACTTTATTCTTAAACTTAAGGGCTTTAGCTGCTATTTCGATAGCTACAGTACCGTTGCTCATTAGATTGACATGTCGTGTACGGAATAATTCAGATAGACGTAATTCGAGTTCTGACGATAACGCTCCTCCGTTCGTTAGCCTTCGACTCTGCAGTGCCGGAGCAAGTATCGAAAGATAGTCTTCGCCTGCGGGCACCAAGGGGTGTGCTACGTAGATAGGAGGTCTAGACATTGGAATTATTTCTCGCCTTTGCTGGAACACCAATGACTACCGCATTGCCTTCCACATTATTAACGACACAAGCACCAGCGCCAATTACGACATTGTCGCCGATTGTCAAAGCAATCCCAGAGCTACCGTTCTTTATAGTTGCGCCCACTCCAACCCAGACGCCACGACCAATCGTTACGTTTCCAGCAATATTTGCCCCGGGAGAAACGTAGCTATTCTCACCAATGACCACATCGTGGGAAATCACTGCACCAAAGTTGATGATGACATTTGCCCCCACGGATGCCCCAGTCGAGATGACAGTGTTGGCAAATATTTGGGCGGGCTCAAAAATTTTTGCCGTTGGGGCAACAAGCGCGCTTGGGCTTATAAAACTTCCCATACTACAGCCCGCATCTCTAAGAGATTGTAATACTCTACGTCGGCCGGCAATTTGCCCAAATCCGAGATGCCATTTTGCAGAAGGATAAAGCTCAATTGCATGCTCGCGCGTGAGGACTAAAAGATCCTCAACCAAGTGGCCGTAGCGGAAATCATCGACGAAAGCCACCACTTCGACACCAGCCGCCATCAGCTGAAATCTAAGCTCTCTAGCATGGCCTCCTGCACCATAGATTATAGCTGTATCCGACATTTCGTCAGCTGCCGACAGAGAATTGCTGGGTGTTGCTTCGGTTAAAACCCCACAGGATTGGGTTGCTCCGGGGCTTGGTCAGTCGCAGAACCGTACCATTTCTAACGTTTTCACATTCTTTTTGCATTGTGGCCCGCTTTTTGTAGCTTTAGTTGATGACTCATCGGCAATGATGTGGCTGCAAACGGAAAGATCGCTCCCATCAGAATCGCTGGTTCGACGACATTAGATATCACCCAATAAACATCAAGGGTCAGTTGGGAGGGTGATCACGGTGGTTAATGGAAACAAACCGTACAAAAGCAAAGTAGAGACAATTAATGGACAAATCCGACCTCATTTTTGCGACGACGCTTGTATTGATATTCATCCCAGGAGCGATGGCGTGCTATATCTATATTCGGTACGAATTACGCGATCCGCCGACTTTTGTGTGGCGGAAAGCAACTGAGCCGAAAATAGCCTATGCGTTTCTCGCACACGTTACCCGCACTATCTTGGCAGGCGTCGCCCTCTTTTTTTGCCTTGGCGAGAATGATGCCAACCGACACATTTAGGGACGTTCTGCGGGTCTTGTCGCCAGCATTTGGCCTAATCGTTGGAATGGTAATTGGCCGAATTCTTTTCGTTCATATGTGGCAAATCATGGGGTTGGTGCGGTCTTAGGCGCGTACTTTCACATGCGATACCATGAACTCACAAGCGCGAAACCATTGTTCACCGCGTTTGTCTGGTCGATTGCTATGATAGTCGGCACCCCAATAGCAGCACTCATCGTAGTCATTTTGGACCGAGCTCTCTAACTTCGATCAGCATCACCTTTAGCCTTGCGCCGCCTAAGGGTCTTTACCGGTATGTGTTAGAGTTCCGGCACGGGCGACCAGGATATCCACTGCCTTGGCCGCCCGCTCCGGCGAGATTGGTGGGCAGGTGACACGCTCTTCCGTTGTATGCGGATATTCCGGATTTCTCCGAGGATCTTTGCTGCTCCAGGAACGACGGTTTCAAGCTGTGCAGTCATTGCGGCCAACTGCGCCACGTCGATCTTGTTTTGAGCCGTGGGAATGGCTTTGATCCCGGTGTGGTTGAGGATCGCAAGACTTACCTGGCGCACCCCTTCAACTGCCAGCAAGAAACGCGATTGAGTGGTCGTAACATTTCTTGTGTCTGTTAAATATGCCTCGGCGTCTGCCAGGCGCTGGCGAACGACAAGTTCATCGCGCCGGGTGATTTTGACCGCGCCAATTTTGATAAGGTTTTGAACGGTTGCTTCCCACGTCATCTTGATCGCTTGATGATTACTCCATCTCCGGGACGTCGCCAGATTGAAACAGAATCGTCGGAGGGCCGTAGCCACCCACATCAGGCTGGGCATCGCGAACCCACGCCAAGACGCCCACGCATTTTACCGCGAGATAACGCGCCATTCGGGTGGCGTCTTCTGGGGTATCGAACTGCATCGGATCGTAAGCAGGCACAAGGTGCCCATTGTCTGCGCGGCTGAATGCGACAACAATAATAAGACGCGCGGGATGAGGTTTGGCGTCAGCCAATTCAGACATCCTTTTTCTTCATCAATTTTCTCAGTTCTGTCTCAACAGAAAGCAGCACGTTTGGATGCATCGCCAGATTGGTATTTTCGGCTACTTCGATCATTGCGGCGAGGACCTCGTCCTTGGCCCATCCTGCCACCTGGGCGTCGCCCAGGAGCTCGAGCATTCGATCTTCCACTGCCCGCTGACAGTCAGCGAAGCGGTCTGGATGGTTTGGCGGATATTGGCTTTGGAATGATCACTGTCTGAACTTGTCCAATGGAAATCGTTCCTTGTTGACCGGAGGCTCGCCAAAATTCTCGACACTATAAAGCGCGAGCACTTGCGGACCGCCATCGTCGGGCATCCCAGAGAAAATGTACACCTCGCCCATCTCAGGATGTAATCCATGAGTACCTGCAAACGAAAATTCATCAGGATCAGCTGATTCGTGAAAGGTGATGTTTACGACCCGTCGTCTTGCTCATGGAAGATGATTTCCACGGAACCCGAAAGCTCGCGCTTATCAGCCAACGCTATCCGGATTTCGTACTCAAACTCGGGATCGAGCGTGAAATCCTTATCGCGGAACCTGACTTTCCATGGCATCGCTCAATCTTGCGGCGGCGACAGAATAGCCGCTCGCATGTCATTTATGGCGGCAGATAGTTTCTCCGCAACTTCAAGAAATTCGTCAACTTCGTAAGCACGTATACTGGTCGATCCCCCGCCTGCTGTCGTGATGTTGAGAACAACGTAGCGGCGACCTGTGTCAGGTTCAAATTTCAACTTCATTGCGGCCATGGTTCCCGCGTCAATGTGTGCATCGACACGCTTCAGCAGGTTGGCGCGCAGCGATGACCTCAAAGTCTTGAAAAAGCCAACTGCCATGGATCGTCCCCCTTGTTGGTTCGGATGATAGTCGATCTTTGTTGTTCACAAGCTGGCATCGCCGTCCTTCTTGGCCGATTTCGCTGGTATCTGGCGAATCCCGTTGGCGGGAAATCGATAGCAGGATCGATCGAGAGGTCGCTGGTGCGATTGTAGGGTTCGGGCACCCATTAATGGCTGCAAAAAATCAGCTATCATCAGCATTTTCAAAACGTTTCTGATCACTTCCATCTTTGTAAAAACCATTGGTCGATTGGTCTCATTCATACGCGACCGATTGCTGCCCAAGAAATTAGCCGACAATCCTCGGCAGCAAACTCGACCCGTAATGATGTACATCGACTATCTCCATGCAGGACGGACAACTGTCATTCGCACGGCAACGTAACTGTGCAAGAACTGCTGACCAAGTCAGTGCCGCGCCGCGCCAAAGCTTTTGCGACAGAGCCGCTCGTTCCCGCGTCAGCATGAGCACCGCCAGCTTCAGGCAAGCTTGATTTGACACATATGAACCAAACGTTTTCAGGAAAGGCGCATCATGATCAATACGATGACGGGCTATAGGCTGATTGCCGCCGACTTGCCGCGCTCGCTCGCCCGCGTCTCCAAGGAGCCGATCGTTCAGCGTGAGAGCGATTATTATCTGAAAAACATAGGCAATGTGAAATCCATCGACGATTTCATGAAAGATACGAAGCTGTACAACTACGCATTGAAGGCATTCGGCCTTGAGGATATGGCCTATGCCAAAGCCTTTATCCGCAAGGTGCTCACCGAAGGCATAGACAATCCCGACAGTTTCGCCAACAAGCTGACCGATCCCCGTTACAAGGAACTTGCGACGACATTCAATTTCGTCAAGCTTGGTGACAAGGCAACTGCCCAGCCTGGAGTGAAGCAGCCCATCGTCGACAAATATGTGCGCCAGACGCTGGAGGTCGAGACGGGCCAGCAGAATGAGGGCGTGCGGCTGGCGCTGTATTTCGCCCGCAAGGCGCCGACCATTACCAATGCTTTCGAGATACTTGGCGACAAGGCGCTTCTGCAGGTCTTCCAGGCGACCTTCAACATGCCGGCGCAGATGTCCAATCTCGACATTGACCGACAGGCCAAACTGGTCGAGGACAAACTTGATCTGAAGGATCTCAAGGACCCTGCCAAACTCGACAAGCTGTTGACGCGGTTCACGGCCATGTATGAGATGAACAATCCTTCCACTGCTGCGAGCGCGCCATCCTTGCTGCTGGGAGGAACGGCCACCATCGGGATTTCGGCAAGCATTCTTGCGACCCTGCAATCCTTCAAGCTGGGTGGTCGTTGATGGAAAATTCGATCTATGTTGGGCTTTCGGCACAAATCTCGCTGGAGCGCCGGCTCGATACGCTGGCTCACAACGTCGCCAACATGTCGACGCCTGGCTTTCGTGCCACAGGCATGAAGTTCGAGGCAATGGTGTCGAAAGCCGCGGAAAACGCGAGTTTCGTCACGGCCGGCGAAAGCTACATCAAGACCGAAGCCGGTCCGATTACCCAGACGGGCAATCCTCTGGATGTGGCGGCGAAAGGCGACGTTTGGTTCTCCCTTCAGTCACCGGCCGGTCAGGTCTATACGCGCGATGGTCGTATGCAGATGTCGACGACGGGCGAACTGCTCTCCGTCAAGGGCTATCCCATTCTCGATGCGGGCGGGCAGCCATTGACGATCGATCCGAATGGTGGGCCGCCTGATATTTCGTCGGATGGCGCGGTCTATCAAAACGGCAGGCAATTGGGCGCGATCGGTCTTTTTACTATCAGTCCGAACGCCAAACTCACCTATTTCGACAATTCCTCGGTCATTCCGAGCATGGCGGCTCAGCCTGCCATCGACAATCCCAATGCCGGTGTAATACAGGGTTCGATCGAGGGGTCGAATGTAGACGCAATCAGCGAAATGACGCGGTTGATGAGCGTATCACGCGCTTTCGAACGTGTTGACGCATTGCTTCGCGGCAGTGAGAACACTTTCTCCGAAGCCATAAAGACGCTCGGATCGAAGACATGATCGCCGTTTGACCATGCAGTCGCTTGAAGCCGCCTTGCCGACGATACGCCAACGGACGGGCAGCCTTGATGCGCTGGCAAGGATCGTGTCGCAGATCGTTCAGGAGCGAAATCCGGTTGTTGTCGGCGGCTATGTCAATGAGGTGTCGCGCTCCGCCATCGGGGTTCGTGGGATATCGGACAAGGTTCAACTCGGTGACATCGTGGCAATCCGCTCTGACAGCCAGCTCCACCCGGCAGAGGTCGTCCGGCTCGAACAGACCAGGGTCCTGATCAAGCCGTTCGATGACCGCATCATGCCATCGCTTGGAACACCGGTCTTCCCGGAAGGACCGTTCCGCATTGCCCCTGCACCCGACTGGAAGGGCAGGGTGATCAGTGCTCTGGGATATCCGCTCGACAGCAAGGGACCATTATCGGCGGGAACCGACCCGAAACCGGTGGATTGTCCGGCACCGTCGGCGATGAATCGTGGCCGGGTGGAAAGGGGACTGCGCACCGGCGTCAATGTGGTCGATGTCTTCGTACCGATGTGCTTTGGCCAGCGCATGGGCGTTTTCGCCGGGTCTGGCGTTGGCAAATCCACACTGCTCGCCATGATGACCAGAGCCACCGACTTCGATACAGTCGTGCTGGCTCTGACCGGCGAGCGCGGGCGTGAAGTACGGGACATGCTTGAAGATACAATGGCGGGGAAGCTTGAAAAGACCATCGCCGTCATCGCCACGGGCGACGAAAGCCCGATGATGCGCCGGCTTGCTCCCAATACGGCGACGGCGATTGCAGAATACTTCCGGGATCGGGGCGAGAATGTCCTGCTGATCGTTGATTCCATCACGCGCTTCGCCCATGCTGCGCGCGAAATCGCCATCGCAGCCGGCGAACCACCGGTATCGCGCGGTTATCCACCAAGCGTCTTCAGTCAGCTACCGCGCCTGCTTGAACGGGCTGGACCAGGTCTTAAAAGCGGTGGCACGATTACCGGTATCTATGCGGTTCTTGTCGACGGCGATGACCACAATGATCCGATCTCCGATGCCATTCGCGGCACGCTGGATGGCCATATTGTTCTTGATCGCAGCATCGCGGCGCAGGGACGGTTCCCTGCAGTCGATATTCTCGGTTCCATCTCTCGCCTTGCCCAGCATAACTGGACAACAGAACAACAGAAATTGGTGACCAGTCTGCGCGGCCTTGTCGCCCGCTATGAGGAAACGCGTGATCTGCGCATGATCGGCGCCTATCAGACAGGCAGCGATCTTCTCATCGATCAGGCGGTCAATCTTGTCCCTCTCATCTATGACGCCATGCAGCAAACGCCGGCCTCGCCACTCTCGCAGGATCCTTACAACGACCTTGCGGCGTCGCTGCGACCAAAGGAGGTGGCATGAAAGAGGCCGCGCCCGTTGAGAGAACGGATCACTGAGATGCAGGTGATGATTGATGGACAGCCACGCTTCCAGCCTTTCGGCTTATCCTATTGGGGTTTTGCAGATCTCAATAGAGGAGTTGGAAGCATGACTGCATCTTATGATTACCATATCGGCGTTGACTACCCCAAATCCTATAGCCATCTGGTTGTCCAGGACAGCAACGGCAAGACGCTGCGCTCCGGTCGGGTGAAGAATGACCGCCAGTCGCTGGGCGGGTTTCTGGAACGCTACCGGGAGAACTCTCATGCCGTTGTCGAAGCGACCCGCAACTGGATGGTGTACGACTGGCTCGACGACATCTGCGATGATGTCGTTCTCGCCCACCCGCTGAAGGTCAAGGCGATCGCCGACGCCAAGATCAAGACCGACAAGATCGACGCGACGGTGCTGGCGCATCTGCTTCGGGCCGACCTGGTGCCGGAGGCTTGGGCACCGAGCGACAAGGCCCGGGAACTACGCGTCGCCCTGCGTGAGCGGATGTTTTACGTGCGGCTGCGCACGATGACGAAGAACCGCATCGTCACGGTCTTTGATCGGTATCCGGAGCAGACGGCACAGCTGAAGAAGCTCGGTGATCTGTTCGGCAAGGCCGGTCGCGTCCAGCTCGCCCAGGTCAACGTCTCAGAGATCGACCGCATCCAGATCGACCGTGGCCTCGACTTCATCGGCGATATCAATGAGCGGATCAAGCAGTCGGAAGCGACGATCCGGGCCATGACCAAGGCCAACGCCAATGTGAAGCTTTTGAAGACGGTCCCCGGCATCGGTGAGTTCTTCGTCCGACTAATCGATGCGGAGATTGATGACATATCGCGGTTCCGCACGCCCAAGAAGCTTGCCGCCTATGCGGGGCTTGTGCCCTCGACCTATTCGAGCGGCGGCAAGACCTTCCACGGCAAGATCATCAAGCAGGGCAACAAGTGGCTGCGCTGGGCTTTCGTTGAAGCGGTCGCGCCCGCCATCGCGACCGATCCGCAGCTGCGCGCCCAATACGAACACCTGAAGATCAGAGGAACCAACAAGGCGCGTGTGGCCATCGCGCGCAAGCTTTTGACGATCGTCTTCCAGATCCTGCGTGACCAGCGCGCTTACGAGCCGCGCGGCACCACCACGGAAGGCGCGTCGACGATATCCCGGTTGTCCTGATGACTGCCTAGCGAGCCCGGCAGGACTGGGCTGCGCTCTTGAAGGAGAATGGGAAACCGGGAACCGAACGCCACTATGTGACCGAAGCCAGGATGGCATCAGGGTCACGCATTGGAGAATGGTTCGAGAACCGCTGGACGCAAACAAACTGCCCAGCGGAGGGAAAGATTTAGCCGATCGGCACAGACGCCGGTCAAAACACAAGCGAACCAAGGAAAAGCCGCCGGTAGAAGGCGTTCTGCCCCTTGTGTTCTTTCATTGGAGCAATCATGACGCAACAACAAGCTGTGCCCGCGAAATCCGCCGAGACCACGGCTACTGAGCCCAGGCTAGTTCGTCGGCGCGATAAACGCCTTGACGGTTATCTGAAGAGTGCCGGGTTCGTACTGGCGGTCGGCAGCTTTGTGCTGCCCTTCGTGATGTATTACGACGTTCTTGACGCGCAATCGACGCCCATATCCTCAGGTAAAAAGGTCAATGATCCGCTCAACCGGACCAATCAGAAGGTCGTACGTGACACCCATGGGAGAAATGGAGCTTCGCCAGGCAAACCGAGCGAGGAACTTGATCCCATGACAACCGCCACGACCGCGGAGTTGAAGGAAGACCGGACGGCTAGCAGCGAAGAGGCCAGCAAGCAGGCGTTTCCCGGCAAACCGGTTTTTCTGTTACGCGAGATCGTTGGCGGACTGGTTATGATCGAAGATGATACCGGCTACTGGTTCGTCGAAAAAGGCGCAACCCTCCCCGATGGAAGCAAGCTCGTCGCCATCGAACGTGGTGATGGCAAGGACGGTTGGCAGATCAAGACATCCGACGGCGATGTGATCAGCCGCACCAACTAGTGAACGTCGTTTTGAACATAAGTTCCTGGCGGATCGGGCCGCAAGTCTCACGCAAGTTTGAAAGCATAGGTTAAGGCAAGATTAACCAGCCAGACGTGCGAGGAAAGACATGCAGGGCATCCATCTGTTTGAGCTGGCATCACGTCAGGCCGAATGGCTCTCGGTAAGGCAAGCGGCGATCTCGGGAAATGTCGCCAACGCGAATACGCCGGGCTTCAAGGCACGCGATGTCGAGCCGTTCAAGGATGTGCTGGAACAAACGCAGCTGACCATGGCCGCGACCAATCCCAACCATCTTGAGATCGACGCGTCCGGCATCAGCGCGACAGCGCTGCGCACGGATGCGGTGACCGAACAGAATCATTCCAAAAATACGGTCAGCCTCGAGGAGGAAATGGTGAAATCCGGCGAGATCAACCGTCAGTTTTCTCTCAACACCAGCATCGTCAAAGCGTTTCACCGCATGATGCTGTCAGCGGTAAAGAGCTAAGATGTCCGATCCACTGCAAGCTGCCCTCAAAGTCGCCGCATCCGGTCTTTCCGCGCAATCGACGCGCCTGCGCATTGTTTCGGAAAACCTCGCCAATGCACAGTCGACCGGCAAGACCGCCGGCAGCGACCCGTACCGGCGCAAGACGGTTTCCTTTGCGACAGAGCTTGATCGCGCCACTGGCGTCGAAACGGTGCGCATTGCCGAAGTCGGCAAGGATACCTCTGCCTTTACCGAAGAATATGACCCAAGCCATCCGGCAGCCGATGCCAATGGCTATGTGAAATTGCCCAATGTCAGCATGGTCGTCGAAATGGCGGACATGCGTGAAGCCAATCGCTCCTATGAAGCCAATCTCCAAGTGGTCAAGCAAGCACGCGAACTGATTGCCATGACTGTCGACCTTTTGAGGAATTCCTGATGATAGACCAACTTCTCAGTGTTTCCACGCGTAACGCTCTCTCGAATTTGGCGGAGACCGTAGCCCCAAGCGCAGCGTCCCCCGCTGCAACCACAGGCCAGTCTTCATTCGGCAATGTTCTGTCGCAACTGGCAGGATCGGTCAGCAACAAGCTTGAAGGCGCCGAAGCGGTTTCCATGAAGAGTATGACCGGCGACGTGCCAACCCGGGATGTCGTGAATGCGGTCATGGACGCGGAACAGTCGCTGCAAACGGCCATCGCCATCCGTGACAAGATTGTCCAGGCCTATCTCGAAATCAGCCGCATGCCTATCTAAGGATCAACGATGAAAGCGCTTACTATTGCTGCAACCGGCATGAATGCCCAGCAGCTCAATCTGGAAGTGATTGCCAACAACATCGCCAACATCAACACAACGGGCTTCAAGCGCGCCAAGGCGGAATTTTCGGATCTGCTGTATCAGGCAGAACGCACGGCAGGCGTGCCCAATGCGGCGAACCAAAGCATCATTCCCGAAGGGGCAATGGTCGGGCTTGGTGTTCAGACATCGGCGGTCCGCAATCTGCATATCCAGGGAAGTCTCAACCAGACGGGCAACCCGTTCGACGTGGCGCTCGTTGGCCGCGGATGGTTCCAGATCCAGAATCCGGCTGGCGAGACACTGTATAGCCGGGCCGGCGCATTCAACACGAACAGTACGGGCCAACTGGTGACGCTCGATGGAAATCTGGTCGAACCGAACATCATTGTTCCGACCGATGCGATCGAGGTCAAAATTACCGATACGGGCCAGGTGTTTGCGAAAATGGCCGATCAGACGGCACTGGTCGATCTCGGCCAGCTGACGATCGCGAACTTCGCCAATGAAGCCGGGTTGGAGCCACTTGGCGACAATCTCTACAAGCAGACCGATGCTTCAGGTGATGCGGTTGTCGGCGTCCCGGGCGATCCTGGATTTGCGACGTTGAAGCAGGCCTATCTCGAGAATTCCAATGTCGATCCGGTCAAGGAAATCACCGATCTGATCACGGCGCAGCGCGCCTACGAGATGAATTCGAAGGTGATTCAGGCTGCGGACGAAATGGCTCAAGTCGTTTCAAAGAACCTGCGCTAAGGAACATTATGAAGGTGGCAACTTGTTCGGCTAAAAATATCATTCGCATAGTGGCCTTGGCCGGCTGCGTTTGGCCGTTTGCGTTTGCCGCCCATGCCGACCGCATAGCGTTCCTCGTTCCCTCGCAGATTATCTACCCGGGCGAGATAATCGGTGGTTCAGGACTTCACGAAAAATACTTCACGATCAAAGCAAGTGCAGCGGGCCAATATGTCCTGTCTTCGCAACAGCTTGTCGGCAAGGTGGCACGCCGTACCCTGCTGCCAGGACAGCCAATTCTGGTCAATGCATTGAATGAGCCTGATCTGGTCGAGCGCGGTGTTCCGGTAGCTCTGGTGTACAGCACGGGTACATTGGTCATCACCGCCAAAGGCACGCCGATGGAAGCCGGACACGCTGGCGACTTCATCAAGGTACGCAATATGGACAGCGGCATTATTGTCTCCGGCACGGTGTTGGCTGACGGCAGCATCCAGGTCGGGATGCAATGATGCGTTTTACAGCCGCTCTCCTCGTCGGGATACTGGCAGGTACGGTCGTCGTGAACGCAGCTGAGCCGTCGGCGAATGCCAAACTCTATGGCACACCTGGCGAAGCCAAGGCTGCGTGGCGAAAGGCCGAAGCCCAGGCCGCGCTGCAAAGAGGTGATGACGGGCACTGGGGCGGTCCCGCGTCGCCGTTGGGACAAGGCGGCGCGATTGCCCGCCTGAAGGATATCGCCAACATCCAGGGCGTGCGCGAAAATCAGCTTGTCGGTTATGGTCTCGTCATAGGCTTGAATGGGACGGGCGACAGCCTGCGCAGTGCACCTTTCACCGAACAATCCTTGCGGGCGATGCTCGACAATCTCGGAATTAGCCCACCTCCGGGCTCCTCGCGGGTAAAGAATGTCGCGGCGGTTATCGTCACCGCCAACCTGCCACCCTTTGCCGGACGCGGCTCACGCATCGATATTACGGTTTCCTCCCTCGGTGACGCAACCTCGCTTGCCGGCGGAACATTGGTGATGACGCCGCTGGCCGCGGCCGATGGCCAGACCTATGCTGTTGCACAGGGAAATATGGTCGTCTCCGGCTTCGTGGCTTCGGGACAGGCTGAAACCTTGACGCAAGGCGTTCCGACCAGTGGCCGCATTCCGAACGGCGCGCTCGTTGAAAAGGAAGTGACCGGCAATTTCGGCCAGGACGAACTTGTGGTTGAATTGCGCGAGGCAGACTTTACGACAGCCATACGCATCACCGATACGATCAATGCCTTTGCCAAGCGCCGCTATAACCAGCCGGTTGCGAAAGAACGCGACTCAAAGTCGATCCGCTTGCGCAGGCCAAAGAATATTTCCGCAACACGATTCCTCGCTGAAATCGAGGGCCTGCCGGTGGTGACGGATGAAGTCGCACGTGTTGTGGTCGATGAGCGCACCGGCACGGTGGTTATCGGTGAAAAGGTGCGTATCTCGCGTGTCGCAATCAGCCATGGCAGCTTGTCGGTGCGCGTCACCGAGACACCGACGATCGTCCAGCCCGAGCCTTTTTCCGATGGCGTGACTGCAGTCGAACCGAACACGACCATTGATGCAACACAGGCGTCGAAGCTCGGCATTCTCGGCGGCACCGATCTCGAAAGTCTCGTTAAAGGGCTGAATCAGATCGGCGTCAAACCACAGGGAATTATCGCGATCCTGCAGGGTATCAAGACGGCGGGCGCATTGCATGCGGAGCTGGTGGTCCAATGACTATGGTATCGGGTCTAAAGAAATCGATCAGGCCAAGTCTTGCGGCGCTCGTGTTCACTTCGGCTCTGTTGCTGCCTGTGACCCATGCTGTTTCGCAGGAAACGGCAGTCAAGCAAGAGAGCGGTCAGGAGATTGACCGCTATTGCACCAACATCAGCGACAAGGCGGCCGACGAACGCTATGCCATGCAGACACGCGAACTGGCACAGCTGCGGGCAGACATAGACAGCCGTATCGAGCAGCTCGATACCAAGCGCAAGGAATATGAAGTCTGGCTGAAGCGGCGCGACGAGTTTATCGACAAGGCCGAAGATTCCCTTGTTGGCATCATCTCCAAGATGCGGCCGGATGCAGCAGCAGCGCAGATGGCGCTGCTTGGTGATGAAGCCGCGGCAGCACTTCTTCTCAAACTTAACCCCCGGGTCTCCAGTGTCATCTTGAATGAAATGCCTGCGGAAAAATCATCGAAGCTTGCCCGCGTCATCGTCGGGTCACGCATTGTTCCAGCAGCAGAAAGAACCGCCCAATGAAAAAAGCGGCACAATCAATCGCCCTTGTCAGCGTGTTCGCTCTTGCCGGCTGCGCGAACAACATTCGCGACTTCAATCGCGCGCCGGAAATGTCGCCGGTCGGCACAGGTGTTGGCCAGGGCTTCAACGTTACCGACCCGGCCTATTACCCGTCGCAACCGCGGCCGCAAAAATATTCGCTGTGGCGCGATAGTCAGGCGAGCTTCTTTCGTGACCCCAGGGCGACCAATCCCGGCGACGTGCTGACGGTTGATATCACGATTGACGACAAGGCAAAGCTGGACAACAAATCTGACCGGTCGCGTGTCGCATCCTCCGGCTACGGATTGTCCGCTGACATAGGCGGTAGTGGGGTGTCCGCCAGCGATATTGAAGGAAACCTTGCGCTCAATTCGGATAGCCGGTCCAAGGGCGAGGGCAAAATCGACAGATCGGAAAAGATCAATCTGCAGGTTGCCGCGATCGTGACCGCCATTTTGCCGAACGGCAACATGGTTATCCGGGGCTCCCAGGAAATCGGGGTCAACAACGAGTTGCGGGTTCTTAATGTGGCGGGCGTGGTCCGTCCCCGCGACATCACCAATCTGAACAGAATTCCATACGACAAGATTGCCGAAGCGCGGATTTTCTATGGTGGACGTGGACGGCAAAGCGAGGTGCAACAGCCGCCTTGGGGGCAGCAGATCCTCGATACCGTGTCGCCGATCTAGGATTGATGATGAGTGTTGCTGAAGCTACGCCATCCGCCCCGAAAGGGCCTTCGATTGTCGCGCTGATCGGCGTCGTTGCGGTGCTGACGCTTGTCGCAGCGGGCGGTGGCTGGTTGCTTGGCGGCCAACTCGGCTTGGGCCTTTCCGAAGCAGCCAAGACCGAGAGTGCCAAACAGACTATGGCAGCGGAAGTGCCTACGGGCAGCGTCGTTCCGCTGAAACCAATACTCACCAACATCAAGATACCGCAGGACGTGTGGATCAGGCTCGAAGCCGGTGTCGTCGCGCGGCCCGGCGAAAAGGTTTCGGACGAGCTTGCCGCCACGGTCGCTGGCGATTTCATGGCTTTCATGAAAACAGTCAATTTAATGCAGCTGCGCGGGCCCGCAGGGATCGAGTATCTAAGGACTGATTTGCAGGAGCGCGCGGCAATACGCTCCGAAGGCAAGATCGAAAAAGTCTATATCTGGGCGCTGGTGATGGAATGAAAAGATGTTTTCTGACGCCTGCGTTACTCCTGGTTCTCACCGGGAGCGCGATGGCCCAAACCTCGCTGCTTGAAGGTTTGCTCCCGCCCGGCAGTGCATCGACCAGTGGCCAGATCATGCAGATGCTGGCAGCGCTGACGGTGCTGTCCATCGCGCCGGGCCTGTTGATCATGGTGACCAGCTTTACCCGCTTCGCCATTGCCTTTTCCATGCTGCGCTCAGGTCTGGGCCTGCAGACGACGCCGGCCAATCTGGTGATGATCAGCCTTGCCTTGTTCATGACATTCTATGTCATGGCGCCTGTGTTTGATCGGGCTTGGCAAAATGGCGTCCAGCCGCTGGTCAACAATCAGATTACACAGGAAGTGGCTATCAACGAGATCGCCACCCCGTTCCGCGAGTTCATGCTGCGACAGGTGCGCGACAAGGATCTGCGCCTTTTCGAGGATCTGGCGGACGAGTCCTTTCGCACCAAAGCCAATGAAGTTGTCGACATGCGCATCCTCATTCCAGCCTTTATGATCTCTGAACTGCGCCGCGGTTTCGAGATCGGCTTCCTGATCGTCTTGCCGTTTCTGGTGATCGACCTCATCGTTGCGACGCTGACCATGTCGATGGGCATGATGATGCTGCCGCCGACGGTATTGTCGCTCCCCTTCAAGATCCTGTTCTTCGTGCTCATCGATGGCTGGAATATTCTTGTCGGCAGCCTGATCCGCTCGTTTTCCTGAAGGGCTGTCCAGCTCTTTACCAAGAAGAAAAAATTAACATTTTGTGTTATTGAAACTGTAATACTTATGTCGTACTCATCACGCCATGACGGGTTGTCGTTGAGACAATAGGCATCATGCCGCTCCGTCAAATCGGTAAAATCCGATATGTCCCGATCCAGATATCTCATCAGGGGCTTCATCCTATGACCAGCATTCTTACAAACGCATCAGCAATGACTGCGCTGCAGACACTGAACACAACCAACAAGAATCTTGCTACCACGCAGGACCGTATTGCTACCGGCCAGCGCGTTTCTACCGCTTCCGATAATGCCGCTTATTGGTCAATCGCGACCGGCATGCGCACGCAGAATTCCGCTCTTTCGGCAGTCAAGGACGGTCTTGGTCTCGGCGCGTCGATCGTTGACACCGCTTACACCGCATTGACCAGTGCTATCGACCTCGCCAGCAAGATTCAGGCGAAATATGTTGCCAAGGAAACGCCTGGCACCGACGGCACCATCATCGACGCCGACATCGCTGAAATGAAGGCCCAGATCGTCGAGATGGCGCAGGGTGCAACATTCCAGGGTGTAAACCTTCTGGAGACTGGTGGTGCGGCACAGAACATCGTGACCGGCTACACGTCTGGTACCGGCGTAACAACGATGAGCGTCGCGGCCTATGACCTTGAAGCCGCATTGACCGCTGCAACATCGTCCTCAACCGTAGAAACAGCCGTTAACGCCATGAAGGCTGCTGCTGCAGCTCTCGGCTCTGCCAAGACTCGTATTGACACCCAGCAGACGTTCACCGGCAATCTGATGGACGCAATCGATCGCGGCGTTGGCCAGCTCGTAGACGCTGACATGAACGCCGAATCCGCACGTTTGTCGGCTCTTCAGGTTCAGCAGCAGCTCGGTATCCAGGCTCTTTCGATTGCCAACTCCAGCAACCAGAGCATCCTGTCGCTGTTCCGCGGCTAATAACGATAATTCTTCTAGTCAGATTTGGGCCACGCTTCGCGTGGCCCTTTTTGTTTTGCAACGATGCTCCGACACGCGGCTCTAACTTCGCGCAAGCTTCGCGCTCTATGGTTCCATCACGCGACGGTGGTGGGAATTGATGGAAAAGAACATAAGACAGACATTTGCGCAGCTCGGCACAGCGATGCAGAAGCTTGGCGCAAGGCGGCTCATTGCTCTTGGGATCATTGGCATCACGCTGTTCAGCGCCATCCTGGTATCGAGCTTTTACCTCAATCGTCCGCAGTATGAGACCCTTTATGTCGGTCTCAGCCGTGACGACGTCAACCGCATGGGCATGGCGCTCGGTGAAGCCGGTATTCCCTTCGATGTGAAATCCGATGGCACCTCCATTCTCGTGGCCTTTGGCAAGGCCGATCAGGCACGCATGTACCTGGCGGAAAAGGGTCTGCCCACCAGCAACAATGCCGGCTACGAGCTCTTCGACAATATGGGCTCGCTCGGCCTCACCTCGTTCATGCAGGAAATCACCCGGGTTCGCGCGCTCGAGGGTGAAATTTCCCGTACCATTCAGGCAATTCGCGGCATCAAGGCCGCCCGCGTTCATATCGTCTTGCCGGAAAAGGGCAGCTTCCGCCGCGGCGATCAGGCGCCATCCGCCTCGGTCGTCATTCGCACCGAAGGCGATTTCGCCATCGAATCGGCACAGTCGATCCGCCAGCTCGTTGCTGCCGCAGTGCCGCAGCTTACCGCTGCCGAAGTCACCATTCTCGATACCAATGGCCGTCTTCTCGCCTCGAAGGATGACGGCACGAATGCGGGTGCGGTGATGTCGGCGACGCTCGAACAGAATGTTTCGGCGTCGGTGGATGAGAATATCCGCAAGGCCCTTGCGCCCTATCTTGGCGTTGGTCATTTCCAGACCAGTGTCCAGGTCGCGCTCGATACCGATCGCCGCCAGACCAACGAGACGGTCTTTGATCCCGAATCGCGCGTCGAACGTTCGGTGCGGGTGGTGCGCGAGAGTGGCGATTCGCAAAATTCGACCAGCGACAACGCGACAGGTGTCGAACAGAACATTCCGCAGGAAGAAATCGCCAGCAAGAATGGCGATAATTCTTCGGAAAAGACGGACAAGCGCGAAGAACTGACCAATTACGAGCTGAACTCGAAGACGGTGTCAACGACAAGCGACAGCTATCAGATCAAGCGGCTCTCGATCGCAGTCGTCATCGACCAGGCGCGCCTTTTGGCAACGGCCGGTGTGACACCGGCTCCCGATAAATTCCTGGAGCAGCAGATAGCAAAAATCACCGAACTTGTCGCAACGGCGGCGGGTCTTGATCAAAAGCGCGGCGACGTGATCAACGTGACTGCGGTCAATTTCATGGAGGCTTCCGGTGAGCAGCTGGCGCCTGCCTCAACTCCGGTGTCTGAGATGATCTTCCGCCAGGCCGGCAGTTTCATCAATGCTGCAGCCCTGATTGCGGCTGTCGGGCTTGTGCTGTGGTTTGGAGTGCGCCCCTTGATGCGTGAGATGAACAGGCCGCAGGAAGCTCTGCAACTCGCCTCTGGCTCCAACCTTCCGGTTCCAGGTTTGCCCGCGGCGTCCAATCTTCCGGTCGTGGCGCAGGCCCATGGCGAACATAGCCTGCCCTATGATGATCTGAGCGAACTTAGACGACGCATGCGTGTGCCCGCGCAAAATCGTCTCGAGCAGATGATCGACATGGATGAAGAACGGGTCGCGGCCATCCTCAAACAATGGGTTCACGAGGCAGCCTGATGGTCGCTCGCTCTGTCGCCAGTGTGCTGACTGATTTCACGCCGAAGCATGTGCCAGCGGAGCGCGTCACCGTGTTTGCGGCCGTGAGCCGGGACCGAGCCGAGTTGTTGGCGGAGATCGAGGAGCCATCGGAGGATGTTGTCGAACTCATCGACTATGAGTTGAAGGTCAAGGAGGCATTCGTCGCGGGACGCAGAATCTGGCCAGGCAGAGGCCGCGGTGCTGTTCGAGGCCGAGAAAATCCGGCTTGAGAGGGAATTCCAGGATCAGCTGGCCGCTGCCGAAGTGCTCTTCATGCAACAAACCGGCACGCGCCTGGCTGTGCAGATCAATGACGGGCTGGCCGCGATTTCATCGGATCTTTCGGGTTCGCTCGCTGCAGTTCTCACACCTTTCGTCGAAGAACGCTTGCGCCAACGCGCCGTCGAGGCATTTGCTCATGAGGTGGAACGGATGACCAAAGGGTTCGACGCTGTGAGCATGGAAATTTCCGGTCCATCCCATCTTCTCGACGTGCTTCGCATGCGACCGGAAATCGATCCGATACGGTGCACCTTCCGGGAAGCTGGCCAATCGGAATTGTCGATGAAACTGGATGACGCAGTGGTCGAGACACGGCTTGGCCGCCTCATCGACGCATTGAGAGATACGAGCAATGAACATTGATCCCGAAACGCACCGTGAGATCATAATCGTCCGGCGTGGCCGTGAACATGAAGAGGGCCATCACGGGGGGTGTGGAAAATCGCCTATGCGGATTTCATGACCGCGATGATGGCCTTCTTCCTTGTCATGTGGCTCATCAATGCGGCCAACGAGGAAACGAAGGCCGCCGTTGCTGCCTATTTCAATCCGGTCAAGCTGATGGACCGGCAGTCGAGGCCGAAGGGCATCGAGGAAACCGACAATCAGGAGGGCAAGGTTCGCTTTGAAAGCCTGGATGCGACTGATGCCGAAACCAAAAGTGCGCGCAACGAAAAGCAGGTTCAATCACCACCTGCAACCGAAGAACGGCAGATTTTCAAGGATCCGTATGCCGTACTTGCCGAGATCGCCACAGAGTCCGGCGTCCTGCAAAATCGTTCTGCAGCAGGGGAGGGCGGTTCCAATCGTGCCGGTCCATCGACAGGTGCCAAGGGCGGAGACGCCTATCGCGACCCATTCAATCCCAATTACTGGTCGACCCACGTTGAAGATGAGATTTTCCCGCTGACGGACAGTCCGGTTACTTCACCTCCATCCGAGGACAAAGCGATAGCGCCAAGGCCGAAAGAGGCTTCTGATGCTGACGTCCAAGCCAAGCAGGTGGCGCTGGAAAAACGAATGGCCGCTGGCGAGCCGCTTAACGATGCGAAAGCTGCACCATCCAATGATGCCAAGCCGACGAATGCCGAAAAGGCAGCGGCGAAAGATGAGAAGCCCGGCGCGATTGAGATCAATGCCGCGCGTGAACTTGCTGCCGAGATATCCAAGAAAATCGGCGCAAGCCAGGATGAAAAAGCGCCGGACATTTCGGTCGTCCCTACGGAAGATGGCGTCATGATCCAGCTCACCGACAAGGTCGACTATGGCATGTTTGCCATAGGATCGGCCAAGCCCGACAAGCGCGTGGTGCAGGTGCTTGATGAAATCGCCAAGATCATCGCAAGCCGCAAGGGCGATGTCATCATCAGCGGACACACGGATGCGCGCCCGTTCAAAAGCGAAACCTATGACAATTGGCGCCTGTCTTCCGCGCGGGCGCACATGGCCTACTATATGCTGACGCGTGGTGGTCTTGACGGCAAGCGTATCCTGCGTGTCGAAGGCTATGCCGACCGCGACCCGAAAATTCCGGCAGATCCTTACGCTGCCCAGAACCGGCGCATCGATATCTTTCTGAAGACAGCGTCCCGATGATCGCGCGGCAAACCATCCGCTTGTTGTTATTCGGCCTGTTCAGCCTGCCGCTGACGACGGCGCAGGCTGCAATGCCCTCACCGGAGCCCTACATGCTGGTGCGATCCATGCGCATGCTGCAGGATCAGGTGGCGTCCGGAAAGCCGGAAGCATTGCCGATGCTCAATCGCGTGCTCGGCCATATCGCTGCACAGCTTCAAATGGCAAAGCCGGAAGTCTGGTCGAAACCGGCAAATGTCTACGCCATTTTCATTTATCTCCTCAATGGCGGCAATCCGCAGGTTGTTCGCACCATATTGACCTCGGCAAATCTTGGCCAGGTCGATCCCAAACTCGTGGCAGGGTCTCTGGCTTATGCCGATGGCGATACGCTGCGCATCATCGAGAATTTCCAGGAGCTGCCGCCCAATGTTCCCATCGAGCTTGTCGCATCGATCTATCTGGTCACGGCGACGCAACTCGCCGGCATCGACGCGGGAACTGCACTCAAGCGGCTGGATTATATACGCCTCAACGCGCCGGGAACGCTGCTGGAGGAGGCGGCGCTGCGGCGTGGTCTGATGATCGCGGCACGTCTTGGCGACAAGGACAAGGTCAGGTTGATGGCGCGCAATTATCTGCAGCGCTTCGCCTTCTCCCCCTATTCGGAGGACTTCTTTCGCCAGCTTGTCGACGCCTTGATGGTGTTCAAGGACAAGATCAGCAATGCGGAAATCGAAGAAATGGCCTCATTGGCGTGGCCCGGGGCCCGCTTGCCTTTCTACCTGCGCCTTGCCCGAGGTGCGATCGTGGATGGCGATATGGGGCGGGCCCGATTTGCCTCGCAACAGGCCGAAGCCCTTTCAACTGCGCTCAAGACAGACGATACGCAGGCCAGGCTCTATCTCGCGGTCAGCAATGTTGGTTCCGACAAGACCGGCGAGGCCAAGGCCATGCTTTCGCAATTGCCGAAAGATCGCCTGCACGGCCGGGATGTAGAGCTGATGGAAGCTGCGACCACGATGGCGAACAAGATTCTTGCGCAGCCAATTCCGGCAATGGTCGGACCGCAGCAGGCTTCAGCCGCGGAGAGTTCCAGGGCAGCCGCCGGGGCTGGCAGGGCCGAAACAACGCCCATTGAAACGCTTGATCCGATGATTGATGAGACACGCAAGAAACTCGACGCCATTGACGCGCTTCTCGGGAAGGCCAGGAAATGACCATTGGAGTTCAGATGCCTCTCAAGACAATGCTTGACGCGATTGTCCGCGACAAGGGCAGGGACGACATGCCCGACCAAAAGCCGGCGAAGGACAAGGATGTGCTTTCGGATTTCAGCTCCATGGTCAGGGCCATTGGTCCGAAGCTGAAACTCGACAAGGAGAACGCAAAGCCGGACAAGCGCTTGGCGGAATTGCGGGATAGGGCGGAGCTGGACGAGCACAAGGATGTTCGCGACGCTCCCGCCCAAGGCATCTTCGGGCAGGCAATCCTTGCTTTTGAACAACTGCTCGACCGGCAGCAGCACGAAAACAGCGAGCAGCCGCAACCTGTCACCAAGGCCAACGCGTCAACCAAAGCCGATATTATCACTGCAGAACCCATACAAAGCGTCGAGGCGGGTCAGAAAAGCGAAAAACCGGCCGAGATATCCGCGCCCGATAACAAGTCCGGCAAGACCGATCTGAACGCCGTCACGGATAGGCAGGTAGCCGCTCCTTTGCAGGACAAACAGGAACCCGGCAGACAAGTCCCGCATGCCGGACAGGACGTTGCGCCAGCGACGCAGGCCCCTGAGGCACCGAAACCCAAGGTGAGCAGCAAGGCCGCCCCGGTGGAATACGCCGCGCCTGTTGAGACGGCACCGTCCGCGCCATCCCCATCGGTTCAGCTGGAGGCAAAACTTACTGCGGCTGCATCGAATAATGCGATGCCGGTACAAACGTCCCGCCGGCCGATAACCGATGTCCAAGTGCTTTCCGATCGCAGCACGCCGGGCGCCAGAACGCTGGTGGTTCAGCTTCAGCCCATTGAACTTGGAACGGTCACCGCGCGCATGCGCCTGACGCCCGAAGGCATGCATATCCAGTTGATGGCGGAAAACCCGGCGATGGCAGAACATCTCGCCAAGGACCATGACATGCTTGGCAAGGCCCTGCAGCGCGCGGGTGCGGCGGATGATGCCGCCTCGGTCACCATCTCGGTGATTGATCGCTCCGGCACCTCATCGAGCGCGCAGACCGGGCAGCACAACCCGTCCGCGCAGGATCAGCAGCCCGGTGCACGGGGCAGCGGCCAGGGCCAATCCGGATTCCAGGGCACGCCCGGTGACCGTTCTGGCAATCAATGGCCTTTTGCGGAGATGCGATCCGATGAGCGTGTGGAAAAGGCAACTCATCCGGATATCGAGCGCCGCCTTTCACGCGGGTTGGTTGTCTAGCCTGTTACTTGCGTCGCAGACCGCCTCGGCACAAAACCTCTGCGAGCGGCAAATGCACCGTGCCTCGATGAAGTACGATATTCCCATCGGTATTCTCTACGCGGTCGGTTTGACTGAAACCGGGCACAAGGACTCGCTCCAGCCCTATGCAATGAATATCGAAAGCAAAGCCGTTTTCATGCCATCAGCGGCAGCTGCCGTGGCCAAATTCAACGAGGCGCGTTCACAGGGAGCGAAGCTCATCGACCTTGGATGCATGCAGATAAATCACTATTTTCACGCCAACAAGTTTGCCTCTGTAGAGGCTATGTTAAACCCTGCCACGAATGTGGATTACGCCGCGCGATTTCTAAAAGAGCTTAGAGCACGCGAAGGCGGTTGGACCATGGCGGTTGCGCGCTATCACGCGGGACCCAATAACGACCCGGCCCAGAAGCAATATGTTTGCCGGGTAATGGAAAATATGGTGGCTACCGGTTTCGGGAACTGGACGCCGAAGGCGCGAATGTTTTGCGATAAGTGATTGTGTTAATACTTGGTAATAAAACGTGAATTTGCCTTCAGTGTCATATTTAAAGGTCGAATGAGTAATCATCCTGCCTTGCGCAGGAACCGCCAACCTCCCCAAGAATTCACCTAATCCGAATTATTTAGATCTCCCAATAAATTAGGTACAATATATTGGGAATTGTCGCCGAGTCGTCGGCCCCGCTAGTTGTGTGTTGCTTGGGGCAAAATAAATGATTCGGAAGGTGGGGCAGTGATTGTAGTCGTCGACGAACGAAGTCTGGTGACGAGTGGGTATTCGGCGTGGTTCGCCCGCGAGGGCATAACAACAACAGGTTTTACTCCGAACGATTTCGGCGATTGGGTCGCCACCGTTCAGAAGAACGACATTATGGCGGTCGAGGCATTTCTCATAGGAGAATGTGTCAATCGTAGCCAGTTTCCACAAAAAATTCGAGAGCGCTGTTCGGCGCCGGTCATTGCTGTCAATGAGACGCAGTCATTGGAACACACGCTGGAGCTTTTCCAGGCAGGTGTCGACGATGTGGTTCGCAAGCCCATGCATGTGCGAGAAATACTGGCGCGAATTAATGCTATTCGCCGCCGCTATGGCAATGGGGATGCGGGAACACAGGTAGGTCCAATCCGAGTATTTTCTGACGGCCGCGATCCGCAGGTCAATGGGCTTGATTTTTCCCTGCCGCGGCGGGAGCGTCGAATACTTGAATATTTGATTGCCAATCGCGGGCGACGCCTGAACAAGGCGCAGATATTCAGCGCGATCTACGGCATCTTCGACAGCGACGTCGAGGAAAGTGTCGTTGAGAGTCACATCAGCAAGCTTCGCAAAAAGCTGCGTGAGCAACTTGGTTATGATCCGATCGATTCCAAGCGCTTTCTCGGCTACTGCATCAATCTGGACTAACCGTCCAGAGCAATTTTGACCACCGTCGGCGGTCAAGTCGAAATTCAAGTATTCCCCAGTGACACCACCTGAACGTCAGCTTCGCGCAAGTATTGCGCGCTAACGATTTTGAACGGAATCACGGTGCAAGGAGACGGAAATGAGCCTCTATGGAATGATGCGAACCGGTGTGTCGGGCATGAATGCTCAGGCCAACAGGCTGTCGACCGTGGCGGACAACATCGCCAACTCCAGCACGACCGGTTACAAGCGCGCCAGCACGCAGTTCGCATCACTGGTGTTGCCAAGTTCTGGCGGGGCTTATAATTCCGGTGGTGTCGAAACGGTCATCCGCCACCATATCTCGGATGACGGTTCGCAGCGCTTTACGACGTCGTCGACCGACCTTGCGCTGAAAGGCAATGGGTTTTTCATTGTCGGCAACGCGGATGACACCCCATATCTGACGCGCGCCGGTTCATTCGTGCCTGATGCGCAAGGCAACCTCGTCAATTCGGCCGGCTACTATCTGATGGGTTATCCCGTGGTCAACGGCAACGTCAATCCGGTTGCCAATGGCTTTCAGGGGCTCGAAAAGGTCAATATCGCCCAGAACGACCTGATCGCCGATCCAAGCAAGACGGGTATCTTCACGGCCAATCTCCCGGCGGGCGCTGCGATCATTGCCGCAGCTGACCGCCCGCCGACAAACGCCACGGCGTCGGCTCAATATACGGCCAAGACATCCGTACAGACATTCGACAATCTCGGTAACGTCGTCGTCGTCGATCTCTACTTCACCAAGACCGCAAACAATAGCTGGGAAGTTGCCGCCTATAATCACGCCAATGCATCGGCTGCTGGTGGATTTCCCTATGCTCCTGCCGCGCCGTTGACTACGGAAAATTATACGTTCGATGCCGTCACCGGCAAGCTCACGTCTGCGGACAAGTCGATCTCGATCCCAGTGCCAAACGGACAGGCGCTGGAAATCGACTTTTCCGCCACCAAACAGCTGGCAGGTGATTACACGCCTATCGAGGTAAAGATCGACGGCAACACGCCAAGCCCGATCGAAAATGTCAGCATCGCCGATGATGGCACCGTAACCGCCATCTACAAGAACGGTGCGAAACGGGCGATCTACCAGATTGCGCTGGCCGACGTTCCAAGTCCTGACAACCTGCTTGTCATGACAGGCAATGTGTTCTCACCGAGTGCCGAATCCGGCGACGTCCAGCTTGGCTTTGCCGGCAGCGGCAGCTTTGGCACGCTGACATCCGGGGCGCTGGAAGAATCGAATGCCGACATCGCGCAGGAACTGACGGAAATGATCGAATCCCAGAGAAGCTACACGGCAAATTCGAAGGTCTTTCAGACCGGTGCGGATTTGATGGACGTGCTGGTCAATCTGAAAAGATAGCTGAACTTCTAATGGCGAATGGACACAGAGCATGTCACTAACTTCGGCGCTCCTTACTGCTCAGAGTGCTCTCAATACCGTATCGAAACAGACAGCGTTGGTTTCCCGCAACATTGCGGGCGCCAACGATCCTGATTTTACGCGGCGTATTGGTACCGTCGTGAGCGGGGCAAACGGATCGACCTATCTATCCATGACCCGTTCCGCCGACTCCGCGCTCCTGTCCAAGTTCATTGAAAGCAACAGTCAATACAGTGCTTCCAACACGTTGCAGGCCGGTCTCGACCGGCTGTCCGGTATCTATTCTGCCGATGATGCATCGGGATCGCCAAGTTCGCTGCTTGGAGACTTGCGCGATTCATTGCAGCTCTACGCCTCGCAGCCTGGCAACACTTCGGTTGGCGAATCCACCGTCACCAAGGCGACGGAACTCGCCAACGCGCTGAACCAGGGCACGGAAGAAACGCAGAAGCTGCGCCAGGATGCCGACAACGACATCGGCGATTCCGTCAAGAATCTGAATGCGCTGCTGTCGCAGTTCGAGACCGTCAACGACCGGATCATCAATGGCACGCGTTCCGGCACAGACGTCTCGGATTATCTCGACCAGCGCGATGGCCTGCTGAAGCAGATATCAGGCGAGATCGGCATCACCACGCTGGTCCGCGGCGATAATGACATGGTGGTGTTTGCCGAATCCGGCGTAACCCTTTTCGAAGGCTCCCCACGAACGGTCAGCTTCACACCGACCAGCGCATTCAGCGCCGGTACAGGCGGCAACGATGTCTATGTCGATGGCGTGCCGCTGTCGCATGGAACATTTCAGCAGCCCTATGGTACTGGCCGCCTCAGCGGTCTGTTGCAATTGCGCGACGACACGGCGCCGGCCTATCAAAACCAGCTCGACGAGATAGCGCGCAGCCTTGTCAGCATGTTCGCGGAAAAGGACCAGAAGACACCAGCGACGCTACCGACGGTGCCGGGCCTGTTCACCTATTCAGATGCGCCAACAATGCCGGCGGACGCGGCGATTCTCCCGGGCATTGCCGGCACAATCAAGGTTCACGCCGCCTTCATCCTGACGGAAGGCGGCAATCCCGCACTTTTGCGAGATGGCGGGGCGGCCGGAGCAGATTATGTGCACAATCCCGATGGCTCGTCAGGGTTTTCGGCGCGGCTCCAGGGTCTTATCGGTGCTATCTCGGCGCCTCGCACCTACGATCCGGACGCGGCCGCCGGCGATGGGAAAAGTCTCCTTGATTTTTCTGCAGCCACGATCAGTTCGCTTGAGACCAAGCGCAAATCCGTAACCCAGACGAATGAGTACAACACCGTTCTGGCATCGCGCGCCGAAGACGCAATTTCCAATAGCAGCGGTGTGAATATCGACACGGAGATGGCGTCGATGCTTGATCTTGAACATTCCTACAAGGCATCGGCGCAAATCATCTCAGCCGTCGACGCCATGTTGAACGAACTCTTTCAGGCGGTGAGATAGATATGAAGACCCAGTCGGTTTCATCCTATATGCTATCCAACTCGACACGGAACATTATCGCCAGGGCCCAGGCAGAACTGGTCAAGGCGAATCAGGAAGCAACAACGGGTTTTGTTTTCGACAAAGGGCTTACGCTTGGCAGCCGCACCGGTCAGTCGATTTCCCTGCGCAAAGAGCATGATCGCCTGACAGTTTTGACCCAGACCAATGGACTGATCGCGGAACGCATGAAGGCGTCTCAAAATGCCCTGAGCAACGTCATCAAAGGATCGCAGGATTTTCTCGGCAATGTAACGGCAATGCGCGGAGCAAGCGAGGGCCGTTCGATAATAGTCGACAAAGCGAAGGGTCTGTTGCAGACCGCCACTGACCTGATCAACACCAGCTACAACGGCGAGTATATTTTCGCGGGAGAAAACACTGACGTAAAGCCGCTGGGGGACTACGGCTCCGCAGGCGATCCCGCGCGGGCCGCTGTTTTGCAGTCGTTTCAGGACTATTTCGGCTTCCCGACCACTGACCCGCAGGTGGCAAATATAACCGCGGCAGCCATGAAAACTTATCTGGACACGTCGCTCGCGGCCGAATTCGCTTCCGCGTCCTGGTCGGCCAACTGGTCTTCGGCGTCAGACACGCTCGTCAAGAGCCGGATTGCCCCGACCGAGTTGGCGGAGACGTCGGTTAGCGCCAATAATTCCGGGTTTCGTCAGCTCGCTATGAGCTACACGATGATGGCGGAACTCGGTGACATCGGGCTCAATCAGGCAGCGTTTGATACGGTAATCGACAAGGTCGCGGAGACGACCAACCAGAACTCTACGTCACTGGCGGGTGCTCAGTCCTTCCTGGGCAATGCCCAAGCCCGGACAAAGGACGCGACCGACCGGCTGACGGTACAGATCAATGTTCTCAACAGCTCGGTCCTCGATCTGGAGGCGGTGGACCCGTTTGAGGCCGCCAACCGGGTGGAGGCCTTGCGGACCCAGATCGATGCGTCCTATGCCTTGACCGTGAAGATCCAGAGCCTGAGCCTGCTCAATTACCTGAAGTAAATCAACGAACGCGACAGCCGCGTTCGTTAAAAACCGGAAAAGCGCATGTACCAGGCCCGATACGACGACATCATGAACGACGGTGCTGACGAAGCCAGGGAGCGGGAACGTTCCTTGTTCGATCAGTCGATCATGATGCTGGAAGCGGCTCGCGACGAAGGCAGCTATTCTCACAAGGGTATCGAGGCGGTGTATTTTACCTCGCGTCTGTGGATGATTGTGATCGAAGATCTCGGCAGTCCCGCCAATGGATTGCCGCCGCAATTGCGGGCATCACTGATTTCGATCGGTCTGTTCATTCTGAGGCAACTGGAATCCATCCGGCAGGAGACCTCACGAGACTACGACAGCATTATTGATATTACCAAGACCATTCGCGACGGGCTTTGATCATGAAACTCTCGTTACGTGCCGGTGAGAAAGTCTATGTGAACGGGGCAGTCTTGCGTGTTGACCGCAAGGTCTCCATCGAATTCATGAACGATGTCAGTTTTCTTCTCGAAAGCCACGTCATTCAGGCGGATCAGACGACAACGCCTCTACGCCAGCTCTATTTCGCCGCACAGATCATGCTGATTAACCCTGCTGTGAAAGAGGAGGCAAACCGCACCTTCAAGCGGATGCTGGCGTCACTCCTTTCAACCTTCGAAAACCGGCAGATGTTGAAAGAATTGAAGCTGATCGACGAGATGATATGCAACGAACGTGTGTTCGACGCCCTGAAATCCATCCGATTGCTCTACGCACTGGAAGCACAAATTCTTTTCGGCCCAGTAGAACAAACCATTTCCTCTCAAACAGACAGGGCCGTCAGGCCGGAGGCAAACCCATGACCACGATCCCTCCCGTAGGAACACAGGCCGATACGACGGATACGTCTAAGGCAACCGGACCCGGCGTCGACTATCAGGCGTTTTTGAAATTGCTTGTGGCGGAAATGAAAAATCAGGATCCGACCGAGCCGATGGACGCAACACAGCAAATCTCACAGCTCGCACAGTTTTCGAGCGTTGAACAAGCGGTTCAGACCAATAGCAAACTCGACCAGTTGCTTGCGAGTTCATCCCTGTCACAAGCCGATGGCATCATCGGTCGCACCGTCACGAGTGCTGACGGTACCGTCAAGGGCGTTGTCGAGTCCGTGCGCATCTACAGTGACGGCATGATCGCAACGCTCGTCGGTGGCGCCCAGCTTCCAATCACTGCCGGCATCGTCATTTCGGCCGGCAATGAATGAGGCAGATGCACTCGATATCGTCAATCAGGCTATCTGGACGGTAATCGTTGCGTCTGGCCCGGCAGTCGGAGCTGCAATGCTGGCTGGGGTCTGCATTGCGCTGTTTCAGGCACTGACACAAATACAGGAAATCACGCTTACCTTCGTCCCCAAGATCCTCGTCATCCTGGCGGTTCTGGCATTGACCGCGCCCTTCGTCGGCTCACAGATCAACACGCTGACACTGCTGGCCTATTCCCGGATCGAGAAGGGTTTCTGACGCGCTTCGCCACGCGCGCGCTGGCTTCGCACAAGCTTCGGTATCTATTGTCCGCGTGACAACAGGAGAATGCCGTGCAGCAAGCCGCAGCAAAACGATTGGGTGACAAGGGCTATCTGACGGGCAGCGATGTTGGCCTTGCTCTCGGCATCGTCATCATCCTCACGGTGCTCTTCCTGCCGGTTTCACCAATCATTCTCGATATTGGTCTCGCATTTTCCATTGCCCTCTCCGTACTCATCCTGATGGTGTCGCTGTGGATCCAGCGGCCACTCGATTTCTCTGCCTTTCCGACGGTGCTTTTGATTGCGACAATGATGCGCCTGTCGCTCAATATTGCGACGACGCGTGTTATCCTGACCCATGGCGATGAAGGGTACGCCGCGGCCGGCCAAGTCATCCACGGCTTTTCGCAGTTTGTCATGGGCGGTGATTTCGTCATCGGTCTTGTGGTCTTTGCCATCCTTATCATTGTCAATTTTCTTGTCATCACCAAGGGCGCCACGCGTATTGCCGAAGTTGGTGCGCGCTTCACGCTCGACGCCATTCCGGGCAAGCAGATGGCCATCGACGCGGACCTTTCGTCCGGCCTTATCGACGAGAAGGAAGCGCAGCACCGGCGGCGCGAACTGGAAGAAGAAAGCGCCTTTTTCGGATCGATGGACGGTGCTTCAAAATTCGTGCGTGGCGACGCAATTGCCGGCCTCATCATTACCGCCGTCAACATCTTTGGCGGTATTATCATTGGCGTGACGCGGCATGGCATGGAAGTCGGCGAAGCTGCCGATGTCTTTACCAAGCTCTCTGTCGGCGATGGTCTCGTCACCCAAATCCCGGCATTGATCGTATCGCTTGCGGCCGGCCTTCTTGTCTCTAAAGGCGGGACGCGCGGCTCCACCGACAAGGCCGTTTTTGGTCAGCTTGGTGCTTATCCGAAAGCGCTGTTCGTCGCGGCCCTGTTATTATTCGTGCTCGGCATCTTGCCAGGGCTGCCTGCCTTTCCGTTTTTCGTGCTTGCAGCTGGTCTTGTGGCGATTGGTGTATCGGTCCCGCGCAAGCTCGCCAAGGCAGCGGCTGCTGCGCAGGCCGAAATCGCGCTGAAGCAGAAACATGCGGAACAGGAAGACCGCGATTCGGTCAGGGCCTCGCTCGAAACGGCGCAGATCGAGCTTTGTCTTGGCAAGCAAATCTCGGCAAGACTGCTCGCATCGCAGCTTGAACTTGCGCATCGCGTCAACAAGATGCGCAAGAAATTTGCGGTCGAGTATGGTTTTGTCGTCCCGGAAATCAAAGTTACAGATGATTTTCTTCTGCCACCCAAGACATACCGGATCAAGATCCACGGGACAGTCGTGGCTTCGCATGAGCTGCGGGTCGGTGAAATCCTGGTTATCCCCGGCGACCGGCCACCCCCGCATGTGCCGGGTGAAGAGGTGAGGGAGCCGGCGTTTGGCATGAAAGCCTATTCCGTCCCGGAAATCTTTGCCGCCGACCTCAAGCGCGACAACTACATGACGGTCGACAATCTCTCCGTATTGTTGACGCATCTCAGCGAGATCGTCCGCAACAACCTGGCACAGCTGCTTTCCTATAAGGATATGCGCGCACTGTTGGACCGTCTTGGACCCGAATACCGCAAATTGCTCGACGATATCTGTCCGGCACATCTGTCCTATTCCGGCCTGCAGGCGGTTCTCAAGCTGCTGCTGACGGAACGGGTGTCGATCCGCAACCTGAATCTCATTCTCGAAGCAATAGCGGAAGTGGCACCCCATATTCGCCGCTCGGAAATGATCGTCGAACATGTGCGGATGCGTATGGCACAGCAAATTTGCGGCGACCTTGCCGACAATGGCGTTCTTTCGGTTTTGCGTCTCGGCAACCGTTGGGATTTGGTTTTCCACCAGAGTCTCAAACGTGATGCCAAGGGCGAGATTACGGAATTCGATATCGATCCGCGTCTCCTGGAGCAATTCGGCAACGAAGCCAGTGTTGCGATCCGCAAGCACCTTGATGGGGGCGAGCGCTTCGTCCTCGTTGCTTCGCCGGAAGCGCGGCCTTACATCAGAATGATCATCGAGCGCCTGTTCGCGACATTGTCAGTCCTGTCCCATGTCGAGATCGCACGCGGGGTGGAGGTGCGTTCCCTCGGCACCATTTCGTGAGGCTCCAAACATGCCGCCATTAAGCGATAGCATCATTGCGGCCCTGCTTGTTTTTGCCCGTGTAGGAGCCTGCCTGATGATCATGCCGGGCATTTCCAGTCCACGCATTCCCATGCAAATACGCCTTTTCCTGGCACTCGCATGCTCTCTCATGGTCGTGCCGCTGGTGCTGGCGCAGGTCACTCCGGCGGCAAAGGCGGCCCCTTTGATGCTGATGCGGATCATCGTCATCGAAGCGATCGTTGGCGCGTTCATCGGCATTCTGTCGCGCCTCTACTTTTGGGCGCTGCAATTCATGGCTAATGCCATGGCGATGGCGACTGGATATTCAGGCGCACCAGAGCGTGCCATTGAATCGGACGAACCACAGGCAGCCATTGCAAGCCTGATCACGCTCTGCGCGCTGTGTCTGTTCTTCGTATCGGACCTGCATCTGGAGGTGTTGCGTGCGCTGCTTTCATCCTATTCGACAATCCCGGTGGACGGCATCTTCCAGCCGGCAACGGCGATGGTCAACCTGACCGACACTTTGTCCAAGGCGTTTATGAGCACCATACGCATCGCTGCCCCCTTTATCGTCTTCGCCGTCGTGGTCAATATAGCGGTGGGCCTGATCAACAAGCTCACGCCATCGATTCCCGTTTATTTCATTTCGTTGCCCTTCGTCCTCGCCGGCGGGTTGATGCTACTCTATTTCAGCATGTCCGACCTGATGCGTTTTTTCACCAATGAGGCAGGAATGTATCTGAGGAACTTTTGAGTGATGACAATGAATGACGCATCCCGGACATCCTATCTCGGATTGATCAGGCTGCAAAAGCTCGCCAAAGCGCGCCATGAGCTGGAGCTGTCACGCCTTAATGCAAAACAGGCTGCGATCAAGGAGGAGAATGACGCTCTTTTCAGGATGCAGGAAGATCGTTTTGTCGTAGGTGCAAGCGCGTCTGTTCCCGTGCATATCATCTTGATGCGTCTCGAGACCAACAAGTCGCTTCAGGCCCAGTTGTCGGAACAGGTGGTCGAAGCCAAACGGAATCTGCTGAAAGCGTCGCGTACGCTCGACACGTTGGAGAGCCGGCTTCGTGATTTAACCAAAAGGATATCGCGAGCCGAGATTGCCGAGGAAGCGGACGAGTATATGGGACATCTGCTTGGCAGACACGCAATCTAAAGATGCAAGTCTCAAGCCTCCCGTAAGTTTGGGAGGGTAGGGTGCATGCAATGAAACAGGATGGAACAGGAATCGATGGCTATTAATCCACCTTCCGATCTGGTGTTGGATGTTGCCATGGCAGCCGATCCGGACACGTTGCGAACCTCGTTGGAGAAGTTGCGCAGCATGGCTTCCGACCGCGTTGCGGCACAGATGCAGCTGTCACGTGAGAACTTTGCGGCCATGCAGCAACCGGTTTCGTCAAGTGGCTCCATTGCCGGTAGCGTAACGCATGCACCGAACGCTGCATTCAAAAAGTTCGAAGCATTCATGCTGCAATCCTTCGTCGAATCCATGTTCACGGGAGACAATCAGGCAGTCTTCGGCGAAGGAATTGCCGGAGACTACTGGAAATCGATGATGGCCGAAGCTGTCGCCAACAAGATTGCCGATGCCGGCGGCATAGGCGTCGCCCGCATGTTGGCGCAGCAGAGCGAAAAGAAGGCAAAGTCTGAAGCCGCAGCGCAGGCTGAGAAAGTTTCGGGGATGTCGATAGATCAGCAACATTTTCAAAACCAGGATTCAAATGTCATTTTGTACCAGATCCAACGCCAGCTCATTCATAAGCAATTGAAATCAACGGAAAGCGTTGACAACTCCAGGCAGAGTTAGAGCGCGAACTCTCAAGGCCGATGAGATTGGAGAGACAGATATGGAAATAGAGATAATGACCAATGAGCAGAACCGCAGCAACGTGCCTGAACCGGCGCTGGAACCCGTCTTTTTCGCCATTCGTCGTCTGGAAGATGTCGTAGAGCGTGAAACGCGGCTGCTTCTCGAGGGCCAGTTGGTCGATCTTGCAAATATCAACGCCCATAAGAGCCGCGGGCTGCGCGATTTCAACAAGGCCATGGGCAAGGCTGTCAAGACGGTCGATACGCCTGCACTTAAGGCGCTCCAGCCCGTCCTCGATAGCCTGCGTCAGAAGCTTGATCGCAATTGCGATGCTATCAAATTGCACCTGCGCGCCGTGACAGAGCTCGCGGGAATTATCCGCGATGCGCTTGAGACGCAGGAGGCCGATGGAACGTACACGGCCAGCCAGGTCAGAAATGGGCTCGGCGCATGATCCGTATCGTGCTGATCGGCCTGTGGATCTGCGCCGTGGCACTCGGATCGTTGTATCTTGCCGTCTGGCAGAACTCTGCGACAGCAGCCGTTACACCCAACACCCAGGAGGCACTGGACGATGGCAAGACGGAAGTCTTCAGTGTTCCGATCATCGTGGACAACACGGTCGAGGGCTACATAGTGTCCCAATTGGCCTATACACTCGATCACACCATGAACGCGTCCTTCAAAATTCCTGTATCATATTTCATCAATGACGAGATTTTCAGCCAATTCTACGGGCATTATTCGGACGTCAAGAACGTGCAGGAAGTCAGGTTTGACGATGTCAAGAAATCGATCATCGACGGTGTCAATGCACGATTTCCGCAACCATTGGTGAAGGACCTGCTCGTTGAGCAATTCAACTACATAACTGCCAAGGAAATCCGCGCCCAGAACACCAAGGGTCTGCAGCGTCAGCAAGCACCTCAAAGTGAATAATATTTACCGGCAAGCGTGCGCAGAATTGTGTCCGTCAAGGGCGTAACATCTGGATCGTCGACGAACTGCACGCCAAGTTCCATGCCTTGGCGCCAAACGACGTCCGTGATCAACGCGCCGTTATACTGATCATCGAATAGCCAGAAGCGCGTCGGGACGGGGGATTGGCCGACAACCCTGATCTTGGCGCCGCCACCGGCAAGATTGTGAAAATGACATTCGGTCAGAAATTGTCCATCGAGCGTAACAAGTTTGCCGGAGCGCAATCGTGTTCGCTTGCGCTCCTCGACGCGTTTCTCGGCTTTGGTGTTCGTTTGATACAATGGCATGTAAATTCGCCTGGCCCAAATTGAAGCCGGTTAAAAGGCGCACGGATGTCTTTCATGCCGGCGTTCATTCATAGCTTGTACAGGCAAACAATTGCAAATCCGTTATGTTTGATTCGAATGCAGCGCTCGGATCGCGAAGATTTGCATGCCTGGATCAATGTGCTTGCGCCGCGGGCATTTTCAAGAGTAGGTACAGCTGAATATTGACAGCCCCTTCAGGTGACACACTTGCCAACCGCCACCAGGCCCCGAATTGCCTCCTACATTTTGTCGTTCATCGCGCTCGTCGCCGTGCTTGAACTAGGCTTGCTCTCGGCTCTCCTCTCAGGACTGCTCGTTTACAACCTCGTCCATTATTCGGCGCCATTGCTCGGCAGATTGGGCATTTCCGGCCACCTGGCAAAAACCATAGCGTTGGCAATGCTGGCGCTGGTCTTTATCCTCGTGATCGTTGCCGCCGTCATGAGCAGCATGGCATTGCTCACCGATGGTTCCGACGAAGGCATCGTATCGCTTTTCCAGAAGATGGCCGAAATCATCGATACCGCCCAGTTACATCTGCCGAACTGGGCCCGCGATTATTTCCCCTCAAATCTTGAGGAACTGGAAACGCTGGCGGCAAAGTGGCTGCGTGAACATGCCGGCCAGCTTCAGCTCGTCGGCAGGGAACTTGGCGTTCTCCTGGTGCGAATAATCGTCGGCATGGTGATCGGGGGAATGATCGCGCTTAGTTCCACCGTTGCCTCATCACGCGAGCCAGGCCCGCTCGCGATTGCCCTTGCCGAACGCGTCGAGCTGTTGAGCGCGGCATTTCGCAATATCGTGTTCTCGCAGCTTCGCATCTCGGCATTGAACACAGTATTCACCGCCATCTATCTTGTTGTAATCCTGCCATTTTTTGGCGTTCACCTGCCGTTGGTCAAAACCATGATTGCCGTGACGTTCATTGCGGGATTACTTCCCGTTATCGGCAATTTGATCTCCAACACCGTGATCGTCGTCGTGGCACTCAGTGTTTCCTTTGTTGCCGCAGTGGGGTCGCTGGCCTTTCTGGTCATCATCCACAAGCTCGAATATTTCCTCAACGCCAAGATCATCGGATCGCGAATCAAATCGCGCGCCTGGGAGTTGCTCCTCGCAATGATCGTGCTGGAAGCCTGGTTCGGCATCGCTGGCCTCATCGCCGCGCCGATTTACTATGCCTATCTCAAGGACGAACTTAAAAAGCAGAGGCTGATCTAGGCGGCAAATTCGCGGCCGCGTGATATAATTGCGGATGGCAGGGAATAAATCCGCCGCAGGTCCGTATACGCCATATGGAGAATTCGAAACCCCGTTTTGACGTTGTTGGCCAGCTTGGTTCGTTACGCCGGTATGCACGTTCGCTAACGGGCAATGAAACCGATGCGGAAGACCTTGTGCAGGATACGCTGGTGCGGGCTTATGAGCGGCGCGGTCATTTTCGCAATGGCGGAAACCTGAAGGGTTGGCTTTTGTCGATCCTGCATAATGGTTTTATCGACAGCAAGCGTTCCAGCCAGTCGCAAGCGCGCCGCGAAAATGCTTTGGCAGTCATCACCGAAACGATACTCCAGCCGCCGCAGGAGCATTCCATGCGGTTAATGGAGGTCCGGAATGCGTTTTTTTCGCTGCCCGAAGAGCAACGAGCAGCCCTGCATTTGGTAGCGATCGAAGGTCTCTCCTATGAAGAAGCTGCGGCAACTTTGGCAATACCGATTGGCACGCTGATGTCGAGAATTGGCCGCGGGCGAGCGACCTTGCGTTCTCTCGAGGCTGAGCCCGGCAAAGCCGCATATCTGAAAATTGTTGGAGGCCGCGATGAATGACGCGATCGATCCTGTCGTTGAGACCGACCTTGATGCCTATGTCGACGACCAACTGGATGCGGGCCGCCGCATCGAGATCGCCCGCTACCTGTCGCATCATCCCGAGCAGGCTGCCCGTGTCATGTCGGATCTGCAGGCGAGGGACGAATTGCGGCTGGCGCTAACCGGCATGCACAGCAAGGCATCGCCGGAGACAAGTGAAGCAGCGCGTCGCCTTGAACGTGGCCTTATGCGAAACCGGCTGCTTGCCAATTTGCAACGTGCTGCCGCTGTCGCCGTCCTTGTCGGTATTGGCTGGCTGGCGCATGCCGGCTTTGGCCCGCTCACCATCTCGGAGGTCGTCGCCTCGACACCGCCGCCAGCCTATGTTTCGGATGCGGTGATGGCTCACAAGACCTCCTTGGTCAGGGCAGGGATGAAGTCGCAGTCCGAGGTGAACAGTTACGATCCTGCAGAAATACGTGCGGCCACCGCCATTACCATGCCACAACTTTTGGACCGGTGGATCGTCAATGATGTCCAGCTTTTCCCGTCCGCCTTCGGGCCAAGTGTCGAGATGGAAATCAGATCGGATGACATGGATCGGCTCTCGCTTTTCGCGGTTCGTCCCGGCAGTTTCGATGTCGTGAAGCCGAAAGCGTTGCGCATTGGTGATAGCACTGCCGCCTATTTCCAGATTGGTGACGTTGCCTATGCCCTCGTATCGGATGCAAGCCCCGCGGACCTTGAAACAGTAGCATCGCAGCTTGCAAGAACGCTTTACTGATTAACCAGCCAAAGGATCACAACCATGAATACACCACTTCGTTATGAAATGGGCACAGCGCGCGGACAGTCCGCCGCATTGTTCGATGAGGGACTGCGCCAGCATATGCTGCGCATCTACAACTATATGGGCCTGGGCCTTGTTCTGACGGGCGTTGTTGCATTCGTCGTCGCCTCGACGCCGGCTCTCTATGTTCCGATTTTCTCAACTCCCCTGAAATGGGTCGTTATCTTCGCGCCGCTTGCTTTCGTGATGTTCTTCTCGTTCAAAATGCAAACCATGTCGGCAGCATCCGCGCAGGCCATGTTTTGGGCATTCTGTGCGGTCATGGGACTTTCGCTGGCGTCGATCTTTCTTGTCTTTACCGGGACCAGCATCGCCCGCACATTCTTCATTGCGGCCACGATGTTCGGTGCCACCAGCCTTTATGGTTATACGACGAAGCGCGATCTCTCCCAGTTCAGCTCGTTCCTCATTATGGGTCTGATCGGTGTCGTCGTGGCGAGTGTTGTCAACATCTTCCTCGGCTCCTCCATGCTCCAGTTCGTTGTGTCGGTTGCCGGCGTTCTGGTGTTCATCGGTTTGACAGCTTGGGATACCCAGTCGATCAAGGAACAGTTTGCCGAAAGTTACGATTCGGAATCGCAGCAGAAGCTGGCGGTGTTCGGCGCCTTCTCGCTCTACCTTAACTTCATCAACCTCTTCCAGCTGTTGCTCAGCCTGACCGGTCAGCGGGAAGAATAAAATCATCCCGTAGCGATCCTGTGCAGATGCCCTCAAGGCGTCTGCACAGTGTGGTGTAGACCAGCGTGCAGTCTTCGCGCGTTCGTTCTGCGCGAGGTAATGATTGTTCAGTGAATTTCGTTCATATAGATAGCTGCCGATACAGCAGTCAGCCGAGAGATCTCGCGCTATATGAATGAGCATGTCGATAATCACGCCGATGTCGAGACATTCGATCTCGCGCCGATCTCGTTGTGGCTGGAGGATTTCAGTGGCGTCAAGCACCTGTTCGAGAAATGGAGGCAATCGGGCGTCACCGATATCAGAACCTATCTGCGTGAGGACGAGGGCCGGATTAGACAATGCGCAAGCCTGATCCGCGTGCTCAAGGTCAACAAAAAAACCCTTGCTCTTTTCGAGGCGAATGATTTCAACCACCTGACCGGCAATCTCGACTCCATCTTTCGCGACGACATGCTCCAGTCGCATATACAGGAGTTGTCGGCTCTGTGGGATGGCGACGCCGAGTTCTCCAGTGACACAGTGAATTACACCCTGACGGGTCGCCGGCTGGATATCCAGCTTCGCGGCGCGGTTCTCCCGGGATATGAAGATACGTGGACGCGGGTATTGCTTTCCATCGAAGACGTCACCGAGCGCGAGGACGCGCGGCGGCAGCAGATCGAGAGCAAGCGCTACGCGGAAGGATTGTTCGAATATTCTCCCGTATCTCTTTGGGTGGAAGATTTCAGCCGCATCAAGCGTTTGCTTGATGAAGTGCGCGAGCAGGGTATTACCGATTTTCGTGTGTTTACCGATGTCCATCCTGAATTTGTTGGACAATGTGCAAGCGAGATCCGCGTTGTCGATGTCAACAACGAGACGCTCAGGCTGTTTCTCGCACCCGACAAACTGACATTGTTGCGCAGGCTTCCTGATATTTTTCGCGATGGTATGAATGCGCATTTCAGGGAACAGCTTATCGAACTATGGAATGGCAACCTCTTTCATCAGCGTGAGACTGTAAACTATGCACTTGATGGTACCGAGCGCCATGTGCTGCTGCAATTTTCGGTTCTGCCGGGCCACGAACAGGATTGGTCATTGGTCCAAATATCCCTGACCGATATCACGGCGCGCAAGAAGGCGGAGGCTTATCTAGAATATCTCGGCAAGCATGATGTGCTCACCAAGCTTTACAACCGCGCCTTCTATGTGGATGAGTTGAACAGGCTTGAGCGCCGCGAGTTTTACCCTGTATCGATCATTATCCTCGACCTTAACGGGCTGAAGGTGGTCAATGATCAGTGGGGGCATGGCGTTGGAGATGCTTTGTTACGACGCGTTGGCGAGGTACTGGCGGGAGCAGTCAAGCCTCCCTGCTACGCTGCGCGTATTGGCGGCGATGAATTCGCCGTTCTGCTCCCGGCCATCGATGAACTTGGCGCCGCAAGCATGATCGATGAAATCCGCAGCCTTATCGAGATAAACAACCAGTATTATTCCAATATACCGTTGAACATATCGATCGGCTGGGCCACCAGCAATATTGGCGAAAAGATGGAAGCTGTGGCCAAGCGTGCTGATCTGCTGATGTACGAGGATAAGCGTTCGCATTATTCGTCAGAGAACGAGCGTCGTAACCTAGACTAGCTGTGGAACCTCAACAGGTTGTCCCGATCCAGGCCGAGACGGCTGATAGGTGGTTTTGATCCTAAACTGCCGTGCGGCCTGTGCCAATTGTAGCGATGAAGCCAGTGCGGCAGCTCCTCCGTGCGTTCTTGAGAGTTGTTGTAAGCACGAGCGTAAGCCCATTCGCGTAGGCTCGTCTGAATGAAGCGTTCGGCCTTACCATTGGTCTTAGGCGTGTATGGTCTTGTGAAGACTTGACGCAAGCCCAGACGTTTGCAGGCTGTGCGGAAAGCCTTTGACCGGTAGCATGACCCGTTGTCGGTCATCACGCGCTCGATACAGATACCCAGCTTCGCATAGTAGGCGACGGCAGCCTCCAGGAAGGCAACGGCGCTCTCTTTGCGCTCATCTGGCATGACCTGCACAAAAGCGACCCGCGAAGCGTCATCAATGCAGACGTGGACGAACTCCCAGCCGATGCCCAGATGGCGGTTGACAACGCCCGTTTGCCGTCCGGTGATGCGGTGTCCCACCGAGCCAATACGGCCAAGCTTCTTAATGTCGAGATGAATGAGTTCGCCCGGATGTTCCCGTTCATAGCGGCGCACGGGTTCGGGATCCAGGGCGCTCAGTTTGTTGAGGCCCAACCGGCGCAGAACACGGCTGACAGTTGCCGGCGAGACGCCGACCTCGGCAGCGATCTGCTTGCCTGTCCAACGCTGGCGGCGTAACCGCTCAATCGTCCCGACAATGGCTTCAGGGGTCGGCCGGCGCAAGCGATGTGGTCGCGACGAACGATCCTCCAGTCCGCTCAAGCCCTCGCGGCGATACCGATCGACCCATTTGCGCACCGTCCGCGGGCACACGCCTGCGGCTTCGGCAACGGCCTGCGGCGTCTGCCCGCCCTCGACCTGGCTCACAATTCGCTCTCGACCATACCGCGTAAGACGGGCATTCTTGTGGATGTTCATCCGGTCCTCCAAGAGTCACTGAAGCTTCGACAACCTCAGTCTCCCCGGTTTGGACCGGATGGACAACCTATTGAAAGCTCACAACTAGCTACGACCGCTCGCGTTTTAATTCAGGCTGTTTGCGGGATTTTGAACAGATCCGCATGGTTCCGGGGCTGGGATCGCCAATATTGTTCGGGAGCCACCACCTGTGCTCCGAGTTCCGCCGCCGCATGCCAGGGCCAGCGAGGATCGTAGAGGATTGCGCGTGCAAGCGCTATCGCATCGGCGTCGCCGTTGGCAATGATGTCTTCTGCCTGTTTCGCCTCGGTGATTAGTCCGACAGCAATGACGGGCATTTTCACCTCGGCTTTGATCCGCTGCGCGAATGGAACCTGATAGTTGGGTTCAACCGGCATTTTCTGCAGGGGCGAAAGACCGCCACTGCTGACGTGGATGGCGGCACAACCGCGCGCCTCCAACTCCTTTGCAAAGATCACGGTGCTCTCGACGTCCCATCCACCATCGACCCAGTCAGAAGCAGAAACGCGTATCCAGACCGGCTTGTTGGCGGGAAACGCTGCCCGAACCGCTTCGAACACTTCGAGAGGGAAGCGCATTCGATTGTCCAGACTGCCACCATATCTATCTTCGCGCTTGTTCGAGAGCGGTGACAGGAACTCGTGCAGCAAATATCCATGCGCTCCATGAATTTCGATGCCATCTATGCCGATCCGGTCTGCGCGTTTCGCCGCCTTGACGAATGCATCCCGTATGCGATCGAGGCCAGCGCCATCCAATGCCGTTGGAGCATCGTACTCATTCAGATATGGCACGGGTGAAGGGGCCACGGTTTTCCACCCGGTTGGCTCATTCGGCGCAATCTGCTTGCCACCCTCCCATGGCACGCGGGTCGATGCCTTCCGCCCGGCGTGGGCTAGTTGCGCGGCGATGGGTATCGGCGAATAGTCGCGGATCGCCGCGACAACACGCCCGAGTGCTGCTTCATTGGCATCGGAATAAAGCCCGAGATCCCGGGGAGAAATGCGGCCTTCAGGTGTTACGGCGGTAGCTTCCGTAACCAGCAAGCCGGCACCCGACAGGGCGAGGTGACCCAGGTGCATCATGTGCCAGTCTGACGCCGAGCCATCCTCGGCGGAATATTGGCACATGGGCGCGATTATGATTCTGTTCGCGAGTTCGAGCGAATCCAATCGCAGTGGCTGAAACAACTGGCTCATCTATATGACCTCAACTTTTTGGGTAGCTGCGTCGCGAAATTGGGAGTTTCGTCGCAGCAGGTTCGCGTTGAATTTGACATTGAACAAATGGATGCTGGCCGCCGGAAGTCAAGTAACGGGTTCGTAATGAGCGCAGGCGGCTGGTGCCCGGGTCGCGAGCCCAGCGGTGTCACTGGCATCAAATCAACCAATCGATTGGCCGAAGACAGAGTTTCCATTTCCAGGACGGCCCGATAAGGTCATCGCGCTGCTTTTCGGGCAGAGTGTGCCCGGTAAGCTTTAGGAATTTTGCGGCAATCGCTTCTTCCGACGCAAAGGATTTTCGCTTCCGCGGGGCTCTTCGCGTGTTTCCCGCTCAAAACTGCCGTCCTGCAAATGTACCAAAGCAACGGGTTAGTCCTAACCGAAATGCCTAACTCAAATTCCTGAATCCCGCATCTTGTAAAACTGTAATAAAGTTCGCTTATATGGAAAATCCTGATTATCCTGAGTTCGAATGCCAAAACTGCAAAGCGATCATGATCGCGGTGCGGCGCAATTTACGCGATTCGAGTGCCATTGTTTGCAGCCGCTGTGGCAGTTTTCTGGGGGCATTCGTCGATCTGGACAATCGGCTTTCGCTGAAGACTCGCCAAGTGACGGCTCCTCCGGACCTCAGTTGACGTGAGGCTGAATTATACGAGAAACGATGTCCTCCTGAAGGTAGGTGCCGAATGGCTGCCCATTTTGGAGTTGACCCTCGGCTGCGGATTTTGTCGGTATCGAGAAACTGAATACGGCTCCGCCTTCCGGATGGTTTGAAGCGGTTATCTCTCCGCCGTGAGCTTTGATGACTGAACGGCATATGGCCAATCCTGTGCCCAAGCGCTGGCCAGCATTGCTATCACCGCGCACCCGATAAGGACGAACCACGTGTGAAATCCGATAACCGCGATAGCCTTTTGCCGCATTTAGGAACTGCGCAGGCACGTCGCAAAGATCAGCCGGCTGCGTCCCGATCGGCAATACGCCTGTCACACGTTCCTAGACTTGAGGATGGGTTGACTAAACCCGGCGATGAGAGCGACCGACCCCCTGCACAATGGAATGATTTTGTCTCTCCAGCCATTCTCCGAAGCGATAAAGTCATTAGTCCCAAAGGGCCACAACGAGGAGACAAATCATGAAAATTGTTATTATCGGTGGAACTGGACTTATCGGATCCAAGACCGCCGCACGTCTGCGCAATAAGGGTCAGGAGGTTCTTGCCGTATCACCAAACACTGGCGTCAACACCATCACCGGCGAAGGCCTGGCGGAAGCGTTGGTCGGGGCCGACGTCGTCGTTGACCTTGCAAATGCACCTTTGTGGGAAGACAAGGCTGTACTCGAATTTTTTGAAACCTCGGGGCGCAATCTGCTCGCTGCAGAAGCCAAGGCAGGCGTAAAGCACCACATTGCGCTATCGATCGTGGGAACGGAGCGGTTGCCGGAAAATGGTTACTTCAGGGCCAAACTTGCCCAGGAGCGACTCATCAAGGAATCGCGTATTCCATACACGATTGTCCATTCCACCCAGTTCATGGAGTTCCTGAAAGGCATTGCTGATGAAGCGACGGTAGGTAGCGTCGCTCGGCTGTCGCCTGCATCTTTCCAGCCTATCGCATCGGACGACGTTGCCGATGCAATGGCAGATGTCGCTCTGGCGAAGCCGCTCAATGGCACGATCGAGATTGCGGGGCCCGAGCGCGCTCCCATGAATGAGATCGTCGCCCGGTATCTGAAAGCCGCTAACGATCCGCGCACGGTCGAGGCGGATGTCCATGCGCGCTATTTCGGATCTGAACTCAATGACCAGTCGATCGTGCCCGGCGACGGTGCGCGGCTCGGCAAGATCAGCTTCGAGGATTGGTTCCGACAATCCCAGCAGCCGAAGTGAGCCAGTGTGGCGAACACCTAGGCACGTGAGTTGTTGGCCTCGGCGTATTGGAGGTCGACACGCGTATACAACGCACATGCATCCAAAACAAAGGGATTATCACAATGAAATCAGTATTGGTAACGCTCGTTGTGTCAGCTGCAGTTGGCCTGCTTGGCGCTTTGCCGGCCATTGCCGCTGAAGATGGTGCCAAGGTTAAACCCCTCATGCAAAAGGACTTGCCAAATTATCCTGGCAAGGAAGGGCTTATGATATCGGTCGAGTATGAGCCCGGCGGTTCCTCGCCTATCCACAAACACGATGCAAATGCATTCGTCTACGTTTTGGAAGGCTCGATCGTGATGCAGGTCAAGGGAGAAAAAGAAGTCACGTTGTCGCCGGGAGAAACCTTCTACGAAAGCCCATCTGACATTCACCTGGTCAGCCGCAATGCGAGCACCTCTGAGCCGGCGAAATTTATTGTTGTGCTGCTCAAGAACAAGGACGCTCCGGTCGTCATGCCGGTGGAGTGATAATCCATGCGCTTGTTTTTGCCGCGGATTGGCACGAGGCGAAGCTTTATCGATGTCGGAGTGCCCGTCAGAACACTGCTCCAGCATCATTCGTGATCCGAGGGGCGGATCAAGTTGAAGCCACTCAACACGACAAAGGGAGCAAGCTGATGAAGATTACGGTCATGGGAGCCAGCGGACTCGTCGGAACGCAACTCGTCGAGAAACTCCGACAGATGGATATCGAAGTGGTCCCGGCATCGCTTTCTTTCGGGGTCAACAGTGTCACTGGCGAGGGCCTCACGGCTGTCATTTCTGGAGCTGACGCTGTTATCGACGTCACCAACACCGCATTATTTGGCGACGACTCCGCCTTGGCGTTTTTCAAGTCTTCCACCCGAAATTTGTTGAATGCATCAGCAGATGCAGGCGTCAGGCATTACTTGGCGCTTTCCGTTGTGGGAACGCCTCGCCTTGTCGAGAGCGATTATTTCCGCGCGAAAATGGTGCAGGAAAATCTGATCAGAGCAGCGAGGCGGCCCTTTACCATCCTCCACTCCACGCAATTCTTCGAATTTATCAGCGGTGTGATTAATTTGGGAGCAGATGGAAATGGTTTTCGGCTTCCAACGGCATCTGTAAAGCCCATAGCTGCCGACAATGTCGCTGAAATGCTGGCCGAACTGGCAGTAGGCGCGGCAAGGAACGACACTGTGGAGATCAGCGGACCCGAGCGGTTCGGTCTCGATGAGATTGCTCGTATGTATCTCACGGCAAACGAGGACACGCGCCAGGTGATTAGCGACGATAGCGTGCCTTACTATGGTGTCGAACTGAATGATGACACACTGCTTCCACTCAACGACAGGCGTATTGGTTCGATGCGCTACGGCGACTGGCTGTACCGCTCGATGGCCAGTTAGAGGTGCCGTGGTGACCGCGACACAGATGATAGATGCAGTGGTTTATCCGGTTTCACCTGTAGCCAGCGAAATGGCAAACGCGCGTCCACCTGACCCTGTTGGACGAGAAGATTTGTCATGAACACGCCTGAACTATTAGAGTATCATGAACGCAAGCATCAACTTCCATGCCACCACAACCAGGACGATGGAAACAATAATAATCGTAGTGCCACGCAACATAACACGACCTTCCGATGAACCTGTTGTTGTCAAGTATGACCAATGACTATTTGCCTCAGAATCGGTTCGAAGCAACGCAGCATACGCTGGTGGAATATCAAATTGTTGCGTCGTTATGCTATCAACGGCGCGACAAACGCGAAAACCTGATCACGCAGCCAGATCGCACATTTTGCTCGATCTTCCCTTAACATCACAGTGCGGTCAATGCTGATTTGTCCGCCAATTTTTGAGCTGCGCCGTTGATCGTTTGTTGCAGGTCAACCGTGAAGTTTGCGTAGCAGCAACCCCAGCCGTTCTTCAGGAGCTGCCGTGGCGATTTCGCCTGCTGGCCTGCTCGGCACACTGCTCTTGCGGCCTGCTCTCACCTCGCTTGGCGTATAGCCGAACTCCCTCTTGAATGCCCGGCTGAACTCGGCACCATCACTGAAACACCGCTGCTCAGCGATCTCGATAATACGGCGTTTGTCGTTCGGGTCCGCCAATGCCGCGTGTGCATCGAGGAGACGCTGGTGCTGCAGGTAATGCATAACGCCGCCGAATGGCTCGAACATCCGATAAAGTCCTGTGCGTGAAATCGCAAGGTCGCGCCGCAACGCATGCGCATTGAACGATGGGTCGAACAATCTGGATTGCATGATGCGGCGTGCCTTATCGAGCAACACGCGGGCGATAGGCGTTTGAGCCTCCTCAATGTTGCCCGAAGACGGCAGCAGGCACGCCCGGATCATCGCCTGCGTCGCGCCCACGAGTTCAGGGAGATTGTCGGTCTCGACCGCTGGCAGCCGCTTGGCTAGTCCGATGAAGTAATCGGACAATAGCCGGCCCATCGCCGTATCGACTGTGGAGAATTCGCAAGCGGCGAGGACATGTGCCACTTCTGGATCGGAATCGCGGGGAACAAAAAGCATCAGCATTTCGCTATCTGTTACACTCCCTTCAAACCAACGCCCCAAGGAATGGACCTGTACTATGCCGGCGCTGCCTTGAAAGCTTCCTGCCGGACCAATGGTGCTGATCGATCCGTCAAGGGGGATGGTCAACGTCCAGTGGTCGAGCGCTTCCCGGCGCGTGTGCCCCGGGACACTTGCGAAGTCGAGTGCGCTTGTTCTGATCCGCGAGAACGCCAGACGGCCGAGATCCCATACGGTCTGTTTTCCTGCAAAGCCGCGGAATCTGTCTCTGCGTTCGCCAAATTCAAGCATCGACGAGAAGCTTTTGCACCAGGCGTCATACTGTTGATCAATAGGCACGCCTCTGGTGTCAAATGTGAAAGCGGGAATAGAGGATACGCCGGAAGATGGGCGCTTCGATGGGGAACGAGGACAGTTGATGGCAGCGGCTGCTGCTGCCTGCTGGAAGTTTTGGTCGAGCGTCGCATCCGATGGCGCGATCTGATCATGAGCGTTCATGATTTCACCATTCGTCGTACCAGAACGAGGTGCGAACAGGTGGCCTTGCCCTGCTATTTGAGCCGGCTAGGGCGATACTTCGATCCATTTTTATTGGGGGAAGTGCAGGCATTGATTCTCCAATAAAGCCACCGGAGTTGGAAATCACGCAGGTATAAATGCTCGTTTTGAAAAGAATGACACAAGCGCTGCAGTCTGTTCAGTACGTAACTGTTACGAAACGAGTTGCGGAACTGGTGATGTCTCAGCCTGTAGACATTCGAAGTTAGGTGGAAGCTTTGCCGGAATCGTCAAAGGACTTGGCGGACAGCAACACGGCAATCCATTTCGCCGCCGCCGATTTCTCGCAGTAGATTATGAACGCGATGAGAATGGGGACGCCAATGAATGCGCCCGGCACCCCCCACATGAAGCTCCAGAAGAATACCGAAAAGATGACGGCGAAAGGCGAGATCGCCAGCGATGTGCCGATCAACAGAGGTTCAAGGTAGCTTCCAACCAGGAACTGGATCAGGTTCAACCCGACGAAGACTGCCAAAGCCATTTGCCAGGAATCGAATTGGCCAATGGCAAAAAGCGTGGGAAGGACGGTTGCTATGAAGGGACCAAGGAATGGGATGTAATTGAGGGTAAAGGCAATGGCGCCCCAAGCCGCTGCCAGTTCGAGGCCGGCGATGTATGCGAATGCCCAGACGATCAGGCCGGTCAGGACGCTGGCAAACGTGCGCACCAGCATGAAACTGCGTAGTTTCGCTGATATCTCGCGATTGGCTTGAAGCATTTTAATGCCCTGCGGTTGCAGAGTGGGGGAACGAAGACGCTTGCCAAAATCCTCTGTTTCCAGGAGGCCGAGCATGACGAATACAAAGACCAGCAATGCAAATCCAGCAAAGCTGTTAAGACGTCCCGCCAGTCCCTGGGTAAAACCGACCAGCCATGTAACGTCGAAACGATCGGCGAGCGGACCTGCGACGGCAATGCCGTGTTCTTCCAGCCAGTCAGTCCAGTGGACATATACTTCCTGGAATCGGCGGGCGTTGACGAACAGCCATTGGCCAAGCTTGCTTAGGCCCCAAGTCACTGAGGAGGCGACGGCGACGATGATAATGATTGTTGCAGAGAGCGTCATTAGCAGGGCAAGCAGTTGAGGCATCCAGCGCTGCAACTTGATCTGGAGGGGCGCAACAAGCGCGATGACAAACACAGAAAAGGCGAGCGGTACAAAGATTGCCTGGCCGAAGCGAAGCAGCGCAAGAACGAGGATGCCAGTTGCAAGATAGCCGATCATCGGTTTTGCATTTTGAACTGCCATGTCTTGCTTGCCCGCACTCCACCCCAACCAAGTTCGTCGTACAACCGCCTACCGCGGGCCATAGCGTTCGCGGCAGGTTACAGGTCTGACGAAGCGGCTCATACCGCACCGCCATGGCCTGTGAGGGTCACGATGTGGCCTTCTGCAGAGCGTCGCGCAGAACCTGCTCCTTGGTTTCATCCAACGACGTTTTGAGAACAATACCGCCGTAATGCGAGATATCCTTCAGTACCTTGTCGGCTGTCATCGATTGCACGAGCACAAACAGTGCGGCATTTCCGGGCTGAATAGTGGCCGCGAGATCCTTCATGAAGTTGTCGTTGATACCGACGTCGGTCAACGCGCCACCGAGGGCGCCCGACGCCGCACCCACCGCGGCGCCTAGTAACGGGTTGAGAAACAGGACGCCAATCAGCAAGCCCCAGAAGCTGCCGGAAACCGCGCCCGCGGCTGTCGTACTCACCATCTGATTGAGCTTTATCTTGCCGGCGTCGGTTTTGGTGGCGATGACAGCATCGCCGAGCGTAATCAGATACTCTTTCTGGAGCTCGAGCAGCCGATTGCGCACCTCCTCGGCTTTTGGTTCGGTCGGATATACGATCGCAATCAGGTCAGACATGTTGCCTCCATTTTCTCCGCGGGGACGAACGCTGGGACGCGCTGCAAAAAAACTATATCGTGCCGGACCCGTCAAAGAGATTAGCCATGAATCCCACGGCTATGCATTGTGTTTCTTTTTCTGTCGACGCGCTCGTATCTTGGCCCGTAGTCAGTCGCTTGGAGGCGGATAGCCAGAGCTCCGCGACCGTTCGAAGAAAAAAGCCTTCAGCCGCGAAATATCGTTCGGCTGGATGTTTGGCGGAGCGGTCACGGCAAGCCAGCCGTCGATATAGTGCTCCGGGGCATAGACATGGCCATACCCCATCGGCGAGGTCGTTGCGGTTGCCATGTCGAACAGGAGCTGCAGCATTGTGACCCCTGGAATCCAGCGAAGGCTTGGCGAGACATCGGGACCACGCCGGCTCTTCATCCAATCCGGCTCCCGATAGAGCGCGTGAAAATCAAAGAACGTCACGGGATCGCTGGCATATTGGAGATAGACGATGCGAAGAGGTCCCCAGATTGCATCCGGGATATTCAGGGCATTGTCCTGGTTCGTAAACCTTATGATCGAACCGTCACGAAAGCGCGGCAGCCAGGCTGGCGAACCGGGATTCCGGTCGGACGTAACGGAGTTCCAGATGCGGCTCTGGAAGGGTGGACCACTCCATAGGGCACCTTGAAAGGGATCGCTGATAATATCGTAGAGATGGGCTGAAAGCTCGGAATTCATCGCACCAAGGCTCAAGCCATAGAGGTAAAGTTTCGGCCTCGTCTCACGTGGAAGCGCAACCCAGTGACGGTACACCTGGCGAAACAGCGCTTGACCTGCCTCGGCGCCATAGCCCGGTTCTACAAGCAAGGATAGCCAGCTGCTGAGATAGGAATATTGCATGGCAACGCTGGCGATATCGCCATGATGGAGATACTCGACGGTGTCGATGCCTTCGGGATCGACCCATCCCGTGCCTGTCGGGACGATGACAATCAACGCCGATCTCTCGAACCCGCCGTCGCGCTTCAACTCCTCAAGCGCAAGGCGCGCTCGTTCATCGACCGTTTCGGCGGAATTCAACCCGACATAGACGCGTATGGGGTCAAGCGCCTTTGCATTAAAGAAATTACCGATCTGCGCTCCGGTAGGTCCGGAAGCGATGAAGGTTCGACCCTGTCGTCCCAAGTTTTGCCAGTCGAGGACCGAGCCTGGACCACCAGGCTTTGCAGGATCCGATGGGCGTGTTGAGCCGTCATCGATTCTGGCATCGAGCTCGCGAAAGGATGTATCGACCATCCGCAAGACGACCTTGAACAGAACACCCTGTGCCACCGACCAGAAGAGTGCCACCGCAAGAATGCCGCCAATGACCTTGGACACACGGCGCGGTACGACGCGGTTGAGCCTGCGCTGGAACAGCCGGAATGTCTGCCGGAAGAGGCGCGCGAACAGGACAACCACCAGAAAAATGCCAAGCGCTATGGCCGCAAGCTCAATTGGTTCCACGCTGTCAACGGGCTCCAGACCCATGAGGCTCCGCACTGTGTTTTGCCATTGAGCGGCCTTCCACAGGAAGACGCCGGTGGTTCCGATACACAAAACCACAGCGATCCATTTGGCGGCTTTCTGAACGCGCGCTCGTGGCACAGGGATTTCCAGATAGCGCCAGAGCCAGACAGCCGCCACGCCGACGCCGTAGCCGAGCGCTGCGCAAAACCCTGAAAGCGCGCCCTGAACCAGGAAGGAGCGCGGCATGAGACTTGGCGTAAGTGATGCAGCAAAAAATAGAATACCGACGAGCAGACCAACGGCGGAGAACGACTTTGCCAGGACCGAAATATTAGCTTTCAAATCGGGTTCCCCTCAACCGATGGCATATGGTGCAGCTTCGATGATCGAAGACAGTTTGGAGTTGACCGCAGCGACGCAATGCATTGGCTCGCTGTCCCGTTGAATTGTGGTGTCGATTCCAGGTGGTGTCACGGTGTTATAGCATTTAGTCGTCAACGCGGAGTTATTCCTTGGCGAAGCGATCGCCGCTCACTCGATCATCCTGACAGGCGAAAATCCTTCGATCCAGTTCACGGCACGAAAGCCGGGAAATTTGAACTGAAAGCTTGGTTTTGGGATTCCATGCCTATCACGGATAATTGGAGCAACAGTATATTCCGAACGGTAATGCTTGCGGCGTTTGTCGTCGGCGTCGAAACTGGTGACTGTCCCGTAGGTACGAAGGAGCTGCTACTGTCTTCATTTCTCGGCGCGTCGCTTGCATGCACGGCAACTGATAGGGGGCATCGGTACCTGACGCGATCATTGACCGCTCGACGGCCATCTCTGCGATTCTGTGGCGGGTGGCCCGGGCCCTGTCCCTAGCATGGCTCGTCATCATGGCGGCCACAGTTTGAGCAATCCCAGGAAGCCGCGCCATCATCTCTTGGTGTCCTTTGAACAACTGGGCGAAATCGGTTGGCTTAACGGAGATGTGAAATGACCACTGCCACGACTGCGCCAAAGACCGTAATGCAAAGATTGCTTGATGGCGTCGAGAAGGTGGGAAACATGGTTCCCCATCCCGTGATCATCTTTCTGATCCTGATCGGCATCGTCATCGTATTGTCCGCCGTGCTAGGTGCGTTCGGGGCGGCGGTCAGCTTTGAGCGCATCAACCCTGACACGCACGAAATCGAGACCGCTTCGACGGAAATACGCAGCCTGTTGAACGTCGAAGGCATCCGATTTCTCTACGCCTCACTCATTCCCAACTTCATGAGCTTCACAGCAGTAGGGCTTATGATCGCCGCCATGATCGGCGCGGGTGTAGCCGAGGAGTCCGGTCTGGTCACGGCGCTCATCCGCAAGCTCGTCATCGTTTCGCCGCGCTGGGCGCTGACCTACATCCTGGCATTCGTAGGCATCCTCGCAAGTATCGCTGCGGATGCGGGTTATCTGGTTCTCATCCCGCTTGCAGGCGTCGCCTATTTGGCGGTCGGCAGACATCCGCTGGCGGGTCTGGCGCTCGGGTTTGCGGCGGTGGCAGGCGCTTTCACAGTCAACATGCTCATCAAACCGCTCGATGCGGTCCTGGTGGAATTCACCAACGATGCGGCGCGCCTGGTCGATCCCGCCCGATCGATCGGGCTGGCGTCGAATGTCTGGTTCTCCATCGCATCGGTGATCTTCCTGACTTTCATCATCGCATTCATAACGGACCGCATGATTTCGCCACGACTCGGGGAATACAAGCCGGAGGCATCGGCCGACGCGAGCGTCCCGGATCAAGGGGCGGTGCTGTCCGAGCAGGAATCACGCGGTTTGAGGTTTGCGCTCTACGGGCTCATGGGCCTCCTGGTGGTGTTCTTGCTCTTGACTCTTCCCAGTGGCGCGCCGTTGCGCAATCCTGAAACCGGCGAACTGATCGGTAATTCCCCATTCATGAATGGGCTGATCGCGCTCATCATGCTCATGTTTCTGGTGACAGGGTGGACTTACGGTATTGGCGCCGGCACCTTGCGGACATTATCGGAGGTGATTGCCGCGATTGAGAAGTCTATCAAGAATATGGGCGGGACAATCTTCCTGTTTTTCGTCCTCAGCCAGTTCGTATCCTATTTCACCTACACCAACATAGGCACGGTTATGGCACTCAGCCTTTCCGGCGCACTGCAGGCGGCGAATATTGGCGCCCTGCCACTGCTGATCGGCTTTATCGTCGTTGTGGCGATCATCGACCTGTTGCTGACCGGTGCAATCGCAAAGTGGGCGATTTTCGCACCCGTCTTCGTGCCGCTGCTGATGAAGCTTGGCGTCGAGCCGGAGGCTGTGCTTGCGGCCTATCGAGTTGGCGACTCGCCGATGAACGCGATCACCCCGCTGAACGCATATTTTGCGCTCGTCGTCGGCTTTGCCCAGAAATACGACAAGTCCGCGGGCGTCGGCACCATAGTCTCGCTGATGCTTCCTTATGTCGTTTTGATGTTCGTGCTGTGGACGGCTCTCTTTGCGGTCTGGAAGGCCCTCGGGCTGCCGTGGGGCCTGTAGAGAAACGTCGGACATTTCATCGATTACAACTCAATGACCGGATGGATATTATGAACAACAACTCTATTCCCCTCGACGTCGCGGCGGCGGAGGATCACCTGATGCGATTCCTCTCGGTCGAAGGTGTAACCGGACAAGAAGCGAACATTGCTGCTGCGGTCAGCGATGCTCTGAAAAAGGTCGGCGTGCCGGAGTCCGCCATTCGTTTTGATGACGCCAACAAACGTATTCCGCTACCGACTGAAACGGGCAATCTGATTGTGGATCTGCCCGGAACGCGTCCAGGTCCAAGGCTTCTCTTTTCCACGCACCTCGACACCGTGCCGCTCTGTGCAGGAGCAAAGCCGCGTCGCGAGGGCGACCGTATCGTCTCGGACGGCACTACTGCCCTTGGCGGCGATGCTCGGACCGGCGTCGCGGTTCTCGTCGTGGTCGCCGAAACTCTTATCAAGAATAAGCTGCCGCATCCGCCAATCACGCTGTTGTTTACTGTTCGCGAGGAAAGCGGGCTGCATGGTGCGCGGGAGCTCAACCCCGCCGAACTCGGTGGTGCGGTCATGTGCATCAATGTCGATGGCCAGATGGCTTCCGACCTGATCATCGGCGCCGTCGGCCAGGAAAACTGGGAAGTAGAGATTAGGGGACGCGCCTCGCATGCCGGCGTTGCTCCTGAAAAGGGCATATCGGCGACGATGGTCGGAGCACTGGCTCTTGCCGAAGCACGGCGGGCTGGCTGGTTCGGCAAGGTCGTCAAGACAGACGGCCGCGGCACCAGCAATGTCGGCATCTTCGGCGGCAAGGACAACAAACCCGCCGGCGACGCAACCAACGTCGTAACCGACTATGTATTTATCAAGGGCGAAGCACGCAGTCCAAAATCCGCCTTTGCAACGAAGATCGCCAAAGGTTACGAAGCAGCATTCACCACAGCGCAGAGTGAGGTCACGGATGACGCGGGCGACACCGCGGAGCTGAAATTCAGCCATGTGACATCCTATCCACCGTTCGAACTCGGCAAGGACACTCCGATCGTGAGGCGGGCAACCAAGGCGCTCAAGGCGCTCGGCATCGAACCAGTCCTGGTTTTCTCCAACGGCGGCCTCGACGCCAACTGGCTCGACAAACACGGTATTCCCACCATCACCATCGGTTCCGGTCAGGCCGAAATCCATACCATCAAGGAATATGTGAACCTTCCGGAGTTTGAAAAAGGCTGCCGGATCGGCGTCCTGATGGCGACGCTCGATGATTAACCTTGGGGACCGTCTGCGTGACCGGTCGGGACGGCGAGCCCGATCAGGGCCAAATGAGGAACTGAACGATTGAGTCCGATAGCATACACGGGCACCATCATCGCCATTGCCGTCGTTCTGTTCGTCTGGAACAAGCTGCCGGTCGTCGTCGTAGCCATGCTCACCGCATTGGCGCTTTGGGCCACCGGAGTGCTGACGATTGGCCAGGCGCTCGGCGGGTTCGGTGATCCCGCCGTCATTTTCATTGCATCGCTCTTTGTCGTCAGCTCCGGGCTTGAGGTAACCGGGGTCACGGCCTGGGCTGGACAGTTGCTCATCCGTGGTGCCGGCGAAGAAAGCCGGACGCGCCTTTTGCTGCTGAAGATGGGGCTGGTTTCGCTGCTGACGGCCTTGATCAGCGTCAACGGCGCTGTAGCAGCTCTCCTGCCGGTGGTGGTTGTGATCGCCGTCCGCCTCAAGCGCAGTTCGTCGCAATTGCTCATGCCGCTGGTTTTCTCTGCGCACGCCGGCTCGATGCTCGCGCTGACAGGAACGCCAGTGAACGTACTGGTGTCGGAAGCCGGGCTCGACGCGGGGGTCGGCGGCTTCGGCTTCTTCGAGTTTGCACTTGTCGGTGTGCCGCTCCTGGCCGGAACCATGGCGATCATAGTGCTGTTCGGCAAGCAATTGCTTCCGGAACGCAACGGCGCAACCATGCCCGCCGATTTCAGCCGTCACGCCAAAACATTGGTCGAGCAATACGGGCTCGCCAGCGGTATCTACCAGTTGCGGGTGCGGGCAAGCTCACCTTTTGTCGGCGTGCCATCATCTGAAGTCGATCTATCCGCGCATCCGGGGCTGCAGCTGGTCGCCATACAGGAGGGCGAAACGGCCGGGCCGCTCCGCAGGCCTCTGGTGGCCGAGGGAGACCATCTGCTGATCCGCGGTGAAAGCGATGCGGCCGCGGCATTTGCGGCACAGATGCATCTTGCATTTCGCGATGAGAAAGCGGGCGGCCAAGGCGAGGACACACTCTTCAATCGTAGCTCCGGGCTTGCAGAAATTGTCATCCCTCCTCGCTCCGGCCTCATCGGGGAGAAGGTTTTTCCTGGCATGGTCACCGAAAGTGGTGACCTGATCATTCTGGCGGTGCAGCGCCCAGGCTTGGAAACCGCCGCCATCAAAGGTAAAGATGCGGGCGGAATCGAGCTGCAAGCGGGCGACACCATGCTGCTGCAGGGAACCTGGAAAGCCCTTGACGTTCACCTCGACGATCCTGACGTTCTGGTCGTCAATTCACCGGAGCTGGTACGTCGTCAGGCCGTTCCCATGGGGCCGGGTGCCCGCCAGGCCATCATCATCCTGATTGCAATGGTTTTGCTTCTCGCGACGGGCATTGTGCCGCCGGCGGTATCCGGACTGCTTGCTGCCGGTGCGATTATCCTGTCAGGGATTATGAACGTCGAGCAAGCCTATCGTGCGATCGGCTGGACGACGGTGATCCTCGTGGGTGCGATGATGCCGCTTTCCACCGCGATGGTGGAAACGGGAGCGGCAAAGCTGATGGCCGAACATCTTGTCGATCTCGTCGGCGATGCCGGACCCGTGGCGCTGCTTGCGGGCCTGTTCATCCTGACGGCGATAATGGGACAGCTCATCAGCAACACTGCAACGGCTCTGATCGTTATCCCCATCGGTGTGGCCGCTGCCATGGCGATGGGTATCTCGCCCCGTCCGGTACTTATGAGCACAGCGGTGGCGGCGGCAGCAGCGTTTCTGACGCCCATCGCCACGCCTACCAACCTGATGGTTATGGGGCCGGGCGGCTACGCATTCAGCGATTATTGGAAACTCGGCTTGCCACTGCTCATCTGGTTTTTTGTGGTTTCGGTTTTCATCGTGCCCCTGATCTGGCATTTCTGAGATATCAGACGACAGACTTTACCCGTTCCCAGCCATTGGCAAGGTGAGTGTCGAGCTCGCGGGCTAAAGTCTCCGCGTCGCGTGCTTCGAGCGCCGCGATAATCCTTTCATGCTCGGCGACAGCTCCCGCCCATCGTTCCGCTCCCTCGTGGCCAATGAAGCGGATGCGCTTGACACGCGATTGCAGCAATCCGTGCACTTCGGCCAGGGGGGCATTGTTCGCCAGGGCTACAATCCCCGTATGGATCTGTTGGTTTACCTTGTAATATTCGAGCCGTTCAGCGGCCTTATAGTGTTTTACCATTGCGTCATGCAGCGACCGCAACCGCGTGATGCCTTCGTCGCTTGCCACCGCGCATGCAATACGTCCGGCAAGCATCTCCAATGATCGCAGGACAATGAGCATATCCTCGACATCCTTGGACGAGAAGCGCTTGACCACGGCCCCCCGGCTCGGCACCAGTTCCACCAATCCTTCGCTGGCCAGAAATTTCAGGGCCTCGCGTAGCGGCGTGCGCGATACGCCCAATTCCTCCCCAAGCTGGGTTTCGTAGATGCGCTGGCCCGGCTGGAGGTCTCCCTCGATGATCATGTCCCGCAAGCGCGTGACGATTTCTCCATGGAGCGATTGACGCGAGATGGTGGCAACTGTCCGTCGTCCATTGGTCTCGATCATTTCCGCTGCCATGGTGTGTCTCCCCTTCATGCCGCCGCCTCGAGGGCGAGTCGGTTCCTTGCATCATTTTTGCATTGGTCGAACAAGAATGATACTGCCTTCATACGTTATTTTTTATACTGTATACAAAATGCTTGCATACAGAAAGATTTGTTTGTAGTCCTCTATGCATCACTGGGAGAGGAGGAGTTTTTATGGCGAACGCCAAACCAGCAGCCGCTGCCGAGGCTGTGCGACCTGTTCTGGCGCTTGCCATGGGCGATCCGGCCGGGATTAGTCCGGAACTGACCGCACGAATGCTTGCCCTGCCGGAACTCCAAGATGCCGCGCATTTCATCGCCGTCGGCGATCGTCGCATACTGGAGGAGGGGGCTGCGATCGCAAACGTCGATCTCGATCTCGACTATCGGTCGGCGAGCGATTTTTCGACCGGACTCTCGGAGCGGCCAGTCTTCGTGGACCTTCGCAATCTCGATCCCAAGGATGTTGTGCGCGGCGAGGCAACACTTGCGGGTGGTACGTTTGCGACCGAAAATTTTCGCTTTGCTCTCCATCTGGCCGACAAGGGCCGCGTTGACGGAATCTGCTTCACACCCTTCAACAAGAAGGCGATGCGTTATGCCTATCCCGGCTACGATGACGAGATTCGCTTTGTCTCCGATGTCCTGTCGTTCAACGGCAAGATGCGTGAATTCAACGTGCTCGAACGTATCTGGAATGCGCGTGTGACCTCGCATATCCCGCTTTCCGCGGTCTCCGCCCACATCAGCATCGATGCCATTCTGGCGGAGATCGAACTGACAACTGCCTGTCTGCGCCTCGCCGGTATCGGCAACCCCAAAATCGCAGTCGCGGGGCTCAATCCGCACGCTGGCGATGGCGGCAGTTTCGGGATGGAGGAAATCGAAGTCATCGAGCCTGCCGTCGCTCGTGCGAAGGCTGCCGGTTACGCCGTGGATGGGCCGTTTCCCGCAGACACGGTATTCCTGCGGGCATTGAAGGAAGGTTTCCACGCAGTTTTGACCATGTACCACGACCAGGGCCAGATCGCGATGAAGATGATGGGCTTCGACAAGGGGGTCACGATGATGGGTGGGCTGCCATTCCCGCTGTGCACGCCGGCACACGGCACAGCCTACGATATTGCCGGGCGCGGCATCGCCGACGTCGGCGCCTCGCGCGAGGCTGGGCTATTGGCGGCGAAGATGGCCACGCAGCACATTGCCTCGAGGGAGGCTGGGCGCAATCGGAGTTAACGAGGACAGCACCGTGCCGCCGGGTAGGAGCATGCGGCGGGCGGTATAGCAACAGGGAGGAATCAATATGCTGAAACAAATCGCTCTAACACTGCTCGCAATGACGGCCGTCGCTCCGGCAATGGCCTTCGAACCGGCAAAACCAGTCGAGTTCGTTGTCACCTCCGGGCCAGGTGGCGGCACGGACAATTTTGCCCGGACTGTTCAATCCATCATCGCCAAGCACAAGTTGATGGATGCACCAGTGGTTGTGACCAACAAGGGTGGCGGCAGCGGCGCCGAGGGTTTCGTCTACGCCGCCGGCTACAAGGGCGATCCTTACAAACTGACATTCGGCACGAACAACGAATATCTGTTGCCGAGTGTTGCCGCTGTTCCTTACAAGCCGGAAGACCTGACGCCGGTCGCCGCGCTCGCGCTTGACGAATTCCTGGTCTGGGTGAACGGCAAATCCGAAGTCAATGACATCAAGACTTTCGTAACTGCAGCAAAGGCGCAGCCGAAAGCGATTCAGTTCGGCGGCAGCCAGTCCAAGGACACGGACCAGATTCTCGTCTCGACCATAGCGGAGACGACAGGAGCCGAGTTCCGGTACATTCCGTTCAAGAGCGGCGGCGAGGCAGCCGTTCAGCTGGCTGGAGGCCACATCGATGCCAATGTGAACAATCCCAATGAGAACCGCGGCCAGTGGCAGGCGGGAATGGTGAAGCCGCTCTGCGTCTTCCGGCCCGACCGCTTTCCCAAAAGCGAGCCTGTGCATGACGGCAAGGGCTGGAGCGACATACCGACATGCGCCGAGGCCGGGCTCGCAATTGACAGCTACCGCATGCCGCGCACGGTCTGGTTGCCTGCCGGGGTCGACGAGGAGGCCGTGAAATTCTATCGCGATGTTCTGAAGAAGGTCTCCGAGACGCCGGAATGGGCCGACTATGTGGCCAAGACTTCGCAAACGTCGCAGTTCCTCGCTGGCGGTGACTTTACGAGCTATCAGACCAGTGATCGCGAGAATGTGCTCAAGGTGCTCAAGCGTGAAGGCTGGCTGGTCGAGTGATCTGATCGCGAGGCGCTCGCGTTGGGCGCCTCGCGTTTGACGGCGGATGGAGGAGAGCATGGCCGATTTGCAAAAGGGATATGTATCCCGCAAGACGATGGAAGTCGTAACAACGCTCCTGACCGGAGGAGCCGGAATTGCCATCTGCACTGCGTCGTGGCGAAGCGGGGTCGGCTGGAGTGATACGGGACCCGAGGCGGGTTATTTCCCCTTCATTGTCGGCAGCCTGGTAATCCTGGGAAGTATGGTTACCTTCTTGCGGAGCCTCTTCTTCTACAATCACGAAGGCGAGATTTTTCTTGATATCGAACGGGCTAAACCGGTCTTCGGTTTTTTTCTGCCTGTCGTTGCCTTCATCCTCATATCGCTGCTCCTTGGTCTCTACGTCGGCACGGCCCTCTATATCCTCGGTTCCATGAAATGGCAGGGAGGCTACCGGTGGTGGATATCGGGCTGCGCTGGGCTCGCCGTTTCCGCACTGTTCTATCTCGTTTTTGAGGTCGGCTTTCAGGTGCCGCTGCTCAAGGGGCCGATCGAAGGTTGGCTCGGAATTTACTGATCCTGCAATTGCCGGGACGCCTTGGAGGAGATGCCGATGGGAAATTTCAGCTACCTGATGGAGGGGTTTTCGACCATCATTACCGGTCACCACATTCTTATCATGATAATCGGGGTCATGCTCGGGATCCTCGTTGGTGTGCTCCCGGGCCTCGGTGCGCCGAACGGCGTGTCGCTGCTCCTGCCGCTGACGTTCACGATGGATCCGATCTCGGCCATTATCCTCCTGTCCTGCATGTATTGGGGCGCGTTGTTTGGTGGTTCAACGACCTCGATACTTTTCAATATCCCTGGTGAACCCTCGTCTGTGGCAACGACCTTTGATGGCTATCCTATGGCAAAGAACGGGCAGGCGACGCGCGCGCTTACGCTTGCATTCATGTCAGCCGGTATCGGGGCCCTGGCCGGTGTGATCATGATCACCCTGCTTTCCACCTGGGTTGCCGGCTTTGCGTTGCAGTTCTCGTCACCGGAATTTTTCGCCGTTTATTTTCTGGCATTCGCCAGCTTCATCGGAATGAGTGGAAATGCACCGGCCAAGACCCTTGTCACCATGATGCTGGGCTTTGCCTTTGCCACTGTCGGCATGGATACGATTTCCGGTGGCTTACGCCTGACATTCGGCGTTCCGGATCTGATCAAGGGGGTTTCCTTCCTCGTGGCGGTCATGGGACTTTTCGGTATTGGCGAGTTGCTGCTGACCACCGAAGAAGGCTTGCGGTTTGATGGCATCAAGGCACGGGTCAGGATCGTGGATGTCCTCAAGGCGTTAAAGGAGATGCCCCGTTACAGCTGGTCAATCCTGCGTTCAACCGTGATCGGCATCTGGATGGGGATCACGCCAGCCGGCCCGACGGCGGCCTCGTTCATGAGCTATGGTCTGGCGAGGCGGTTTGCCAAGGACAAGTCCGAATTTGGCAAGGGTGACCCACGCGGCATCGTCTCGCCCGAAACGGCCGACCACTCGGCGGGTACAGCGGCACTGCTCCCGATGCTTGCCCTCGGCGTGCCTGGTTCGGCAACGGCGGCTGTGATGATGGGAGGGCTGATGATATGGGGGCTGACGCCCGGCCCCATGCTCTTTATCGACCGGCCGGATTTCGTGTGGGGTCTCATTGCGTCGATGTATCTTGGCAATGTCGTCGCCGTTGTGCTGGTACTTGCCACGGTTCCGATCTATGCGTCAATTCTGCGGGTACCCTTCTCGATCGTCGGACCGGTGATCGTGGCCATTATCTTTTCAGGGGCCTATCAGATAGCCAATTCAACCTTTGATATGTGGCTGGTGCTTGGCTTCGGCATACTCGGCTATCTGTTCAAGAAACTGGACTACCCGATCGCTCCACTCGTTCTCGCCATGGTCCTTGGCGACAAGGCTGAGGATGCTTTCCGTCAATCCATGCTGATGTCGAATGGTTCGCTGTCGATCTTCTGGTCGAATCCGCTGGTCACAGGAATCATGGCACTGGGACTGCTGATGCTTCTCTGGCCGATACTTGCAAACGCAGTTGGCGTCCGCAATCTCCGCCGCCGTGCCGCAGGACATTCGGCGAAGGTTTAAGCGCCGCACCGAAAGGATCAACACCGTGAATTATCATGATTATTTCGGCGATGCGCCACGGCCAATCGGCGTGTGCATTGTAGGCACTGGCGGGTTTGGCCGAAGTTTCCTGGCCCAGGGCAGGCATGTTCCTCTCCTCGATCTGCGCATCGCTGTCGATGTCGATGTCGCTACGGCCGCCGCGGCCATGAAGTCCGCCGGCTTTGAGGCGATCGCTGAATGCTGCAGCAAGGAGGAGGCCAGGCGGGCATGGGAGAATGGCCTGTGCATCGCTGCCGGAGACGTCGCACATATCGTCGATTTGCCGTTTGATGTGCTGGTCGAATCGACGGGGCACCCGGAAGCAGGTGCACGTCATGCCGAGCTGGCAATTGCTGCCGGCAAACATGTCGCGCTTGTATCCAAAGAGGTTGACAGCGTTATCGGGCCCGGCCTTGCTCGAATGGCATCGCAAAGGGGAACAGTGGTCACGCCGGTCGATGGCGATCAGCCCAGCCTCATGATCGGCCTTGTTACATGGGCAGAGGTTCTGGGCTTCGAAATTGTCTGCGCCGGAAAGGCCAGCGAATATGATTTCCTCTTCGATCCTCTGACGCAAACGCTTACGAGCAATGGCGTCACTATCGATGCTCCCGGCTTTGCCGATCACATTGAACTTGGCCAACGTGATGTCACCGAAATTGCCGCCGCCCGGTCACGGTCGGCCGCCGCATTGCCTCAACGCGCGGTTCCCGATCTTTGCGAACTCGTGGTCGTCTCCCATTCGATCGATCTTGTCCCCGACCGCCCAGACCTTCATTGTCCTATAGCCCGGATTTCGGAGGTGCCAACATTCTTCTCCGCGCAGACGGATGGGGGGCTCTTGAAGGGCGAGCGCCGAATGGATGTTTTCCATTGCCTGCGCTTGCCTGGCGAAGTCAGCTTTGCCGGCGGAGTCTTCGTCGTGATTCGGTGCCGCGACACGGCGAGTTGGAGCCTTCTCGCTGAAAAAGGCCATGTTCTAAGCCGCAACGGAGCGACGGCGATGGTCTACCTCCCGCGCCACCTTCTCGGGCTTGAGGCGGCCACCAGCATCATCGAAGCAGGTCTGAAGCTTCGTTCCAGTGGGTCACGGCACCCGCAACCGCGTTTCGATATCGCCGCCATCGCGGAAGCCGATCTTGGCAGCGGCAGAATACTGGCTGCGACGGGACACCACCATGCCATTGAACAGGTATCGGCCGTCCTCGTTCCTGCGGATCGGCTCGCTGCCGAGCAACCAGCTCCGTTCTATCTGGTGGCCAACCGCAGACTGATCCGCCCGGTGAAGGCGGGCGATGCAATCCGGCTCGCGGATGTGGAGCTGGAAACCTCACACCTTCTTGGTCTGCGTCAGCAACAGGATGCCCACTTTTTCGGGCACGTACACGACGCAAAGTAAATCTTGAAAGAACAAAAGGCCCCAGTTTGACCCGCTATGCCCCCAACGGCGAGGTCGACGAGCCTATACGCGTTAGGCCTATTGATTTTTATTGGTAGGTCTTTAGTCCGATTTCTCGTTCCCCGAAGAAGCCTATGTTTGGATCGTCGGTCCGGCTCTGTCGGCATGCAATTCATTGAGGAGGTGGATAATGGTTCAATCTAAAGTTGGTATCGTCGCAGCAGCGTGTCTTGGTTTGTTTTTTGCCGGCGCAATGTGTGCAACCACCGATCACTTCAATCCCGTAGGTTCGGCATTTGCCAAAAACGGCGGTGGCAATGGTGGCGGCAACGGCAATGGCGGCGGAAAAGGAAACAACGGTGGAAGCCATGGCAAATCGTCCGAGCGCGGCAATTCTGTAAATGCCCACGACAAAGCCAAAGTCGAGAAATCATCCCTGGACACCGACGACGATAAAACTGGATTGGGTCCGCTCAACGCTGCGCATGCGTCTGCACGGGCAAGAGAGCGGGCCGCACCGAACTCTTCCGTAGGCAAGATTGCAACCTATGAGCGCAGCCGGGAAGAGGCCTTGGCGCTGACTGACCCTGCACTGCAGGAGGAGGCGCTTGACGATGCGGTTGCACAGCTTGAAACCGCCTTTGGCCGCACGCTCACCCCGGCACAGGTCGATCGCATTGATGCATTGCTGGATGCGCGCCAATAGGATCTTAAAGGATCTATACTTGGGTAATCTTTCGACAGCGGCCTTCGGGTCGCTGTTTTCACAGGGAGCTGACACGGCGTCATGTTCAGTTGGGAAGAATTCCAAATCTTCATCTTATGAACGCAGCGGCCATCGAAAGTAGCGTCAACGGAGCGAGCTTTCGAACAAGAATGCCGCGGAATATTGACCGAGGCACGCGGCGAAAACTCAACCATGCACAATTTGCACGATGGCAGACATTGCGCTAACGGTGATCACGCGACACATCGCGGTAGAACGAAAAACTGGTGGCTCGCGACCGCTATGGGCAGACCAGTGCTGCGACCGCATGGGTACCCAGAATGGAGATTGACAATGAACGCATCGGGTTATCGGTGCTTAACTGACATTCGAATATCGCCTCGATCAAAGGGCTTTGAGCCAACCCAACGTACACAGCCATGAATCTGCTGACCCGCTGGAATTCTCAGTCTCTTGCAAGGCAGTTTCTGCTCATTGGAGGGTTAGTCTCGGTGGGTGCGATGATTGTGATTGGCGCTTTTGTCGCGGGCTTGATTGAAGCTGCCGTTACTCGTAATTCGGCGGCGGCAACCGCCTTGTATGTGGATAGCGTTGTCGCGCCCATTCTTCCCGACATGCAAACCAATCAGATGCTCGATGAAACCGTTACGCGTGCGTTGGATGAGACGTTGGGGCAGGGGGCGTTGGCTGCGAGGCTCATGTCTTTCAGACTCTGGCGAAGCGACGGGCTGGTTCTGTATTCCAACGACAAAAAGCTTATGGGCAAACGCTTTGCCGTCAACGATGACCTGAAGACGGCGTTTGCTGGCAAGATGGTCGCTAATTTTAACAAGATTGATGACGTGGAAAGCGAAGCTGAGCGGGCGAGCGGCAAGCCGCTTCTGGAGATTTATAATCCGGTCCTCCAACCGTGGTCGGGCAAAGTGGTCGCCGTATCGGAATTTTACGAAATAGCTGACGAATTTCAACACAGTTTGGACCAGGCGCGCCTGCGCAGCTGGCTTGCTGTAGCCTTCTTTACACTGGCTTTTTTTCTGGTCTTGTCAGTGATCGTGTTCCGCGGCAGCAAGACCATCGACGATCAACGCAGGGACCTAAAGCAACGGGTGAGCGAGCTTTCCGATCTGCTGCTGCAAAATAAGAGGTTACATGCGCGTGTCCAACGCGCCTCTCAACGTGCTGCGGCACTAAATGAGAGCTATCTCAGGCGCATAGGGGCGGATATCCATGACGGCCCCGCGCAACTCATGGCGTTCGCTGCGCTGAGGTTGGACAGCGATGTCCTTGTCGATCCTGCCGTCTCGGAAGAAACGCGTGAGGACGAAGTGATGGCGATAAAGGAAAGCCTGGACGAGGCGATGCGTGAGATCAGGAACATCTGCGAAGGCCTCGTGCTGCCACATATAGAGGCGGCCGATTTGCCGGAAATCATCCAACGGGCGGTCAAAGCCCACGAGTATCGCACCGGGTCGAGCGTTGATATATCGATATCAGGCACGCCGGTGCAGCTTGAACCTTCGGCAAAAATTTGCATTTATCGGTTTATACAAGAAGCTTTGAACAACGGCTTCCAGCATGGTGGAGGCATTGAACAACGGGTTGTGGAAACTTTCCGGGATCAGCGCGTTGTAGTCGATGTTTCTGACAGCGGGCCGGGTTTCGATCCTGCCGATGTCTGTCGTAGCGGTATTGGACTTGCCGGGCTGAGGGACCGGGTGGAAAGCCTTGGCGGCCATTTCACCATAGAGTCTTCGGCACGAGGCACTCGGGTACGGATGTCACTGAATTTGGACGGACTGGAGCAGGCGTAATGACGGGACTACGTATTGCAGTGATTGACGACCATCCATTGTTCAGGGAGGGGGTCAGGCGCAGCCTCAGCGAAATCAACGGCTTTCAGATCGTTGGAGAAGGCTGCACAAAGGAGGACGCGATCCGGATTGCCCGGGATCACAGTCCGGACGTTATTTTGTTGGACATCTCCATGCCGGGCGGAGGTTTGGACGCGGTCTCGCCGATCCTCGATCATTTCCCCGAGCAAAAGATCATCATGCTGACTGTGTCAGAGAGGAGTGACGACGTGACGAAGGCTCTCAACAGCGGCGCGAAAGCATATGTCCTTAAAGGCGTCGGCTCACGGGCGCTGGCCGAAATAATCCGAGCGGTTGCTTCTGGTGAAGGTTATGTTTCTCCGGCTCTATCGGCCCGGATGCTATCGGATCTGTCATCCATATCCAATGCGCCCAATAGGACTGATCCGATCTCCGAACTCTCAAGTCGCGAGTATGAGGTCTTGGATCTTGCTGCGTCCGGATTGAGCAACAAGCGGATTGCGCTGAAGCTCGACATTCACGAAAAAACTGTAAAGCACCATATGGGGCGCATATTTGCGAAACTCAATGTCACAAACAGGACCGAAGCCGCGATGGCACTGCGTGACGCCGGTCACGATATCCGCCTGGTATGATTGGTCAATCCAGGGGCGCACCCGGCGTGGGTGCAAACGATCAGCGGACGAACGATTGTAATCTCGATTGATCAGAATTTGTTGCTGTGCGGTTTATGATTGTGCGGCCCTTTGCATCCTTCATCATGTAGCGCCCGGCCTCAATCCTTTCGCTCATTCCATTCCTGTGACGAACTTCAATCGAAGTGCCATCGACTGCCACTTTTTCGCGGGTTGCGGGTGTAGATTGATTGACGGCAGTGCCCTTGTCCTCGCCGCTCTGGCTCGTATTGTCGTTTTTCCCGTTCTTGCCGTTGTTACCTTTCCCATTGCCGCCGCCACTGTTTCCACCGTCACCTCCGTTGCCATTGCCTCCGCCCTTACCACCTCCATTGCCGCCTCCATTGCCGCCGCCATTATTCCCATCTTTTGCCCATGCCGATTGTGCGTGCAAACTCAGGGATTGACCATCGAGGGTGATTTCAAGGGGCGTCGCCACCAACGCTGCAGCTACGCAAGCACTGCAAAGAACGCGAGTCAGTCCAAAACGGGTATGCATAGTGCCTCCTGAAAATTCTGTCCTCATAACAGAGGCAAGACAAAGAGAAAGTTTGATCTCTGTTGCGGCTCAAAAGCAACTGTAGCTCGCAAGGCTCCCTGCGCACGTGTCAACGCCGTACTGTTCCATACCAAACGATTGCCTCGAGGTATTCCGACTTTGGTCTGATCATCGAATATCATAAGTCTCATCTTTCGCTGGTCTGAAGTCCGGGGCGGAACGTGACTGTCTTGGGACATTTGGAGTGTACCGCTTTGTGACGCGAGGGTGCTGGGTGTTTGCGACCTGGTTCATCGAGTGCCCACGGCGACCAATCTATTCATTGCCGCATGGCAATCGGACTTTGGTCTGATCTTGGACTTGGCATAGGTCCGACGCCTCCTAGGGCTGAAGCCCAACCGTGGAACGAAGTCGCCAGTACCGGGTTGGCGTCGGGCATTACCGCGCATATGAAGGGTTGGTTTAGCCACCCAAAACACGAAGCCAGCTTCTTGAGAACCACTCGAAAGGACTTCTTGTGACGACGAAAATAATTCGACAATCCGAAGAACTTGAAAAACTTCCCATTGGAGGGCTCTTGAAACGATCGTTCGATGTGCTCGCCGCGAGCCTTGCCCTCATCCTGCTCAGCCCGCTGTTCATACTGCTCTCCTGTCTGGTTAAATTGTCGGACGGTGGACCTGTTTTTTATGGCCATCGCCGCATCGGGCGTGGCGGGAATCCGTTCTATTGCCTCAAGTTCCGCACCATGGTTACCGACGGTGATGCCATCCTTGAAGCCCATTTCGCTGCAAATCCGGAGGCACGTGCGGAATGGTTGGCAGCGCGAAAGCTGCAGGTCGATCCACGTATCACCACAGTCGGCTTCGTGTTGCGGAAATTGAGCCTCGACGAACTACCCCAGCTGGTTAACATTCTTCGCGGCGAGATGAGCCTGGTTGGGCCGCGTCCTGTAGTGAAGGATGAGATCGAACTCTATGGTTCCGCCGCAACCTACTATTTCAAATCGCGCCCGGGCCTGACTGGTGTGTGGCAGATCAGCGGCCGCAATGACGTGAACTATGACGAGCGCATTGCTTTCGATAAGCAGTACGTTGAAAACTGGTCCTTTCAGAAAGATATCATAATCATTCTCAAGACCATTCCTGCCGTATGTGCCTCTCGCGGGTCGTATTGATACGGCTTGGTGGGCCGGATAGAATCGAGTTCCAGCGCGCACCGCAAAAGGAAACGGTTCCGCCAGGAGAATAGACGGTGAGTTGAGCGCGTCAGATGTTTCGATGCTCGTGCTCATAGAGTTGGTCCATACTCAGTGAGGCTACTTCGGCGAATGGAGCCTGGGTCTTCACGCGACCGCCACTGAGGACCACAACATCATCGCAAAATGCAATGGTGCTCCGATGATGACTGATCACAATCGTCGTACGCCGTCCTGCCCTCGACTTCAGTGTCTCGACGATCGCCGCTTCCGAAAGACCGTCCACAGCGTTTGTGGCTTCGTCCAGAATCAGGATTTCGGGGTCGCGCACCATTGCTCTTGCCAATGCAATGCGCTGCCGTTGTCCGGCAGACAGATTGACACCTCTGTAGCCAACGATCGTTTGGTATCCATAAGGCAGGTTTTCTATAAACTCGTGTGCCTCGGCCAATTTCGCTGCGGCCTCCGCTTCTGCGGCTGTCGCCAGGTCTTGCCCGTAAGTGATGTTCTCTAAAATCGTACCGTCCACAAGTTCCAGGTCCTGGCTGGCCAACGCAATCTGGCTTCGCCATTGGATCGGATCGATCTGGCTCAAGGGCACGCCATCAACGATGATATGCCCCTCATCCGGATCCACAAATCTGCAGAGAAGGTTCACTACAGTAGTTTTGCCGGCACCTGATCGACCGATGATTGCTGTCGAGCAACCGCTGCGGATTTCGAAGGTCGCGGAATGCAACACTGCCGCGCGGGAACCTGAACCAGGGTATTTAAAGGTCACGCCGTCGAATTGCATCCGTTGACGTAGGCCCTGCGCCGGCAGCGTGCCTGATGGAGGTTCTGGCTTGTCTGATGAATCGAGCAACCATCTCACTTCTTCCAGTGACCCGCTCCAACCCTGGATCTGGCTCCATGATAATTGCAGGGCACGCATATGTGGCTGCAGCCGGTAAAGCAGGACGATGAATGCGACGATAACCGGAAAACTCACGTTCGCGAACCATGCGACCACGACCACTGCCAGGAAAAGCATAGCATGCAGGACCTCGGTCAGCGGCGGCAGTGCCCCCTGGCGGGTTTGGAGGACAAAGCCGGCTCGGCGAACGGCGTCCGATGCTTTGTCGAACACCGCCTTTTCACGCCGCTCCTGCCCAAAGATTCGGATCAGCCGCCCGGCATGCACGAGGTGGAGCATTCTGGACGCAAGTTCGCTATTGAGCGACGTGACGCTACGGCTCGGGTCTTTCAGACTGGCCGAAAGAATGGCATGCGCCAGTTGGACCAGCGCCAGACCCAGCGCCACGAACACTGTCATCGGCCAGGACAGAAGCAGAAGGAACCCCAGCAGAATGATCGCCGCCGACGCGCTCACAATAGACGCGAGTACGGTCTGGATGGCATCCGAAGCCCGCCAAGACTCGTTGGAGATGATATTCAGCAGTCGCCCGGGGCTCTGTTGCAGGAAGAAAGGGTATCCTTGCTAGGGCTGCTGGGGGTGTTTTTGGAGGAAGAAAGGGTATCCTATGCTCAGGAGCTGCTGTGAGAGCGCGCTTCGAATGGAATGGCTGGCTTTACCGTAGATGTAGGTCGTGAGCACCGTGTTTGAAAATGCCAAAATGTTCTTCAGCGTGATCAAGGCGAGGACGATCACCGCGATTACAACGAGCCGTTCTCCATCATCCAACCCCGATCCGACTTGTTGGAAGACAGCAGAGAGGCCGCCCATTCCCGTGTCGTTCTCATGACCGGCAATGATGCTCAGCATGGGAATGACGAGACCGATACCGGCGCCTTCGAGCGCAGCACTGCTCAAACCAAGGATGACCACAGCCGAAAGCAGGGGCAATTGGCGCCCCAGCGCGTCTCGGAGCATCCGCGTGCCTGGCAATACGAATTGCAACATCATGTCACCTTAGCTCAAGAGTTGCCTGTTTGTCTTGACTCACCTCTCGGCGACGCCACCGTTTTGTTAAGAGAAGACCCGCGAACGTGACAGCGCCCAGCAAATTCATGAATACAATTGGCCAGTGCGACAGGTGCAGTTCACGATCGAATTGAGGGCCGCCGAAAAGCTCCCTGCAAGCCGACCTCACGGACCAGAAGAAATGACGAAGCAGCCATGGCGCGCATCGGATATGCTTCACGTAAAGCCCCCCGTTGCCCAAGCTGTAATTTCGGTGGAGCCTTTCGACATCTCGGCGAGAGCTTCGTCCGTGGTGGTGGTAGACAGTCATGTCAGGCACGTACTCGACAGGGACGTCGAGCTGAAATGCGCGAATCAGGTAGTCGGTGTCCTCTGCGGCTCGCAGCGGAGCACCCGCGCCGAGCAGCTCGTCGAAACGGCCGATACGGGCCGCGACATCGCGATGCATCGTCATGTTGCAGCCCACCACGAAGCCGCCGGGATGGACGTCGCGTGTAAGCCGCGCGCGCGTCGGCGACCGCTTGATCGTGAACGGTAAATCATTGGCGTTGCCGAGCTCAACGCGTCCACCGCGGATGACCAAACGTTCACCGGTCGCATAGTGACGTTCTAGGTCAATGAGATAGCCACGATGAACTACGCAATCGTCGTCGATGAAAATAACAATGTTGCCCCGCGCGTGCCGCAGCCCGGCGTTGCGCGCGGCGGCTAAGCCCGGACGGGCTTCCGCTAGCAGGGTGATTGCGATGTCCGAGGTAGCGGCCACGCCGGCCACGTATTCTCGCGTGCTGTCCGTCGAGCCGTTGTCGACAACGACGAGTTCGCTCGCAAACGCAGCATGAGACCGGCACGCCGCCTCGATTGATCTAATGCAGGCCGCAAGTGCCGCGGCACGGTTTCGCGTACACACAATGAAACTCGCATGCACCGGTTTTTCTGATTCCGGCGTAGCTGTTGTTGACAGGGCATGCACCATCTTGAAGCTGTGCGGAGGGGTTTGGTGGAGTTCGGTATCCATTCTAGCTCAGCCGATCAGGTCAGAACGGGGAAGGACGGTCGCAGCGGGTACGGACTGCAAATACCGGGATAACGCGTCGACGCGCTTGTTGGCGGCAATTGAAATGCCACTGAACCACGGCATGTAGGCACCGGGGAGGAGACTATATCGTTCGCGGCGCCGGATCAGCCCCCATTTTTGCGTGCGGGTTAAGAACTCATGCGTGAACTCCGGTCGCTGTTCATCGCTGATGAGCTGATAGAGAAAGTAGAAGAGGTTCAATGTGCCTTCTTCATAACTTGGCCGTATCGCCGCGGGTTGTGTCGAGATCTTCTTTTCGAGCCCCAGGATACATTCCGCAACCTGCTGAACACTTTTCGTCGTCACGGCGTCGGCGATGTCGTCGAAAACATCAGACCTATCGACCAAACCTTCTCGCTCGAGATTCTCAGCGACGATTTTCAGATGCGTCTTGCGCATTTGTCGCTTGTGTTTGTTTGTGACGCTTTCGCCGTGGATACGGTAGGCGACCAAACTTTCACCGATCATTGCCGCTGAAAAGCGATCCGTAATCCGTCTGAAAAGATCGAAATCTTCGGCATGCACATAGCGCGCGTCATAAAAGAGCATCTCGGCCGGGATGACTTTTCTGTTGTAGACCACGGTCGAGTGCATGAAGATCGTAAAGAACTTGGATAATGTCCCTAAACTTGCCCACTGGTATAGCGGATCAAGCGAGCCCCGCACGATGCGGTCGCCGATGAGCGTGTCGATAGCCGTCCCGCAGATTGCGAGGTGCGGTTGCTCCTTAAACACCGAGACTTGCCGCGACAGGCGAGTCGTGTAGCAGACGTCATCGGCATCCATCCGGGCGACAAGGTCACCCTTGGCCAGAACCAGGGCCTCGTTCAAGGTCGCGATGAGGCCACGGTTCTCTCGTGAGACGATGGATATACGACCGTCGGCCTTCTGGTACCGCTGCAGAATCTGCAAAGAGCTATCCGTTGAGCCGTCATCGATCGCTATGACCTCCAGACGCTCATGATCCTGACGTAGAATGCTGGCGAGCGCCGCGGCGAGGTAGGGTTCACCGTTGTAGACAGGTAACAGGACGGAGACGAGTGGAGTGTGCGCCATGGTTCACCGTGGGCCAGTTCGTTGACGATTGAGGGTTTGGGAGAGCGCGGTCATCGAGTGATGGTACAGATAAGCGGGCCCCCCTTGGTCTTTCGTCCCGTATAGCCCTAGAGCGGTGCTAGGCTCTTTTGGAACCACGTAAGGGAAAAAATCTTTTAGTGCGTTGACCCGCTTTTCCAGGACCAGCCATGAGATCGAAGCGAGCATCAGAGTGCCGGCGCCGGCAATGAGGAGCCGGCCAAGTCCTTGCTCCGAGACATTAACGGGTATCCAGGGTTGAGCCTTGACGACAAAAGCAAGAACGATCGCGTGAAAAAGGTAAACGCCGTAGCTGATGCGACCAAGGGCAGTCAGTGGCGGGTATTCGGCGACCCGACCCAGATAGCCGCCCAATCCTGCGGAACAGTAGCCCACAATCATCACGAGCGGGACGAGGGGAAGAACCTCGAGCCCGATCCAGCGTGCCCAATCCTGCATCACAGACACCTGCATCGGTCTGAGCCACAACAAAATGAGGAAAGCGGCCGCGAGCGGCACCCAGCTCATCGACATCCATCGCGGCGTGAGCAAAGTCCTCGTTCGCCAGGCTGCGAGCAATGCACCGGATGCCAGTGCGTCCATTGATGCCGGAGGAAGCAGATCACGCGCGAGAGAAGGCGTTCCCGTAACAGGCCAGCAGAAGCGAAATGCTAACGAAAAGAGGATGACGCCAATACAAATCCGTTCGATCGAACGACGCGGTGCCAACAGAATAATCAACGGCCAGATGATGTAGAACTGCTCTTCGATACTCAGACTCCAGGTGTGACATAAGATCCACGGCGTCCACTCATCGCGAAGGGCATACCAGAAATTCGAAAGGTAAAACGTGTGCCAGGCTAGCACTCGTTTGGATTCCTCCAGGCCCGCCAGCCAGACGAAGCCCAACATGCCAAAATATGGGGGGAAAATGCGCAATGCCCGGCGAATGTAAAACGACTTGAGTGCCGCAACGGGTTCGAATTCTGCGGCGGAGCGCGCCTCCAGGAGAAGCCGCGTAATCAGGAAACCGCTCAGCACGAAGAACAGGCGCACTCCGACGTGGCCCCAATAGGAGCCATCGGCAGCAAAAAAATGCGCATACAATACCATGGCGACGGCAACGGCTCTCAGACCGTCCAACTGCCGATAACGCACATTCGACATCGGGATCCTTCAGCGTTCAGCTATGCCGGCAAGCTCCTGGACCGCGCCAACCCCTCCAACCAGCGACGGTTCTTGCCGAGTGGCCTCCCTCGTTGACCCAACAAACAAGCGATCGGGGCGTGATCACCCCGCTAAAAAATCAGCCGCCGGACGACGTACCAAAGCTTCATTCGGCACAGAACAATAGGGGCAGCTCGTATTTGGCCCGTGGCAGAAAGAGCAAGGTGCTTGCCTGCCTCCCAAATCTTTCCATATCAAACATTGGTCGCACCGTAATCAGACCAAAGTCTGACTACGGTCCGGCATAAGTCGGGCGCGGTCCGATCGAAGTTCGACGCAATAATCTGCGACGAACGGGAACTGATCGCGCAGGTGCTTCCATCAGGGCTTTAAACGAACGATAACCGCGGTTCCGTTTCGCTAATGAGATCTGTGGGGAAGCACTTTTTGTAGATTCCATCTGAAGTGCGACAGGCGTGGGGTGAGGGTAGTCGACTTCATAGCTGTGCAAGTGCTGGTCAAAGACTTCTTCTGGTGTTCGGTAACCGAGGCATTTGCGCGGGGTGGTATTCAGATCGCGACAGAGCCGGCTGAGGTGCAAGCCGTCGATCTGCATCAGGTCGGTGTAGCGCGGCAGGATGCGCCGGTTGGTGTTCTCGACAGTGCCGCAAACCTGGATAACGGACAAGCTTGCGCCGGACATGACGGCGACGCAAACACAGGTCGTTGGCCGTCAGCGGGTAATGGCCGCTATATTGTTTGAATTGCGGGTCGTGGACATGGTTGCGTTTCAGTTCGCGATAAATCGTCGAACGATGCCTGCCGAGCAGTCTGGCTATCTCATCGACGGGCAGTTTGTTTTCTCAATACCGATACAGTTTGCGACATTCATCCAGATCGAGCTGCACGTGGAGGCGAGGCATGCATTCTTCTCCAAAGCCAACACGTTGATGTTATGAACGTGTCGCACTTCGCAATAGAATCCACCGAGTTTGCTGAGAAGATCGCATAATGCCTCCAATGAAACCGTATCCGCTTAGGATGTTGCCAGCTCTGAGAATCAGCCGTCACTACTCATCCCAGTATTGTCGCCTCGCACTTCGACTTCGGTTTCGGTTTCGGGATCCGGTATGTGCGATTCGGAATTATGTTTGAAGGGTATCGTGAGCATCCAGTTTGACTGAAGTCGCCCTAATATCAGCTGTTGCTCTAAACTCTGTGAGCGATTTTCGGTGTCGATGCACCAAGCCCCGGGCACTGATCGATTCCCACTTGACAAGGATTGCTTGCCCGTATTTTAATCATGCCTGCAGATTGAGCATAGCTTCTGCAATCATGCAATCACATGACTTTCGATGGTCGCCGGGCAGTTTCGCCCCATGACGCCCCGTCTTAGATGGGAGCAAGCGTCGTGGGGTTTTTCGTATTGGCAGGTTAATGGACGCGGTAAAAATCGGCATTCTTTATTCGACTACGGGACCCTATGGCGCGATGGGGCGAGAATCCCGCGAGGGCGCCGAATTTGCGATGGAAGAGTTGGGCGCTGCGCATGGCGATTTGATCCAGCCAATTTTCATCGATCCGCATGGCATAATCCCGGAATATCTCGAAGGCGCACGTTCAATGCTGCGCGCTTCCGGTTGCCGCCACATCGTTGGAACGATCACGTCTCTGGCGCGCAAGGAAGTCATTCCGCTTGTCGAAAAACATGATGGTCTGCTTTGGTATATGTGCCCCTATGAGGGCTTCGAAGCCAATGAGAACGTCATCTATACCGGCGCTTGTCCCAATCAGCATCTTATCCCCCTGTTCGAGTATCTCCTTCCTCGCTATGGCAAGCGGCCTTACCTCGTCGGCGCCAATTATGTATGGGGTTGGGAGATGAATAGGCTCTCGCGTGAACTGATCAACGAGTCGGAGGGTGAGATTCTTGGCGAGCGCTATTTGCCGTTCGAAGAAACGGCGGTTGAACGCATCGTCAATGACATCGAACAGCGCAGGCCAAGTTTCGTCCTCAGTAATCTTATTGGTCCGGCAAGCTATGCTTTCCTGAAAGCTTTCAAGCAGCTTGGAGATCGCGACCCGGCCTTCAGGCCCGAGAACTGCCCCGTTGTCAGTTGCGATCTGACGGAATGCGAACTCGGCGAAGTCGGTCGCGGCGTTGCTACGGGACAATTGTCGGCAGCTTCGTACTTCGACAGCCTTAATTCGCCCGAAAATCTGGCGTTCAAGGCGCGCCTCGCAAAGCGCTTCGGGACGGAGCGGCGCATTTCCAATTTCTTCGCCAGCGCCTACTCCGCAGTAAAAATGTGCGGCGAAACCATTCTGGCCGCAGGAACGGACGAGCCACAAATCGTTCGCCGCAGATTGTCGGGAGCACCCCTGTCGACAGTACATGGCACTATTCGGATCGATGGCGAAACCAATCATGCGGCGCTGCCATTTCATCTCGGCCGCATCACCGCCGATAATGGTTTCGATATCATCGCCTCGCAGCCTGCAATCGCAGCTGACCCCTATCTGACCGGACGCCGTAGGCGCTCAGTACCGAAATTGCGGATCGTGTCATGAAGGAGACGCCGAACTTCACCGGTTGGCGGGTTACCGTCCTGCACCGTTCCGACGCCACGACGGAGCGGCTGACGCGTCAGTTGAAGCTGTTGGGTTTCCACGTGACAGTCCAATGGATTCCACTCGATGCCGACGAACTGCCAGACGTAATTCTGGTTGATGCGGATCAGGGATGGAGCGACCTTCTGCCTTGGAGCGGCGCCAGCGCACCCCGGCCAGTTGTCGCACTTCTCGGATCGGAAGCGCCGGGCCGCATCGCCTGGCTAATGGAAAACGGTTCTTGCACGATCATATCCAAGCCGATTACTGCGTCTGCGATCTATCCTGCACTGGTTATGGCAGTGAGCATCCACAAGGAGCGTGAAGCGGTTCGCAACAGACTGCTGCACCTCGAAGAGCGTATTCGCCTCCGCCCATTGGTTCATGCCGCGGTACAGAAAATCATGGTGGCCCGGCAGATTGACGAAGAGCATGCCTACAGCATCTTGCGCAACTGCGCGATGCAGAAAAGGCTTCCGATGGAACAGGTCGCTGCCTCGATTGTCGGTGGCGCAGAACCCCTGCCGGAGGCCGGTTGATGCGCGTAGTGAAGGCCATGTTGCGCCAGCCGTCAGCGCTTTTCGGGCTCATCGTCGTTGTGGTGGTTGTGGCAATGGCAATCGCAGCGCCCCTTATCGCGCCCTATAGTCCCGATAATCAGATGTTCGACGGGCTGACGCTTGAAGGGGCTCCCATGCCGCCAAGCGACCAGTTTCTGCTTGGAACAGATACGTTGGGGCGCGATCTGTTTTCGCGGCTGCTTTTCGGTGCTCGCACTTCCTTGGTCATCGGTCTCGTCGCCAACGGAATCGCCGTTGCGATCGGATTGTTCATTGGCATTCTCTCTGGGTATTTGCGCGGCTTCGTTGGCGGGCTGCTCATGCGCTTCACAGATTTGATGATGGCGTTTCCCGCCCTTCTTCTCGCTATCGTACTCGCGGCACTGCTTCGACCCAGCCTGTGGATCGTCGCGATGGTTATCGCGCTGGTGAACTGGGTGCAGGTGGCGCGCATCGTCTATACGGAGACACGAGGCCTGGTCGAACGGGATTTCATACTCGCGGAGCGTTCGCTCGGTGCTGGACATTTCCGCATTGTGTTCATGCACATTCTCCCGCATCTGATGCCGACAGCCATCGTCTGGGGTACGCTTGGCATCGCAACGACCGTGCTTCTGGAAGCGACGTTGTCATTTCTGGGCATCGGGGTGCAGCCACCGCAGCCGTCCTGGGGCAATATCATTTTCGAAAGCCAGAGCTATTTTCAAGCGGCTCCCTGGCTCGTGTTCTTCCCCGGTGCAATTATTCTTTTAACGGCGCTGTCGTTTAATCTCGTCGGCGATGCGTTGCGCGACATTCTCGATCCGACACAGCGGGGGCGTGGCTGATATGGCACTCCTTGTCCTGCGCCGCCTTGTGCAAACCGCTCTGATCTTGCTTGGTGTGGCGGCAATCACCTTCCTGCTGCTTTATGCCCTGCCAGCTGACCCGGCACGCATGATTGCAGGCCGCAGTGCGACAGCGCAGACGGTTGCCAATATCCGCCGGGAACTTGGTCTTGACCAACCGCTCCTCGTTCAGTTCTGGACCTATCTGCAGGGCATCGTACAGGGCGATCTTGGCCGCTCCTATGCGCAGAAGACAGATGTCGGATCTTTGATAGCGGCCCGTATCCCAGCCACACTTGTTTTGATGGCGGCGGGCATTCTGGTCGAAGTCGTTCTTGGCCTCATGTTCGGCATTATTGCAGCGCTACGCCGTGGCGGGGCGTTCGACAGGGTTGTCATGATGGCGTCGTTTGTTGGTGTTTCCGCTCCCCAATTCGTCGTGGCCCTGCTTCTTCTTTATGTTTTCGCAGTGACACTTGGCTGGTTCCCGATGAGCGGTTTCGGCACGCCAGCCCATGTGGTTTTGCCGGCGGCGACGCTCGGTATTCTTGGCGCGGGATGGTACGCCCGCATGGTGCGCTCGGCCATGATCGACGTTCTCAATCAGGATTACGTCAGGACCGCGCGGGCCAAAGGCCTATCGTCGGCCCGTATCATCCTCCGGCACGCCCTTCCCAATGCCATGCTGCCCATCATTGCGATGATCGGAATCGATATCGGCCAGTTCATGGGCGGCGTTGTGGTTGTCGAGGCCGTTTACGGATGGCCCGGTATCGGTCAACTCGCCTGGCAGGCGATACAGCAGGTCGACATCCCGATCATCATGGGCGTGACGCTCGTTTCGGCGCTCGCCATCGTTCTCGGCAATCTCGTGGCGGACATTATTGCACCGCTTATCGATCCGCGCATTCGTGCACGCTGAATTCCAACAACCAAAAAGGGGAACAAAATGTTCAAAAGCTGGCTTAGAAACACAACAATTGCGACGGTACTGGCACTCACGCCACTGCCTTCGTTTGCACAGGATACGCCCCAACAAGGCGGCGATATCATCGTTACCTATAAGGATGACATCGCCACCCTTGATCCAGCGATCGGTTACGACTGGGTCAACTGGTCGATGATCAAGAGCCTTTATTCCCGGCTGATGGATTATGAACCAGGAACGGCCAATCTGATTCCATCGCTCGCCGAGACGTTCGGGGTTTCGGATGATGGCCTCACTTACACGTTCAAGCTTCGCAAGGGTGTGAAGTTTACAAACGGCCGCGAAGTCGTGGCCTCCGACGTGAAATATTCAATCGAGCGGGCTGTAAATCCAAAGACTCAAGGACCCGGCGCTGGTTTCTTCGGGTCGATCAAGGGGTATGAAGACGTCACAGGTGGCAAGACGACCACATTGGAAGGTATTGCGGCGCCGGACGACTCGACTGTCATCTTCCACCTGTCCCGTCCTGACGCGACCTTCCTCCACGTCCTTGCAATCAATTTTGCTTCCGTCGTTCCGCACGAAGCAGTCGAGGCAGCGGGCGGCGATTTCGGCAAGAAGCCGGTCGGCTCCGGCACCTTTGTTCTCAAGGATTGGACAATTGGTCAGCACCTCGTCTTTGAACGCAATCCGGATTATTTCGTCAAGGATATGCCGCATATCGACAAATTCACGGTCGAGGTCGGTCAGGAGCCGCTCGTGGCACTCCTTCGCCTGCAAAAGGGCGAAGTCGACATCGCCGGCGATGGCATACCTCCGGCAAAGTTTCTCGAGATCAAGAACTCTGCCGATGGTCCGAAGATGATCGTCGATGGCCAACAACTTCAAACCGGCTACATTACGTTGAACACGAAGGTAAAGCCCCTCGACAATCTTAAGGTTCGCCAAGCGCTCAACATGGCAATCAACAAGGATCGCATTACGCGTATCCTGAACGGCCGTGCGACGGCGGCGAACCAGCCGCTTCCGCCACTAATGCCGGGCTATGACAAGAGCTTTACCGGCTATGCCTATGACGTTGAAAAGGCCAAAGCGCTGCTGGCGGAGGCAGGGTTCCCGACCGGTTTCGAAACCGTGCTCTACTCCACCAACACAGATCCACAGCCGCGTATAGCGCAGGCGATTCAGCAGGATTTGGCGGCTGTCGGCGTGAAGGCGGAAGTTCGCGCGCTGGCGCAAGCGAACGTTATCGCTGCAGGCGGGACCGAGGGTGAAGCACCCATGATCTGGTCTGGCGGCATGGCCTGGATCGCGGACTTTCCGGACCCGTCGAATTTCTACGGACCAATCCTCGGCTGCTCCGGCGCTGTAGCCGGTGGCTGGAATTGGTCCTGGTATTGCAATCAGGATATCGACAAACGGGCGGTTGCTGCGGATTCGATGTCTGATCCGGCTAAGGTGGCCGAACGCTCGGCTACATGGGGCAAGATATTCACAGACATCATGGCCGATGCTCCGTGGATTCCGCTTATCAACGAGCGGCGCGTCGTTGCCAAGTCGGTGCGCATGGGCGGTGCCGACAATATCTATATCGATCCAACCCGCGTCATCAACTACGACGCCATCTACGTGAAGCAGTAATCGCCTTCGTGTGATCCCCGGGGCGTAAAAAGTCCCGGGGAATGATATTCAATTTTCTGGAGAGCTGCCATGTGCGTTGCCTGCACCCACACCATCCATCGTGCGAGACATCATTTCGGCTGGAACCGCGACTTCGAGCCTGCTCTTGTCGCCAAGGCCGGCGAGACAATCCATTTCGAATGTCTGGACTCCTCCGGTGGGCAACTCGGCAAGGGTGCGACGCTTGAAACCCTTTCCAATCTCGACTTCGGCAAGATCAATCCTGTTACGGGCCCGGTCTACGTGGAGGGTGCCAAACCCGGTGATGCGCTAAAGGTCACACTTCGCCGCTTCGTGCCTTCAGGCGTCGGCTGGACGGCTAATATTCCGGGATTCGGCCTGCTTGCGGATCAGTTTGCAGAACCGGCTTTGCATATGTGGACTTATGACCCCGTCGCCATGACACCTTCGCTTTATGGTCCGGGCGGACGCGTTCCCCTGAAGCCCTTTGCCGGTACAATCGGTGTTGCTCCTGCGGAACCGGGATTGCACTCGGTGGTGCCACCGCGGCAGGTCGGTGGCAATATGGATATCCGCGATCTGACGGCGGGCGTAACGCTTTATCTTCCGGTGGAAGTCGAAGGCGCGCTGTTTTCCATTGGCGACACACATGCGGCGCAGGGCGATGGCGAAGTTTGCGGCACGGCCATCGAAAGCCAGATGGAGGTCGAAGCCACTATCGAACTCGTTAAGGACGCCCGGCTGAAAAGTCCAAGGTTTACGACGACACAGCCGGTCACCCGCCATCTCGATGGTGCGGGCTATGAGGTGACGACAGGTGTTGGGCCTGATCTTATGACGGGCGCACGCGAAAGCCTTATGCGTATGATCGATCTGCTCGGGGTTGAGCACGGTATGAGCCCGATCGATGCCTACCTGCTCTGCTCGGTTTGTGGCGATCTGCGGATCAGCGAGATCGTTGACGCGCCCAACTGGGTGGTTTCGTTCTACTTCCCGAGGATCGTGTTCGCGTGAAATTGGTTACACCAGCATCCGTGCCAGTCCTGTCAGTACGAGATCTGTGTGTGGACGCCCGCACGCCGGAAGGCAGGCGGCGTGTTCTTCAGGACGTTAGCTTTAATCTCAATCCCGGCGAGACCTTGTGTATCGCCGGGGAGTCGGGATCTGGTAAATCCGTAACGTCGCTGTCAATCATGCAACTATTACCCAAGGCATCGCTGCAGATTGCATCAGGCAGCATCAAGCTCGGCGATCGCGAGCTGACCAAGCTATCCGATCGTGCAATGCGGAGCGTACGCGGCGGCGATATAGCCATGGTTTTTCAGGAACCGATGACGTCGCTCAATCCTGTGCTTTCAATCGGAACACAACTCATCGAAGCGATCCGCGAGCATCAGGCGGCCGAAAGCGGCAAGGCTGAAGCGATAGCCCGGCAAATGCTCGACGCAGTCCACATCACCGAGCCCGGCCGCCGCCTGACGCAATATCCGCACGAACTCTCCGGTGGCATGCGCCAACGGGTCATGATAGCGATGGCTCTTTCGTGCAGACCGAAGGTCCTGATTGCCGACGAGCCGACGACAGCGCTCGATGTCACCGTACAGGCGCAGATCCTCAAACTGATGCGGGAAATGAAGCAGGAATTCGGGGCGTCGATCATCCTGATCACCCATGATATGGGCGTGGTCGCCGAGATGGCCGACCGTGTTGCGATCATGCAGAACGGGCGGATCATTGAACAAGGCAGTGCCATGACGGTCTTCGACCGTCCGACGAAGCTCTACACGCGACAGTTGCTTGCCGCCGTCCCTCGCCTTGGTGCCCATGCGGGGACGGACGGACCACCGCGCGTCGGTTCTGAAATTGCGCGCGGGAAGGTGCCAGACCGTTCGCCAGTCCTCCTTGCGCGCAATCTCAACGTTACTTATGGAAGTCCGACGCGTTGGCTGTTCAAGGGCAAGCCACCTGTTTCCGCTGTTACAGATGTATCATTCGAGCTTCGTCCGGGCGAAACGCTCGGCCTTGTTGGTGAAAGCGGCTCGGGCAAATCGACGACCGGCAAGGCCGTGCTCGGCCTGATCCCATTCACGGGTGATGTGGTGATCGATGGAAAGAATATTGGCGGGCTGAGCGCACGCCAGATGCAGCCCATCCGACGCTCGGCGCAGATGATCTTTCAGGACCCTTATGCTTCGCTGGACCCGCGTATGGCTGTGGGCGCTGCGATAGCAGAACCACTGATCATTCACGGTCTCGCCGACAAGGGCGAGCGAGACGATCGTATCGCCGAACTGCTCCGCCGTGTCGGCCTGCAGGCTGACGCCGCCAGCCGCTATCCACACGAGTTTTCCGGCGGTCAGCGCCAGCGCATCTGCATTGCGCGCGCTCTTGCCTTGGAGCCAAAGCTCATCGTTGCAGACGAGAGCGTGGCTGCGCTCGATGTTTCGGTGCGGGCTCGCGTTCTCGATCTGATGCTCGAATTGCAGGAAACGATGGGGTTGGCCTACCTCTTCATCTCGCATGACATGGCCGTGATTGAGCGTATGTCGCATAATGTCGCCGTCATGAGAGCAGGCCGGATAGTCGAGATGGGCACGCGGCGCGAGGTTTTCGAATCGCCAAAGGACGAATACACCCGCGCGCTGATGGCTGCCGTTCCCATTCCCGACCCGCGTGCCCGCCAGATAATCTGAATTGAACGATGCTGCTTGCGCGGTATTCCGATTAGTTGGCTATCGATTTCGTCACCCGACTTGAACGAGGTGTCCATTCGACACCTCACAATATTTGCGGACCGGCGGCAAATAGTCGACGGACCGCACAGGGTTTTTCAGTTCATCGGTCGCAACGTCGCGCTTGATCGCGCGGCGCGCGGGATCGGGCACGGGCACCGCAGCTATCAGTTTTTTCGTATAGTCGTGCTGGGGATTTTCGAACACCGCGGCGCGCGGGCCAATTTCAACGATTTCACCAAGGTACATGACGGCGACCCGGTGGCTAACGCGCTCGACCACGGCCATATCGTGGGAAATGAACAGGAATGCCAGATTGAAGCTCTGTTGCAGATCAAGCAGCAGATTGACCACCTGCGCCTTGATGGAAACGTCGAGTGCAGAGACGGACTCGTCGGCAACGATGACCTTTGGATCAAGAGCGAGCGCACGCGCGATGGCGATACGTTGACGTTGGCCACCGGAGAACTCATGCGGATAGCGTTTCATCATATCCGCGGTCAAACCGACACGTTCGAGCAGGTCGACGGTTTTGTCCTGCGCTTGTTTCTTGGTTCCAAGCCTGTGGGCAATGAAGGGTTCGGCGATCGTTGCGCCGACACTCATGCGTGGATTGAGGCTGGCGAAAGGGTCCTGGAAGATCATCTGGATGCTCTTGCGCATATTGCGCAGGCTCGCCTGGTCCAGAGTGAGTACATTGTAGCCGTCGAGGTAAACCTCGCCACTGTCGGGTTGCACCAGCCGGGTGATCGAGCGGCCGGTTGTGGATTTTCCGCAGCCGGACTCGCCGACGAGGGCGAGCGTTTCGCCCTGGAACAGATCGAAGGAGACGTTTTCCACTGCGTGGATGGCACCCGACTTGCGCCCGAACAGACCGGAGCGGATATCGAAGCGGGTCGTGAGGTTCTTGACTTCAAGGATGGGTGTCTTGCGCTTGTCGACTGTATCTGCGACTTCGGTCGGGACGGTGGAAACGCCTGTGGCAATATCGACGATCGGAAACCGCAGCGGCCAACGGCTGTCCTTCATCGAACCCAATCGCGGTACGGCGGAAAGCAGGGCGCGCGTATACGGGTGTTTGCCGCGATGGAAGATATCGTCGGTCGGGCCGCTCTCGACCGCCTCACCGCGATACATAACAATTGTGCGGTCGGAAATCTCCGCGACCACGCCCATATCATGGGTGATGAAGAGAACGGCCATACCTTCCTCTTCCTGCAAAACCTTGATCAGATCGAGAATCTGGCCCTGAATTGTTACATCCAGCGCCGTTGTAGGCTCATCGGCAATGAGAAGTTTTGGCCGGCTGGCGAGGGCCATGGCGATCATCACACGCTGGCGCATACCGCCGGAAAACTGGTGCGGATATTCGTCGAACCGTGATGAGGCGTTGGGGATGCGCACTTTTTCCAGGAGCCGTATCGTTTCGGCACGCGCGTCGGCCTGCGACAGATTGCTGTGGCAAGTCAAAGCTTCCGATATTTGCCGGCCGATCGTGAAAATCGGGTTGAGGCTGGTCATCGGTTCCTGAAAGATCATCGACGCGTCATTGCCGCGTACATCGCGCATCTGCCTGTCCGTAAGCGACAGAAGATCCTTGCCGTTCAGCATGATCTTGCCATTGATGCGGCTCGTACCCTTGGCGAGGAGCCGCATGATGGAGAGTGAGGTGACGCTCTTGCCCGAACCGGACTCGCCAACGATGGCAACAGTCTCGCCGGGCATGACGTCAAACGACACGTCGCGCACCACGTTTTTCCAATCACCATCAACGCTGAACGACGTGGACAGTCCTTCAACCGACAGGACAGGCTTGGGCCTGGCAGTGTTGGTAGTATTTTCCGGAACAGTGGCTGCTAGGGTGTTCGTCATCGTCGGCTACCGTCCTACTGCATAGGCTTGCATCAATCTGGGTGTAGCTGCAGCGCGTAATAAACCGTCTGCATCGCGCTTGGCGGCGGTCATACGCCCCACCGTCCAGGGATCGGCCACAGTGATTTCGTGACCCTTCCGGCGCAGTGCGTCGAGTACCTCCGCTCCCACACCGGCCTCAACGGTGATGTTGCCCGGCTGACTGGTGCGGGGATAGAAGCTGCTGGGAAAATGTGTCGTATGGAACAGCGGCTGGTCGATCGCCGCCTGAAGATTCATTCCGTGGTGGACGTGGCGCAGGAAAAACGGAAGCTGCCATTGATCCTGCTGGTCGCCGCCGGGCGTGCCAAATGCCATGGCTGGTCGGCCCTCAAAGAGCGCAATCGTCGGGGTGAGGGTGGTGCGCGGTCGCTTGCCCGGAGTAAGCGACGTCGGCAGACCCTCGCTCAGCCAAAACATCTGGGCGCGGGAGTTCAGGCAGAAGCCGAGGCCGGGAATGGTGGGCGACGATTGCAACCAGCCGCCGGACGGCGTGACGGACACCATGTTCCCCTCGCGGTCGATGACATCGATATGGACCGTATCGCCGCGCTTTTCCGATAGATGCGCCATCGTCGGCTCGTAGACGGGACCTTTCGTCGAACTCATGCCAGCCAGCATGGCTATCGTCAGATCATATTGCGGTTCGAAGCCCGCGATTGTGCCAGGCCGAAGCTCCATTGAAGTCTCAGCGGATATCAGCTTTCGACGCTCATCGTTGTAAGTGTCGGACAGGAGATGCTGCATCGGAACATCACAGAATGCCGGGTCGCCGTAGTAGACTTCCCGGTCGGCATATCCGAGCTTCATGGCTTCTATCACCGTATGGATGAAGTCGGCGCCGTTCGGATCCATGGACGCGAGATCGAAATCCTTCAGAAGGGCGAGCGATTGCAGGAGTACCGGCCCCTGGCCCCAGAGGCCTGTCTTGGCGATGGTCCAGCCGTGATAGTCGTAAGTTTGGGGTATTTCGACGCTCGCCTTCCACTTCGCCATGTCATCGGCCGTGAGCACGGCCTTGTGCCGATTGCCGCTTGCATCCATGACCTCGGCGTTTTTCAGGTAATCGGCGATCTTTTCGGCAACGAAACCGCGATAGAAGGCATTGCGCGCCGCGTCGATCTGGTCTTCGCGATTTTTCCTGGTTTCGGCTTCGGCAATGATGCGCTTCCAGGTTTCGGCAAGGACCGGATTCCTGAAATTGGAATAAGGCTCGGGTGCACTGCCGCCAGGCAACCAGGTTTCAAAGGATGTCGGCCACTCCTTGCGAAAGAACCGGCTCAATCCATCGATGGTGGCCGCCACACGCGGAAGAACGGGGTGACCGCTTGCAGCATAATAGATAGCCGGCTCAAGAACATCGCGAACGGAAAGCGTGCCATAGTCGCGAAGCATGAGCATCCAGCCGTCGAATGATCCGGGAATAACAGTGGCCAACAATCCATCACCGGGGATGAGGTCAAGTCCTTCACCCTTGTAGTGGCCGATCGTAGCACCCGCGGGGGCCGGTCCCTGCGCGCAAAGGACCTCGACCTTGTCCTTTCTCTTCGAATAGATGATGGCCGGCATGTCGCCACCGGGACCATTCAAATGTGGTTCGACGATCTGGAGCGTGAAACCTGTTGCAACGGCAGCATCGAATGCGTTGCCGCCCTTTTCCAGGATACTCATCCCGACGGCGGAAGCGATCCAGTGCGTTGAGGTGACGACGCCGAATGTCCCCAGGATTTCGGGCCGAGTCGTAAATGCAGTCATAGAAGTTTCCTTTTTGAATATTCATGCTTCGCGCGGATCGAGGGCGTCGCGCAAACCGTCACCAAGAAGATTGAAGCCGATAACGACCAGGAAGATTGCAGCACCTGGCCACATTGCCATCCATGGGGCTTGCGACAGGAAGTTTTTTGCCACGTTGAGCATCGAGCCCCAGCTCGGAGCAGGGGGCTGCTGCCCCAGGCCCAGAAACGACAGGCTGGCTTCGGCGATGATTGCGGTCGCGATTGTCAGACTTGCCTGAACCAGAAGCGGCGAGAAGACATTCGGCAGGATGTAACGTGTAATGATCTGGTAGTGACTAAGACCGATGGACCGGGCGCCCTCCACATAATCTTCTGTCTTCACGCTGAGGACCTGACCGCGGGTCAAACGCACGAAAAGCGGCATCGCCGACAGACCGATTGCAATCATCGCATTGAACAGGCTTGGCCCGAGAAAGGCAGCGAGCGCGATCGCCATAATGAGAAATGGCATAGCGAGGAAGGCCTCGGTGACGCGGGAAATGATCATATCGACCCACCCACCGAAATAGCCGGATATCAGGCCGAGAGGAACGCCAATGGCCACTGCGATGCCGACCGAGAAGACGCCCGCCATCAGCGATGCCCGGGCACCCCAGATCATGCGGGAGAGAATGTCGCGGCCGATGTCATCCGTCCCCAGCCAATGTGCCGCCGATGGCGCCTTGCGGATTGCCGACCAGCTTGTGGCCATGGGATCGGCGATAGGCAGCAGCGGCGCAATGACGGCAAGAGTCACGAAAAAAATAATGATGACCAGCCCCACGACGGCGCTTTTGTTGGCCTTGAGCTTTCTCCAGGCACGGTTGCCGGAACGCACGTTCTGGGGGGCTATCTGCAGGGTTTGTTGCAGCATCGTCATAGCGCCGCCCTCATTCTGGGATTGAGCAGGACGTAGAGCACATCAGCGACGAGATTCATCAGGATGAAGCCGATCGCCGTACACAGAACAACGCCCTGGACCACCGCATAATCGCGGTTGAAAACAGCATCGACGATGAGCTTGCCAAAGCCGGGAATGGTGAAAATTTGCTCCGTAAGGACCGCGCCTGCAAGCAGCTCTCCGAAGAGAAGGGCGGTGAGCGTGACGATCGGCAGAAGCGCATTGCGAAAACTATGCTGCAGGATGACCGCCTTTTCCGAAACGCCTTTGGCTCTCGCCGTTCGAATGTAGTCGGAACGTAATACGCTGAGCATGGATGACCGCGTATGCCGCATCAGGGTTGCCGCAAGCGCCAACCCTAGAACGAAGGCCGGCATGATCATTGTTTGCAGGGACCGTACCGGATTGTCGAAAAACGGCTCATAACCCGAGGCGGGAAGCCAGCCCAGTTTGACGGAGACAAGAAGGATGAGCATGATCCCCATCCAGAAATTCGGCACCGATAGACCTGATAGCGCAACGATATTGGCGATGTAGTCGATCCATGTGTTCTTCTTGACGGCCGCCAGGATGCCGATAGGAACGCCGATGGCGAGCGCGAATATCATTGCCATGATCGCAAGCTGGATCGTGACCGGAAGCTTTTCCGCAATCAATGAAAGCACCGGCTGGTTGGTCCGCAGGGAAATGCCGAAATCACCCTGGACCACTGCGCCAACCCAATAGAAATACTGATAGACCACGGGATCGTTCAGACGATACTTGTCACGCAGGAATTCGATCACCTGCGGGTCCCGCTCCTCACCCGCCATCGCCAGGATTGGATCGCCTGGCAGAAGCTTTTGCAGGGAGAACGCAAAGATCGATATGATGATCAAAGTCGGTATGGCGAGCAACAGCCGCTTTCCGATGTAAGTGTACATGGCCTGCAATCCTGACGTGTTGATCGGCATTCAAGCGAGGCTGCAAGAGACACTGCAGCCTCGCGGTACCGATTTGACTAGCCGCTCTTCTTCACGCCCTGCAGACGGATCATTCCGTCCGGATAGGGCACAAAGCCTGTTACGCCCTTCTTGAACGCCCAGATGTAGGACTGATGGCCGAGATAGATGACCGGCATATCGTCGTTCAGGATCTTGGCAGCGGCGTCGTACTTTTGCTTGCGCACCGCATTGTCAGTCGATTTGCGGGCATCGTTGAGAAGAGTGTCTACTTCCGGATTGCAATATTTCACATCGTTGATGCCGCCCTTGCAGGTGACGAACTGATGCAGGTTGCCGTCCGGATCGACACGGCCGGACCAGTCGGAACGGCTGAGCTGGTAGTTGCCTGCGGTCTGCTCCGACAATAGCGTTGCGAATTCCGTTGCCTTCAGCGTGACATTGAAACCGGCTTCCGCGACCATCGACTGGATAATCTGCATCATCTGCATTGCAACCGGGTTGTTCGGTACCTGAAGTTCGATGTCGAGTTTCTCGTGCCCGGCTTCCTTCATCAAGGCCTTGGCCTTTTCGACATCGCGAGCCGGCACAGGTATATCCTTGTCGAACCAGGGACTGTTCGGAGCATAGGGCTGGTTACCGGCGACAGACGTCCCTTCATAGACGACCTGGTTGACGGCCTCACGGTCGATGGCGAGCGAAAATGCTTGCCGCAGCCTCTTGTCCTTGCCGAAGGGATTATCGGCACGCGGACCATTGGCAATATTGGCGTAAAGAGCCATGTAGCCGATGTTGATCGTATCGGCATAATTCAGGCTGGAATCGCTCTTGACCGCATCCAGATCACTCGCGGCCAGCCGTTCCAGCATGTCCAGATCACCCGACTGGAGGTTGGCGAGGCGAACAGTCGTATCGGGAATTGGCAGGAAGGTCACCTTGTCGATGAAGACGTTGGCGGCATTCCAGTATTGCGGGAACTTCTCAAGGACGATGCGGTCCTGCTGGACGCGTTCGACAAACTTGAACGGCCCGGAACATATCGGCTTGTTGCCGAAATTCGCACCCATTTCCGCGGCGGCTTTTGGCGAAACCATCATGCCGGCGCGATCGGAAAGCTGGGCGAGAAGCGTCACGTCCGGACTGTTCAGCGTGAACCTGACCTGATAATCACCGATCGCCTCGACGGTCTTGACGGAGGTGAGTTCGCTCTTGCGGCGGGATTCCGGCAGTGTTTTCGAGCGTTCGATATTGGCAACGACAGCTGCCGCGTTGAACGGTGTGCCGTCGTGGAACGTCACGCCCTGGCGGAGGTTCATGACAAGTTCCGTACCGTCTTCCGACCATTTCCAGTCAGTCGCAAGCTGCGGCACGATGTCGAGCTTCTGGTTGACATCGACGAGCTTGTCGCACAGCGCCGTGTATACGATGCGACCAACGAAGGTTCGTGACTGAGCCGGGTCAAGGACATCAGCATCATCCTGGAGACCGATTTTCAACTCGGTAGCAAAGGCTGGACACGCCAAAATCGCTCCCACCACAAGCGTCGCAATAAATCTTGCCGTTTTCATACGTTAAACTCCTCATTGTGAGCGGTTGCATGCGCTCGTTTGTTCCACATTAAATGCCGATTGTTTTCTCGGTCTTTTGCTGACGGCGCCTTTAAAGCGCGTTCCTATGATGCGTCGCTCAGAACACCCTTTCCCGCGGTGTCCATTGACGTCTGGCGGATCAACCGTTCTTGCAGCATCAGAAGATGCTGACGCATGGCTTCGCCCGCTTTTGCTGGATCATGTGCAGCGATTGCATCGATGAGTGTTGCGTGTTGAGCGTGAGAGACCGACAGGGTGTCGTTGGCGCTGCGCGCTTTTTCGCGAATAAGTCGCCAGGCCTCGTCCTGGCGAACTCTGTTGATCACATCGAAGATCGTCAGAAAAAACTGGTTACCGGCACTCTGGGCGATTTGCCGATGCAGGGCGCCGTCCCACAGCTCACGCGAATCGGAGTCGTCGCTTTCGCGTATCTTCAGCGCGAGTTCCCGCATGCGGGTTATCTCATCCTTCTTGGCACGCATTGCTGCAAGTTGTGCCAGCTGCGGCTCTATCCTGAGGCGGACCTCCATGATCTCCATGAAATTCGTACCAGCAACGATCGTTTCGACGTGATCGGCCCAGTCATCCTGCTGGCGGCCGGCATAGGTGCCTGAGCCTTGGCGACGCCAGATCTGACCCTCGGCTGCCAATACTTCCAGCGCACGCCGTATAGAACGGCGGCTCACTCTGAACATGAGCGCCAGCGCCCGTTCGGTGGGTAATTTTCCATCACTATCGAGTTGATCAGACGCCAAGAGACCGCGCAGGCGCTCGAGCGCATAGTTTGAATTTTCCTGGGACTGATTAGTTGCCATGCGGGTAATGGTTCGAACCAATTGTGATATTGGTTCAGTCGAAGTCATTTTTAGAACTTCGTCAAGGTGTTTTTTGAGCATATTCGATTTTGCCCAATTTCTGTGCAGTCGAGCATTCCGGCGACCGTCCCTTGTGCTGGCGCCGGTCCAGGCAGAAGCCCGAGTGGGCCACGCACTGGCCAGAATGGACGCGCTAGCGGTATTGGTAACGACCATGCTGCTTCGGGGGGCGAGGAAGTTACGGTGGGGCTACGATTGCCGCTACCAAGGGAGGTTACAACAGCGGTGGTTACCCGATGCAGACCGTACGAGCGGAATGGGCGCAAAGGGAATTAGATCTGCACCGGTTCTGCTCGATCGGTGTGGCAACCGTTTAGATGTCGATACCGTGTCGACATCGTCGTACTTTGTCGATTTTGACGGCGATGGCCATCTGCACCGCACGTCCGGCTGTCAAGGTGGACTTGTTGCGCTCGTCCGCGACAGAGTAAAGGCTCGCGATCCTCTTCGCCAACCCATCGAAATCAAACGCCCATTCTGGCGAATGTCCGATGGATCATAAAATCTCGAAAGTGCAGCGGTTCGATATGGGAGGGACTATACCAGATAGAGTCCGCTTTTAGCGCAAAGGCGGACATCAATGAATGACTGCAATTGGCCGACCTCAGCGTGGTCGTCGGCAATGTCTGCTTTCAGGCGGTGGCAACACTGACCTCACGACCGAAATAGGGCGCAAAGCAGCCATCGCATCGACGCGACGCTTAAATTCCGGAACCGTCGAGGTGCTTGGTGTCGTCGCCTTCCCAAGGTGGCGGCATGGAAGTACGATCCAGATTGGCTGAGGGCATCGGCATCCAGCATTTTAATTCCGGCTCGGCATATTCGACGATGCGGCCGGGTGACGAATCAGAGGCGCGCCAACCTTCGGCACCGAACTGGTCGCCATTAGACCAATAAGCAAGATCAACTTCTGCCGGCCCCTGTTCGGATGAGCGGATCGTTACAAGGATTCGACTGCCGTCTTTTGGCGCGCGCGCCATTTGGCGCCAGCGGTTTGGGTCGTCCATCGTTTTCCTCTTGCATCACTATGGCTTGCAAGTGTCGCCTCACCATTGAAAGGCGTCAACTCAAACTTTTTCACAGCCATCCTGCGAATTCGCCACATATTGCAGCTTCACATCTATGCAACTTTGCCGCTTGGCGGTCTACTCGCTTGTAGACAATTACGTCGGACGTATGGGGGTGGGGTTCACAGCGCTGCGCAAGTAGCTCACTCGGATCTTTAACGTACAGCTAAGTTGAACATGCGACAGTTTGTACAAAGATGCGAGATACCATGCGAATTGCGCCAAACTTGTGCGCTCCACCGCTCGATTCAGCGCAGTCATTGAAATAACTATTTTAATCCAACACTTTGATCTGGTTTGTAGACATTTACGCAACAATCGAAATGTCCGAAATTTGCTTATTATCGGCATTTCAAACGAACGTTTATCAATACGGGCCCGGTCTGTATACAGTTGGGAAACCTAAGCGGTCCGGGAACTGGCTCGCGGAAAAAGTCTTGGGGACACTATCGTACGATCAGTACTGGGGGAAGTGAGCACGCATGGCTTTTTCCTCCTGCCCAATTCGAATGAAAAGCGGGATCAGATAGAGCGGCAGGCCTACAACGAGCGTCCAAAACGCATGCAGCGTGAGCGCAAATCCGATGAGCTCCGGAATGATGTTCAGGTAATAATTCGGATGCCTGACAAGACGAAACAGCCAGGACGTAACCAGTATGTGGTTTCGAGCGATGATGAGTTTGACTGTCCACTGTGGACCAAGGCTTACAATCACCACTATCAGGAATATTGCACCAGCAAGATAGATGACCAGCCCGAGCAAAGTGACGGCGTCTATGGTGTGGTCAGAGACCGCGTATTCGGTGATCGCACACAGATAAAATGCAACATGCGCGACAGCCAGAATGTTTGAGTTGGTCTTGCCAATTTCCGTGCCGCCGCCAGCTTTCAGTTTCCGCTCATTGCTGATTGAAATGAGCAGCGTCGCCACCCGAAATATAACAGCAAGAGTGATAAACAGAATAAGCATCGCAGCCCCTTGCGCGTTCAAAGCCGGTTCGTTCTGATCGTCGAATCATCGCATCTGATCAGCCGGTCTATAAGCGACATCAGGTCTTTCTCCAAGGGTGTGATAATCGATTGGCAAGACGGTTGTCGCGATATAGGGTGCGGCCTGAATAAGCATTTGTTCAGCTGCGGTCGGTGCGACCGCGTCAGGTTCAACGATCTGGTCTGCGATATTCGTCATTGATTGATCGAGCCTAGCGCGCAATTGCGCGCTGTGCGTCGATGAGTGCAGCATGGCAAAGGTGTGTGTCACCAGCCTCGTCTGCTGAGCGCGCGCGGGCGAGTGCCCCCACGGCTTGTTCGCCCTGCGCACCTTCACCGGCTTCCGCCTCCGCACGTGCGATCGACTGGGGCGTAGGTTCATGATGGAGCCCCGCAGATTGACTCTCGGGAAGTGTAGGGCCAGCGCCTGCCGTCGCTTCCAGTACGGTATCGACCTGGATCTGGACGGCCTCGATCTCCTTGGTGCAGGGACCTGCGCGTGCGGTCGTAACAAGCCCCAATGGGAACATCGCCTGGACACCGAAAACGATTGCGAAAACGCAAGCCCGGCATCGTAGTGTGCATTTCGCTTCGGATGCGGGACGTTGTGCTTCATAGGCACACGCCGCAACAGCAATTCGCGTTTGTGTGAGACCGCCCAAAACTTTGATCCTCCTGCAGAGGTCCCTGAAGCGCAACGCTCGCAGAGAACTGTCGTGTGTAAGAAATGTAGGAGCGGTAGCGGCTATGAGGATGATGTTGCTCGAACGGCTCTTGCCCATCCCGTCAGCGGATACCGAAGACATTGCGTGCTGAGTAGGGTGGTCGAGTAAGGGACTGATGCGCATGGCCACCATTCATGCGCGATTCCGTTTTATCTGACAGTAGCCAGACGGCGATGGATGCTCCATCATACACACGCGTGGGTGAATAATGCGCTGGTTTGACTAAGTCATACTTTGGTTTGACATTGATGGTGAACCAAGACCGAAGGGTGACGTCAGAGCGGACATAAGACCAAACTTCTCCATCAATACCTTCGACCAGCTTTTTCGCGACCTCAACGACTCGGCCGAACGTCGCGACGGGATTTCCCTTATCCGTCGGCTAAATGCTCATTCCGGCTGGGACGACACGCCTTACACGATGAAGTCGAAGCGACCGAATTTTTCCGTCAACCGTGTCGCGGATTTGGAGCGAAAACCGCTCATCAAAGATTCGATCGCGTTCGTTGAAGGGCTCGCCCGGAAAATGCAGATGGGTCGTCAAGACGCTCCCGCCTGGCTTTTGGACTTTCACCTGATAATGGAACGATGGTCGAAAACCGCCAGCTGCCACTCTCATCGGTGAACCGATGACCACGCAACCTATTCGCAAGGCTTTGGCGCTTCATGGACGACCGGATTATATCACGATTGATGACAGTCGGACCAATCGGATGGCGATGTCTGCCTGAAGAGTGAAGACGGCGCTGCCGGATTGTTTTTCTTCGCATGCGTCGCGATCTGATCTAATACTCAGGATTTGGAAGGCAGCTGTCCAGCTTCGCTGCAACCGGATCATTGGTGGACCATTCCGCGCGAATTGCTACAACGCCAGTTCGCTCCTATCTGGAATCGAGCTGGCATTCATCATGTACAAAAGGGATTGCCATTATTGCTTCGCATCGAGCCCTGGCGCTTGGGCCAAGGAAAGGCTGGCGCAGGCGAGAATGAATTCAACTGGGCAAGGCTCTGTATATCCAGTCGAAGCCAACTGCGAGAGCGATCGAACCAATAACGGCCGCAGCAAGAATGATCTCGGCCAAATCGATGTGTGGCATATGGTCGTGAAGAGGGCGATTGATGAATTTAGGCATTTGAGCCTCCATTGAAAGTGCATTTAGGCATATCGGCCTGAACAAAAAAGCTCATACAGAGTCGCCAGCAGAAAGGATGGTGGCCGTGTCATCCGGACCTATCCACTCTTGGCGTTCGGCTCCGTGATCCCAGTCGCTCCGGGCGCACGGAACCGAAGAGCCTGCAATGGTTTACTGGCAATATTCGTAATAGAATGGGGCGTTCCAGCGGAACGGATACTCGCAGGAATAGTATGGACCCCAGTAATAGTCGTCATGACGAAAGCGCCTGAAGTGATCCCTGCGGTCGGCAAAACGGCTGTGGTCCATGGCCAGCCCATGAGCGCTGTTGACAATGCCACCACGACCAAAAACGCCACCACCGCGGACACCGCCGATGTCGCCGCGATCACCGGCAAAGCCATGACCACCGGCAAAGCCATGACCACCGCCGCCATGAGCCATCGATTCAGTTGCTGAGCCGACCGCTACCATTGCACCAAGAGCGGTTATTATTAGAATTGTTGCTGATCTTCTCATAATTCACTCCTTGAAAGCTTCCAGGTTGAAGCTAACCTAATATAGATGCAGCAAGTCGTTCGGAGTATTATACCTTGGTTTATTCGTTTATGACCTGTGGTTGCGAGTCCTTGAGGGCCGGGTTTTTCTGATCATACGGCAGTATATTATGTCACGGTACTTTCACATAAACGTTATCGATTTGCGTTCCCCGAGGAAAGCATTACACCACTTTACTGCCGGTCCTCGAACGTAGCTTTATTCTTCTCGCGTCGGTCTTTCGAATCTTTCATTTCTGATGCGGTGCGATCTCGCCGTACCAGGAATTGAAGGCTTCTCGACTGTCAGCGGCTCCGGTCAGTTTTGAGCTTCATAAACCTAAGTATGAATCGGCCAAACCAACGCGTTAGTCGCCTGCACCTTAATATCATGGAGTATTCAAGAGCGCTCTGTAATACTGCAGGCAGAATAGAAGCTGCACGGGAATGATGTCCTGACTACTCGACCATCCGATTCCCCGGGACAAGGATTTGATGCTATGGAGAAGCTGGATGCAATTTGGCTCATGCTGTTCCTAGTCGGTTCGGCCGCCATCGTGACGCTGACATTTGCGACCGGTGATATATTCGCCCTGTACTAAGCTGATCGTAGATTGCTCTCTGATATAGACGCGGGAACCGCGGGCGATGGAGTGCCTGCGTCTAGCTGAAATTCCGGAGAATTGAGAACGCATATCGTGTCAAAGAGACGGGTAACCACTCCGACTTGAGAACGGCCGCCTCCTCTTTAAGGAACCTATGACGGACGAAGGCCAAATCAGGGCGGATTTATCCCCGTGTCTCAGCCGTCTTTGCGGTACCGGTGAGCACCGTAACCAGTCGCCTTACGTGCGCCCGGATCATGCTGGCCGAGAAGACATTCGGGATAGGAGAGAGGCAGGTTGATAAGAAAGGGGCAGCAGGCCGGTTTCAGCACTGCTGCCCAAGAAGGCGACCGCGAGGGAGGGCAACGATCGCCGGGGGAATTGTCGGCAAGCTCATTCAGACATGAGGCGTGGCAGCGAAATTCCGGCGCTGAGGGCTAGTTCGTTTTGCCCGCACCCGATTGAACCGTCAGCCAATGCGCAGATAGTTCGCCGGCCATTATATCAGGCCGCTGGCCCTGCAGCGTCGCCAGAGCGCTACGCAACAGTTGAACACCTAATTGCACCTGTCCTTCTGCAAAGATCAGCGCATCCGCTGGCTGCGCATCGGATAGGCGCGGCAGGCGTAAATCTGGCCAGTCGACGGAGCCAAGTGAATTCATCAGGCTAACCTTCGCAACAAAACAATACCCCCGTCCAGGAACACTCATTATGTAACGGGGTCCTGTCTTCGAGTCCCCCAACGCTTTTCTCAGACTTGCGATGTGCACGCGCAAATTCGTGTCCTCCACCACAACGTTGGGCCATGCGCGATTGATTAATTGTTTGTGGGAAACGACTTCGCCCGGTCGCTCGAGGAGGGCCATCAATATTTCGAGCGCGCGGCTACTGATGGAAATCGGCGTCCCGTTTTGCTGAAGAAGCCTCTGGTGCGCGGAAAGTTGGAATGGACCAAAAACGAAAACGTTATCTGCCGAACCGCTTTTAGACGAATTGATGGCAGAATTGTGCGTCATTGCTCCGGTCTCCTTTTTCTTCGCAAAAGCGGTTCGCATTCACGGCAGGGCATCAACAGGTCGCCTTTGGGCGAGCTGCCAGGATTGCAGTCGAGACTGTCCCGCAGGGATTTTGCTTCGAGGTGCTACCTTTTCTGTCGCGTCTCTTGCAACAGAGTGCGACGTCTCAGGTGGCGCTAATAGATTGCTCAATCTGCATAATGATACGAACGACTTCGAACTTGCAGAAACAACCCTAACATAACAAAACAGGTTGCGCAATCTATTGCGCTAAATACGCAAGTTTGATAGGTAGATTCCAGCAATGTTGCTAGGCAGGCGCAAGGTAAATGGCGAGAAAACGCGTTACGTTACAGGACCTTGCCGACGCACTCGGCATTTCGAAATTTTCGGTTTCGAGAGCCCTGTCCGGCAAACCAGGCGTCGGGGAAGGCACACGGCGAAGAGTGGAAGACGCCGCCAGGGAGATGGGTTATCCCCTTGTGACCGAGCAGGCGCAAAACCGAGGACAGATTTGGTTTCTGCGCCAGGAGATTGATCGTGTGAGCACGGAGCTGTGGTCAAACATCCTCCTTGGGGCGGAACAGGAAGCCGAGGCTTATGGCTTTACCGTCATTCCAAAGCAGGCCCATAGCCTCTTCGACGGGCCGATAGATGAGGCCGTAGTAGGGCTCATCCTTGCCGTACCCTACCCCGACGAGCTCTCCGGAATCGCGAGTCAATCCAACCTTCCGGTGGTTTGCTCAGGATACGCCGCTCCGCTGGAGCATATAGATCAAGTCTCGGGTACAGACTGGGAAGCTGGTATTACGATAGCGCGCTACCTGGCGACGCTAGGGCATCGCAAGTTCGCATTCGTCCATGGAGACGCAAGGTTGTTAGGACGGGCCGAAAGATTTCGGGGATTGTGCGACGGAGCAAAGGAATTTGACGGAACTGTAGATGATCTTGTCTTTGATGAACAAGCGGGGCTGCGCAAGCCGCTACTTGACTATATGGATGCGGGTGGCAAACCGTCCGCACTATTTTGTGCTCATGACGGCATAGCCGTGAGTGTCATATCGGAACTGGCCCTGCTTGGAATTCGTGTACCTGAAGATGTTTCGGTGGTTGGCTTCAACGATTTCATATCGGCCTCGCAAGTTGCGCCCCGCTTGACGACAATACGAACACCTCATGTCGAATGGGGAGCAGCAATGACCCGTTGCATTGTTGACAGGGTATCGAATCCCCGCTTTCGAGCCGTCCCTCCTTTACGCATAAATCTTGTGCCGGAACTGATCATACGTGAGTCGACAGGTCCGGCTTCGCTGCTGCCGTGGCAGCGAAAATAAAAGGTGGCTCCAGTCTCTGCCAGAGTGATTCCACCTGATCACAATTAATAAGAAGACACTCCAAAATTAATCGGCGAAACTATGTCTCACTTATGGCGGGGAAGAAGCCCGACTGCGAGCGGCCGCGTGGCAGCCAAGGGCGTGAGGGGGCGGGTATGAGGCACCATGATCGACACCACGGGAGCGCCATTTCGGCTTCCAATGCGGGTTTTCGGGGACGGAATTACCTGGCGCAAATTGCTAAATTAGCTGACTTTTGGTTCATTCCGTTAACTATATTTCCAACCGTAGCCCTTAGCTCCGCAGTATTTGGTTTTCCGCTATTGCTGTCATTGATCATGAGCTTCGCTGCCTGGTCAATCGACGAACCCGTTTTGGCAGCTGACTTTGTGGGCCTGCGCAACTATCGTGACCTGTTTGCAGATCCGGTCTTCGTCGCAAGCCTTTGCCTGACGCTTGGCTATACTGCTGCAACGGTCTGCCTCGAAATTCTGGTTGGTCTAGCAATCGCTATGCTTCTCAATCAAGATCTTCCATACATCCGCTTCTTTCGAATAGCGTTGATCGTCCCGATGATGGTTACTCCTATCGTCGCTGCGCTTTGCTGGAAGCTCCTTCTCGATCCTACCTATGGCCTTGTCGACTATCTCGTGGGCTCGCCAATTATCTGGCTCGGAGACCCGACGCTCGCGCTCATCACAGTGGGCGGCGTGAGCGTGTGGCAGAATGCGCCGTTCGTAGCCCTTCTTCTTTTGGCAGGCCTGCAGTCCTTGCCGAAAGAGGTCGTGGAAGCGGCAACGATTGATGGCGCAACAAAGATCGCACTGTTCCGCCATGTAACTTTGCCGCTCTTATCGCCCTACTTGCTCGTGGCGTTGCTCCTACGAACGATCTTTGAGTTCAGGGCCTTTGATAACGTCTACGTAATGACGGCAGGCGGGCCAGCCAACGCGACGTTGGTGCTTTCTATTTATGTGTACCAAACCTCCTTCTTCAGCTTCGATCTCACGCTGGCTTCAGCCGCGTCATGGGTCATGCTCCTGATCGTACTCACGGTCTGCCTGATTCTGATCGCAACTATGCGTCGAAAGGAACACGACCAATGAGTTTCTCGCCGCGCCTGTCCTGGAGGACCGGATTTTATTACGTCTTTTTGTACGGCTCGCTGATCTGCTTTCTTGTGATCTTCATGCTGCCACTGCTATGGGTCCTAGGACTATCGCTGAAAACGAGGGAGCAAATCTTCACGACACCGCCACTTTTCCTTTGGCAGCCGACTCTGGAGAACTACTTCACGGTCCTGTCTGAGAAGAATTTTCTGATTTCCTTCTGGAACAGCTTTTTAGTAACAACTTCGACAGTCCTCGTATCTTTGTTTGCTGGCATACCTGCGGCCTACACCATTGCCCGGTACCGCTTTCCCGGGCGCAAACTCATCTTCTTCTCGCTTCTGGTCATGCGGATGCTGCCGCCGATCGCGGCGCTTTTGCCACTATATGTGATGTTCAGTTTCGGGGGATTGATCAACACGAGGATAAGCCTCGTCCTGGCCTATACGACGTTCAGTCTTCCTATCATCGTTTGGGTTACGCGTGACTTCTTCAAAACTGTTCCCCGGGATCTCGAGGAAGCTGCCTATATGGACGGTGCTTCTCGCGCTGGCGCTTTCCTCAGGGTTGCCCTGCCTTTGGCGAAACCCGGAATCACGACCGCGGCCATCTTGTCGATGCTTCTCGCGTGGAATGACTTCATTTTCGCAGCGATTCTTACCAACAATGCAACGCGAACAGCCCCCGTTCTCCTGAGCACTTATGCAGGTAGCGAGACGGGGACAGATTGGGGCGCTATCGCAGCGTCTGGTATTTTGGTGCTTCTGCCGGTGATTGTATTCTCGCTCATTGCCCAAAGACACCTTGTTTCTGGCCTGTCGTCAGGTTCGATAAATGATGCTAGGGTCGCGTAACGGTGATGGAGGAAACCATGTCCCGGTCGAGGAAGGCAGGCCTGATCAGTCGACGCACGCTGCTCGGATCGACTTTGGCCGGCATCAATCTTGCCGCGCTCGGCTCTCCAAGGACGGCCCGCGCCGCGCTGGGCGACAAGCCAGCCAAGCTCGTTGTCCTAGGTGATAGCGCGCCCTGGAAAGGCACAATCCTGCAGGACGCAATCCCCGCCTTTAAAAAAGATACGGGTATCGATGTCGAGTATGTGCAGTTACCGTTGGATGCGCTTGTCATACGATGTCGAGCTGAAATGTCGGGTCAAGGACCCACGAGCTTCGACATCGTGCAGATGGGTTCCTCGATGGTTGGATGGATGCACCCCTATGTTGATGATCATAATCATTTGCTGGCATCCGCTGGCGGAAAATACGCATCTGATTTCGACATGGATGATTTTGCCCCGCGAACACTCGATGCAGTGTCCGTCGATGGTAAACTATGCGGTATACCCTATCGAGCAACTGTATACATACTCCACTATCAAAAGGAATTGCTCGAGGCGGCAGGCTTTTCGAGTGCGCCTTCTACATTCGCCGAATTTCAGTCCGCTGCCGATGCTCTGACAAGGACAGGTGCACCTTTGCGGTACGGCGTTGGAACATGTGCACGGCAAGGGCCGGCGATCAGCAATCACTTTTGTCCGTTCCTGTTATCCTCTGGCGGTTCGTTCTACGATCTGAAAACGAGGAAGATCATGATCGACACCGAAGAATCCATCGGTGCATTGGAGTATTATGGGAAGTTGATGACAAAGCGCAGGGTCATGCATCCAGAGGCGGTGACGTGGGAATGGGACGAGATTATCGCGAACGGGCAGAATGACCGATACGCCATGGCTATCACGCTGAATGCCTCAGGCACTCCACTCAACAAGTCAAAGGCCTCCAAAACAGCCGGACGATGGGCTTGGGCTGTCGTGCCAGGCGCCCGGAGAGCTGAAGAGAGCAAGAGTCCATTTTTCATATGGTCGTTCGCTGTTCCATCAGCGTCAAAAAATAAGGGATGGGCTTTCGAATTCGTTCAGCACGTCACAAGCAAGCAATGGGCCCGTCGATCAATGGAAAAGGGGAACGCCTCCGCTCGGCTGTCCGTTTTGACCGATCCGGAAATTGTCGAAGCCTACGGCTGGACCGCGGCAGCCGCCGAGCAGATGAAGACGGCTGAGGCCAACCCGAATGACGCACATTGGGGCTCACTTGAACTTGATCTGCGCGCTGCTATTTCAAGCACACTGCAAGGGCAAACGACAGCCAGAGTTGCGATGTTGACCGTCGCCGATGGCTGGAGACGCAAATTCGATCGCATTCGGTTATGATCTGGCGTCGACAGCCATCCGCGCCGAAATTCGTTCATCCCAGAATAACCGTTTGATCGCATATTCCGAAGAGCTCACCCGGTTTTACTGCTCTGGCGCCGATGCGAGGGTACCGCTGGTGACGCCAACATCGCCTTAACAATTATTAACATCTCGAAACTTTCCTTTCTTTGTCAACGGGCATTTCCTTGCAACGAAACGGTCGAAGGGGTTGATGATGTCCACGAACGAGACAAGAACAGCGGTTGTGACACAGGGTCTCGGAGCAGCCATCGTTCAGCGGCTGGCAGCTGACCGTTTCAACGTCATCATCAATTCTGCGTGCCAATCAAAATTTTCGCGACCCGCTGCAGCACTCATTGCGGCAGTCGTTTTCCTGCTGGACGCGTTGACATCCTTGGACATCGCCATTGCAGTGCTCTACGTGCTCGTGGTCTTGCTATCGCTCAATTTTGCGACCCAGGCAGGGCTCGTTCTGATCGGTGCTGGCTGCATGGGACTGACGGTTCTAGGCTTTTTGATTTCGCATGGCGAAGGACTGCCCGCACTTGAAGAGTCGATGGGGCGTGGCTTGGTCAGCCTTGCGGCCATCGGGATCACAACATTCCTTGCCTTCAGGGTGAAAGCTGCAATCAGTGTTCTGGCTGAAAGTGAACAGCGTTACCGCACGATTTTCCTGGCGACGGGTGTCGGCATCCTGCAGATGGATTTCACACGTCTCAAGGCGGCTGTCGATCGGCTCAAGGTTGACGGCGTGCGGGACATCGATCATGCCCGGAGGCTTGATCCGGGGTTTCCTTACAAGGTTGCAAAAATCATAAAGCTGATCAACGCGAATGATACGGCGCTGACAATGTTCAATGTCGCAGACAGCAACGCGCTTGAAGCTGTGCTGCCTGGACTTATCACCGCGGACACCGACAAAGCCTGGACATTCCTGGCGGCAATCTGGTCCGGCCAGTCGAGCTATGAGGCCGAAACGGTGATCAACAACGCCGACGGCCGCCAGCTGACCGTTTTATACAATGTCGCTTTTCCGGCCAATCGCCCGGCTCTCGACATGGTCCTGATCAGCATCATGGATGTCACGGCGAGACGGGAAGCCGAGAACCAGCTTCATGCAGCGCGAACAGAATTGGCGCATGTCACCCGCGTGGCAACGCTTGGCGAGCTGACGGTATCGATCGCGCATGAACTCAATCAGCCTTTGGCCGCCGTGGTCACCAACGGAGGAGCCGGCTTGCGCTGGCTTCGACGGGACGTACCGGACCTTGAGAAAGTCCGGTCTTCCATGGAGGGTATGATTGCCGATGCACAACGTGCCAGCGACATCATCAAGAACTTGCGGGCGCTGTCAGTAAAGTCGCCTCCAAAGCCGATACAGATCAACCTGAATGCGGTTCTCGATGAGACGGTGGCGCTTGTCCGGCGCGAAATTGACATCAATCAGGTAAGCTTGCGGTTCGATCTTGCAGCCGATCTGCCAGAGGTCAACGGTGATCGCGTACAACTGCAACAAGTCATCCTGAATTTGCTGTTAAACGCCATCCAGGCAATGGCACATGCCGCTGGCAACACCCGCAAGCTGCTTATAGAAACCTTTGCCGAGGAACGGTCCGCTCTTGTGAAAATCCACGACAATGGCCCGGGCCTGACGCCTGAAGTCCGCGCCAACCTCTTTGACCCGTTTTATACGACCAAGCCAGACGGCATGGGCATGGGGTTGTCGATTTGCCGGTCGATCGTGACTGCCCATGGTGGAAGCATCCGTGCAAGTTCCAAACCGGGAGCAGGCACCACGTTCGAATTCACCATTCCTTTGGAAAAGGAAGCCGCGTGATGGCCGAACTTACATCACTCGTCATTGTCGTTGACGATGATGCGCACCTGCGAGAAGCGCTGGGCAATCTTTTCCGCTCGGTCGGCATGCGTGTGGAATTGTTCGGCTCTACGTCGGCACTGCTTGACCGCCCTGCGACGGTTACCGCCGCAAGCTGCCTTGTTCTCGATATCCGCCTTCCAGGCGTCAGCGGCCTCGACTTCCAGAACCAGCTCGCTAACCTTGGCAACAATATTCCCATCATCTTCATGACCGGCCACGGTGACGTTCCCATGTCTGTACGGGCGATGAAGGCTGGCGCCATTGATTTCCTTACCAAGCCGTTCCGCGACCAGGATATGCTCGATGCGGTCTCGAATGCGCTCGTGCTTGATCGGGCTCGTCGGACGAGCGATGGCGAACTGTCCGCGCTGGTGAAGCGGTACGAGAGTCTGACGAGCCGGGAGCGTGAGGTAATCGCCCTGGTGACAAGCGGCCTGATGAACAAGCAGATTGCCGGCGAACTTGGCCTGAGTGAGATAACGGTCAAAATTCATCGCGGCCACCTGATGGAAAAGATGGGTGTGCGAACCCTGGCTGAACTCGTCAAGGCCTATGAGGCGCTTCGGCCTGTGTTGAACAAGTAGTGCCTGATTTGACGATTGCCGCAGCACTGCAGCGAGTGTTGGGAGCAGCATGAGGCCGGCGGTCCGTCGAAGCCGACCTGAAACGTATATTTCGACAGCCTTGCTTCAAGCCGCGCAGCTGTCAAATCGCATGTGCAGCCGCTTGTAGTGGGATGGGTAATTGATACGGACCCATTCGGTAGCGCCGCGCAGGTATGCGATTTCGACCGCACTGCCGAGATCAACTTCCAGAGCGTGGATTTTATGCTCAAGGTCCTTCATCCGGCTCGCAGTCGCCAATGCCTTTCTGTCTTTTGGACTATTTGTCATTGTCATTCCATCTGTTGGCCGCTCAGCGGCGGGTTTACGGCTGGCGGACGCGCAGGCTCGAATTAACCAAGCCCGTTCCAGACCTGATCCTCCCAAATATTGTTCTCCCATTCCGGGAAGAGTTTACGAGTGTCGCCTTGATGGTACTTGCTGTCGTGTCCAGACATCTTGTCCATGAGCCGCGTTTGATCAGCGGCGAACGGGACAGAGGTCCTATGGCCGGGCACGAAACCCGCAGAACTCATGATGGCGACAACAACGGCAGCTGCACTATGGATTACAAGGTTTCTCATGGATGCCATGTTACATTGGCTTTGTCGAAATGAAATTATGCTTCGGATATATGCGGTTATACATTTGTATAGTAGTGCCATGACCGGTATTGGACGCCTCGAACGATGTGGGAAGGTGAACGGTAAAGCTGAGAGCTAGAAGACAAAAGACCGTCCGGAGGGGGCTCGGACGGTCTTTTGCGGGCCTGGATGGCCGCACTTCAACGGGCGGAAACGTCGAAGTATGGTAGCCGGGGGAACTACCAGTCCCGTCGAGCTTTATGACGGGCGCAATTTGAGAAATACATCCAAACTGCCCGATGCATAAGTATACGTTGGTATACTCGGCATAAACGAAAAATCGATTTTACATTTGCTGGCCGGAAATGCAGCGCATTTGAACCTCGCGATCGTGAATGTGCAGCTCAAACTATCTATCCGTTCAATCCGGGTGACGGATGCTTCGGTTGCCACAGGGGCTGAGAGCTCCGGCAGCCACCTCCAATCGACGTCAATACCCCGTCCGTGGTGGCCACCGGTCTGCGAAGCGCGTTTGCTTGATTTTCGAATACCGTCCAATGCCTGGGATCAAATACAGTTATGCGCGCTAAACCAACGTATAATACGAAGATCATCATACTGATCCTATGTTGAAGATACTTCGCCAGACCGGATGCTTCCCACTTTTAAGTAGACATGCCGAATAACCGTACCGGTCAAGTGTTGTTGAAGAGATGTGTCCTGCTGGGTCCTCGTGGCAGCACTTGTGCCCGCGTCGATTGCAGAAAGGTCACCAAGGAGTGTCGATGTCTCAATCCGTGAAACTGATATCAATAGGCACAGCAGTGCCTGCCCACATCATTCAACAACGTGACGCCGCCGCTGCGGCACATCAGGCTTTTTCGGCCCGGTTCAGAGACTTTGACCGTTTGGCGAAAGTCTTCGAGAGTTCCGGCATTCGCACGCGCTACGCTGTCCAGCCGCTCGAATGGTATCTGGAGCCTTTGGGGTGGCCGGAAAGAAATGCCGCTTATATTGAAGGAGCGTGCAGTTTGTTCGCCTCCGCTGCCAATGCTGCCCTGGAGAAGGCAGGCATCAGGGGCAAGGACGTCGATACGGTCGTGACGGTGTCGTCAACGGGTATTGCCACGCCAAGTCTGGAAGCCCGTGTCGCCCAGCAAATGGGATTTCGCGATGATATTGAACGCGTGCCTGTTTTCGGTCTGGGCTGTGCGGGCGGTGTATCCGGTTTTTCCATTGCCTCCCGGCTTGCGCAGTCAAGACCTGGAACCGTCGTCCTGCTGGTCGCTGTTGAACTGTGCACATTGGCGTTCCGGTTGGATCAACTGACAAAAGCCAATATCGTTGCCAGCGCGCTTTTCGGGGACGGCGCGGCGGCATGCGTCCTGAAGGTTGCAAATGAGGGACTTGCCGCTGTCGAGATGTCGGGCCAGCACACCTGGCCCGGCACGCTGGACATAATGGGCTGGAGTGTTGACAGACAAGGTTTCGGCGTCATTTTCGATCGCGATATTCCACCTTTTGCCGAAGAGCGCATCGCCCCGGCGATTTCCGGAATCCTCGGACGCGCGGATTTGGAACTTGCGGATATCGATAGATTTGCCTGTCATCCCGGCGGCGCCAAAGTCGTGACTGCCTTGGAGACTGCGCTTTCCCTTGGTCAAGGCAGCCTGGACCATGAACGGGATGTGTTATCCGAATATGGAAATATGTCGGCCCCCACGGCGCTGTTCGTTCTCGACCGCGTCGCCGAGCCGGGTTTGCCATCCCGCACATTGCTGACAGCGATGGGCCCGGGCTTCAGCGTCAGCTGTGTTTCACTCACGAGAGCCGCATGATCGCGGCTTCCACGCTTCTCGCTTTCGTCACTATCGAGCGTCTTGGCGAACTCCTGCTCGCCAGACATAACACCAAAGCCCTGCTGGCGAAGGGAGCCTATGAGGCGGCGCCGGGTCATTATGTGTTCATCGTGGCGTTGCATGCCGCCTGGCTTGCCGGCTTGTGGGTTCTTGCCTGGGACAAGCCGATTGAACCCGGATGGCTTGCCGTTTTCATATTGCTTCAAGGCTTGCGGTTCTGGGTGCTCGGGACCTTGGGCAAGCGCTGGACCACGCGCATTATCGTTCTGCCGGGAAGCCCGCTCGTCAGAACGGGCCCCTACCGCTTTCTTTCGCATCCCAACTATGTCGTCGTGATCGGAGAGATCGCCGTGCTGCCCTTGTGCTTTGGGCTGATATGGTATGCTCTCGCATTCTCCGCGCTGAATGCCTTCGTTCTGGCGGTAAGGGTTCGCGAAGAGAATGCCGCGCTTTCGGAGTTGCGCCATGATGCAAGGCACTGATGCAAGCGAAGCGCGGTTACCAAGTCTTTCAACTTGGCTGGGCTTTTTATAATCATCATATTTGCCTATCCGCCGCTCCCGCCGAAAGCCTTCTCATAATTTGTTGAGGAAGCTCCCGCCACATTCGATGTGAGGGTGAACCAACTTCGTCCTTGATCCGGATTTACCAGCGCGCCGCATGTCGCATCGCGTAGAGCGCGAAGGGCATGACCATCTGGGGCCAGCTCCCGCCAACCTTGTCACGGCTATACTCATGTATAATCGAAAATGATCTGCTCAAACGGTAATTACCAAGAATACTCATATCAAACACAATAGAGAGGAATATATGATGATGATGAACAGACGGATGTTCTCGGCTACCCTGGTTGCCGGTGCTGCATCGTTGATTTCCTCCCGCGGCATGGCAGCGAAGCCATCCCCCATTCCGGCTCGCAACGTCGTTCTCGTCCATGGTTTGTTCGCAGATGGATCGTGCTGGTCGGAGGTGATTGCTCGCCTCCAAGCGGCCGGACTCAACGCCACGGCCGTTCAAAACCCCTTGACGACGTTACCAGAAGCCGTGGCATCCACCCAGCGGGTGCTGGCACTGCAGGACGGCCCGACGGTCCTTGTGGGACACTCGTTTGCGGGAATGATCGTGACAGAGGCCGGCGTGCATCCTAACGTTTCGGCGCTCGTGTATGTTGCGGCGAGGGGGCCAGACGCTGGCGAGGACTATTCCGCGCTCGCCAAGACTTTCGCAACGCCCCCGGCTACAGCCGGCATAGTTTTCAATGGTGACGAGGGGCGCTTGAGTGAAGCTGCGTTCCTGCGTGATTTTGCCGGCGACCTGCCTGAAGCAAGATCGCGGGTGCTTTATGCAGTGCAGCAGCCATTCCAGAAAGCTCTCCTGACTGGCCGGACTTCCCAAGCGGCGTGGCGTTCCAAGCCGAGCTTCTACGCTGTCTCAACAGAAGATCGTACGATAAATCCGGATTTAGAGCGTTTCATGGCTAAACGCATGGGAGCCAAGACGATTGAAGTGAAGGCGAGCCATTTGTCGTTGATCTCAAAACCCGACGAGATCACGAAACTTATCCTTGAAGCAACTGGACGCACCTAGCGTCGCAGAGTGTGAGTGGATCGGGGACGCCTACTCGCATTCTCCCGTGCCCGACAGCCAGAACTCGCACGAAACAAAGATCAGGCAACCGTTCTGAAGTCTGGCACCGCGGATGGAAAATGATCGCACGCAATCCGCTCTATGCGTTCTCAGCAGGCGTTGGTGTGGAAACGGTGAGCCTCACGGTCAGCCTATTCTTTGGAGCAGCGACGGTGTTTGCCTTCTATATCGTCATTTTCCGCGAGGGAGGAGCCTTCCCGCGCAAGACACTGGGCGCGCCCGCGACGGGTTGGTCTTCTTTCTAGCAGCGCCGGAAGAACTCAACAGTGTCCCGCAACGCTGTCGATTGCACGATACAAGTACATCCATTGACTGCGAACCTTGACATAGGTCTCATCGACGTGCCCTTTGCCGGTAACGGCGCGTTTGCGCCGATTGAAGCGCTCGAGCAACTTTGGCGCGAAATGGATAAGCCAGCAATGGACAAGGGAAATGGTCAACGCTCAAGCAGTCGTTTCTTCGAGATCGCGCAGTCTGAGGTTGTAAGCCAGGTACCAGCGTAACGGAATCACGTTCGGTCGAAATGGCGACCTTTGAACAAGCTCCCTGTTGATGGGAAGCTATGCCAGGTGAACGGTAAGCAATTCATCCCCTTTTACAACGATCATCCTTGGTTCCTTCGCTCGCTTAATGGCCGCGATGAAAGTTAGGGGCTCTCCGTATCGGATCCAACGATTCTGCACCTGCCAAAACATGCCAGCCCAGGCAGAAATCAATCCTGGACATCGATCGCCCGCGCCCTGTTGCGCCGCCCAGATATCCAGAGGCTCAATCTGTCGAGGTAAAGGTAGACAACCGGCGTAGTATAGAGTGTCATTGCCTGACTCAATATGAGGCCTCCAACCATTGCATATCCCAGTGGCTGTCGCAGTTCAGAGCCAGTACCATGCCCCAACATCAGCGGAACGCCGCTAAGGATGGCCGCCATGGTCGTCATCATGATCGGCCGGAAGCGCAGCAGGCACGCCTGTCGGATTGCTTCCTCGGGTCGCAAGCCATGTTCCCGCTCCGCAGCAATTGCGAAGTCAACGATCATAATGCCGTTTTTCTTGACGATGCCGATGAGAAGTATGACGCCGATGAGGGCAATCACAGTGAAGTCGAAGCCGAAGCTCCACAGCATGATGAGAGCTCCGAGACCTGCAGATGGCAAAGTAGACAATATGGTTAACGGATGAACGTAGCTCTCGTAGAGGACGCCAAGAATAATATAAATCACCGCCAGCGCAGCTAAAACGAGCAAGGGCTCGCTTGATAAGGACGTCTGATACGCCTGCGCATTGCCCTGGAATGTTGCAATGAGCGTAGGTGGCACTCCCAAGTCGGCTTCGGACCCGTGAATGGCCGAAACAGCTTGGCTGAGAGCAACTCCAGGCGCGAGGTTGAAGGACAAAGTCACCGAAGGAAACTGGCTTTGGTGATTGATCGCCAGGACCGTCGTTGGCTGCGTTGACTGTTTAACGAGTACGTTGAGCGGCACTTGCGCGCCGGTCAACGGCGATTTGATATAGAGCCCATCGATTGCCTGGGGGGAGCTTTGGGCCTTTGGCGGCAGTTCCAGAATGACGTGATAACTGTTGAGGTCCGTAAAATACTGGGTGACTTGGCGCTGGCCAAAGGCATCGTCGAGCGTGTCGTCGATTGTCTGAGGTGAGATGCCAAAACGCGCTGCCTGATCGCGGTCAATGTCGAGTGTAACGGTTGCTCCGTTGGACTGCTGATCCGTCGCAACATCCGTAAGTTCTGGTAACGTGCTTAATTTTGCCAAGAGCTTCGGAGCCCAATCGTTGAGTTCGTTGGCGTCGCCATCCTGGAGTGTGTATTGAAACTGAGTGGCAGTGCTTCGGCCACCGACATTGATATCCTGCGCCGGTTGCAGGAAAAGCTTTACGCCTTCGATCTGTGCAACCTTGGGGCGCAAGCGTTGAATGATCTGGCTTGCCGTAGCGTCTCGCTGGTCCTGAGGCTTGAGCGTGATGAACATACGGCCCGTGTTCAGCGTATTGCCCGAGCCACCGCCGACTGCCATGCCGACCGAAGCAACTCCCGGATCACTGGCGACCACCTTGCCTATTTCTACCTGATGTCGCGCCATATCAGCGAAAGAGGTGTCTTGTGCACCCTGCAGAAGGCCCGTGATCAAGCCAGTATCCTGAATCGGAAAAAAACCCTTGGGAATACTGACAAAAAGATAGCCGGTGGCAACGAGCGTCAGCAGGAAGATGCCAAATGTGACGCGATGATGGTGCAAGGCAATATCAAGCGTAGTGCGATAACCGCTGAGGAGGGCGTCGAACGCTCGTTCGGAAATCAGAAAGAGTCTGCCGTGTTTTATACTGTGTTCGTTTTTCAGAAAACGAGCACACATCACTGGCGTCAGAGTTAGCGATACAAGTGCCGACACCGCGATGGTGACGGTTACGGTGATAGCGAATTCGTGAAAGAGCCTGCCCACAATGCCGCCCAGGAACAGAATAGGTATAAAAACGGCAACGAGAGAGAGGCTGATCGAGATGATTGTGAAGCCGATCTCCTTTGAGCCATCGATAGCAGCCTCCAGCGCCGATTTACCGTCTTCCATATGGCGCTGGATGTTCTCCAGCATGACGATAGCATCGTCGACGACGAAGCCGACCGCAATGCTCAGTCCCATCAGGGACAGGTTATCAAGACTGAACCCCAGCACGTACATGAGTGCGAAAGTGCCGATGAGCGCGAGCGGGACAGTGACGGCCGGTATCGACGTCGCCCAGACGTTCCGCAGAAAAACGAATATTACCGTGATAACCAGTGCGATCGTGAGCAACAGGGTAAATTTTACATCCAGGACGGACGCCCGGATCGTCGTCGTACGATCACTTAAACTCGATATGTGCAGCGCATGCGGCGCTATTGCCTTCAACTCCGGCAACAATGCTTTTATCTGATCTACCGTCTCAATGACATTTGCGCCGGGGAGTTTGGAGATTGGCAGCAAGATGGCCGGCTTGCCATCGGCCCATGCCGCTATTTGCGTGTTTTCCGGCGCATCGATCGCTTGGCCAATGTCGCTTATTCTTATCGGAGCGCCGTTCCGGTAAGCAATGATCGCGTCGTTCCAAGGGCCCGCGGCCAGAAGCTGATCATTGTCGTAAAGTGTATAGGTTCGCAAAGCTCCCTGGATGCTACCCTTTGGCGCATCGGTCGTGGTGGCGATGATTGCGGAGCGGATATCTTCCAGTGACAGCCCGAGATCAGCTATTTTGCGTGGGTCGACTTGCACTCGAACTGCTGGCTTCTGTTGACCAAAGACCGAAACCTGCGCGACACCCGAGACCTGGCTGATATGCTGTACCAGGACATTCTCGGCAAAGTCATCGATCTGTGTCAATGGCAGAGTGTCTGACGTAAGTGCAAGCACCAGTATGGGTGGGTCTGCAGGGTTGACCTTCCGGTAGGTCGGCGGAGCTGGAAGATTGCTCGGCAGCTGACCACCGGCGGCGTTGATCGCGGTCTGTACATCCTGCGCCGCGCCGTCAATATTGCGGTCCAGCTGAAATTGCAGCGTGATCGAGCTGCTGCCGAGGGTGCTCACCGACGTCATCTGCGTAACACCCGAGATTTCGCCGAACTGCCGTTCCAACGGTTGCGTAACCGAAGATGCCATCGTTTGCGGGCTTGCTCCTGGCAGCTGCGTGGAGACCTGGATGGTTGGAAAATCGACCTGCGGCAGCGGCGCTACGGGCAGCAAAGGATAGGTCGCCAAGCCGATTGCGAGGATGCCCAGCATGAGCAGCGACGTTGCGATGGGTCGTTGGATAAACCAGTGCGAGATCGACATCAATCCCGCTCCGTCTCGGCATCACTCGAAGTTGTGGTCTTGTCAGGTGTCTCCTGAATTGAAATTTTTGCACCTGCCTCAAGACGATATTGCCCAGAAGTAACAACGCGCTCCCCGGCGGTCAGTCCGCTTTCGATTACCGCGCGGCCGGCGGAAATCTGGCCAGGGTGGATCGCGCGAACTTCCACGGTATCATCCGGTTTGATCACGTAGACGAAGAAGCCATCCTGACCCCTCTCAAGCGCTGCAGAAGGCACCGTAACGGCTTGATGAACCACCCTTTGCTGCAGGCGGATATCGACGAATTGTCCGGGCCAAAGTTTCTCGTCTACGTTGGGAAACGTCGACTTCAGCCGCATGGTGCCACTCGTCTGGTCTATCTCATTGTCAATGACCGAGAGCGTTCCCGTACCCAGATTTGTGCTACCATCACGGGAGTAAGCTGTCACACTGACAGGACCGGCGTCCTGGGCAGCGCGCACTGCCGCCAGATCATCTTCCGGTAGTGTCGATACGACAGAGATCGGTTGCGTTTGCGTTATGACAACAATCCCGGTTGTGTCAGCCGCATGGACATAATTACCCTGATCAACCAGCCTGATGCCCGTGCGTCCATCAACGGGCGCGATCATCTGCGTATAGGACAGCGAAACAGCAGCGGAATCTTTCGCGGCAGCGTCTTGTGCTATTTGCGCTTGCAGCTGCGCAACGGTGCTTTGTTGTGTCTGCGTGGTTTCTACGGTCGTAAATTCCTGGGCGGTAAGCTTCTTGTCCCTCTGCAGAATGACCTTGTCATTATCCAGGTTCGCTTGATCCTGGACCAGTTTGGCCGAGGCCTGATCGAACGCGGCCTGGAAGGGGCGAGGGTCGATGACAGCCAGTAGATCGCCTTTCTTGACCCTCTGCCCCTCGGTGAAAAGCACTTGCTGAAGTTCGCCATCGACCTTGGCTTTCACGGTGACGGTATTGAACGCCTGAACTGTGCCGAGACCATTCAGATAGACAGGCACATCAGCCTGGACCGCTGCTGCGGCCTCGACTGGTATGAGTACAGGAGCCGGCTGACCTATGGCGACCGTCTTTTCATTGCTTTGGAGCCAAAAAGCTCCAGCTGCGCCAAGCACCGCTAAACCTATTGCGATGCTGGCTCTATTTCGAACTGAAAAGTGCATCTTGTGCTCCAACTCGAGGAGGCCATTGCAGCAATCCTTCGCGCTAGAGGCGAAGAGATCCCGACTCAATCCTGAGGTTCGATATGCCCGTCAGTGAAGTGAAGTCTATGCAGTGTTGCCAAATATGCGGGGAGTGAGTTCGCGTCGATGGACAAAGCGGGCTTGGTATGACCGACGACTTGCGGCTCGATGTGTCGCAGAGCCCTCTCGTTCTTTAACGGATGGCTGTCTTGCGGACCAGGCAAGGCTAGGGGAGGTTGAACGGACAGACATACTGCCGCGAACGTAGTTGTGAGGACCAAAGAGCGCATTTCTTGCTCCATTTTTGGCGACGCCCTTTCGCAAGCCGTCAGGTTCAGATGATACTTCGCGGGAACTCGTGCACAGGACAGAATGCGGATACGCATCAAGGCGCGCTCATTCCCCATTGTTTAAATGGGTTGGTTGGCAGCTGACACAACCAAAACCAAAGTATGAAACGATCAGACGAGCGAATAATACCCGTCCACGTTCGTATGATGGAGCATGCATTGCGAACTAAGTAGTCTAACACCGTCACCCGTCAGTGACAGATGCTCCGGCCGAAGGAAATCTTCCCTTCCACCTTTCGCCTTTCGTACACAATTGGGGTTTCCAGTAGATATGGGTATTGTCAGGTTCGCGCTGCGGTTCCCGCACACATTCTACGTGTTAGCCGCCTTAATACTTTTTCTTGGCGGCGTCGCAAGTTACGAGATGCGAACGGATATCTTTCCGGAAATCAACATTCCGGTTGTATCGGTGATCTGGAGCTATGGTGGTCTCAGCACCCCTGAGATGGAGCAGCGCGTTACCACTTACAGCCAGTATGCAATCAGCTCCAACGTCAATGGCATCAAGAATATCGAAGCGCAGACGCTGGGTGGATTGTCGATTCAGAAAATCTACTTCCAGCAAGACGTCAATCTGGACCTGGCGATCGCGCAGATTGTGTCGGCGACAAACGCCATCCGCGCGCTTTTGCCAGCAGGAATCCAGGCGCCGCTTGTGGTGCAGTTCAATGCCTCCAGCGTGCCAGTCCTGCAAATCAGCCTGAGTTCCGATACACTCAACGAGCAGCAGCTCTACGATTACGGTATCTATCGGATTCGCCAGCAACTGGCGCCGATCCCGGGCATCACACTGCCAACCCCTGCCGGGGGAAAATACCGGCAAATCATGGTCGACCTCGATCCGTCGAAGCTGCTTGCCAAGGGTCTCACCCCACTCGACGTCGTCAACGCAGTCAACACGCAGAATCTGACCCTACCTTCCGGCACAGCCAAGATCGGGGATACCCAATACGTTGTGCGTACGAACGCGACGCCGGCGACGATCGATGAACTCAACGACATTCCGGTCAAGGTGGTCAACGGAGCTACGGTTTTCGTGAAAGACGTCGGCCAGGTTCATGATGGCTGGCTCGTTCAGCAGAACGTCGTTCGTCAGGACGGGCGGCGTTCCGTGCTTCTGAGTGTCATCAAGAATGGTAACGCTTCCACGCTGGAAGTGGTCAATGCCGTCCGGCGAGCATTGGTTACGGCACGTGCGTCGGCGCCTCCCGGTATGGAGATCAAGGAGATCTTTGATCAGTCGGTGTTCGTCAAGCAGTCCATTGCAGGTGTGCTGCGCGAAGGCGCCATCGCGGCCGCCCTTACTGCTCTGATGATCCTGCTGTTTCTGGGATCGTGGCGATCAACATTGGTTGTCATGATAACAATACCCCTTGCGATCCTGTCATCGGTCATTGCCCTGTATTTCCTCGGGGAAACGCTCAACACCATGACGCTCGGTGGCCTCGCGCTGGCCGTGGGTATTCTTGTCGACGATTCGACGGTGACGATCGAGAACACCCATCGATTGCTCACGGAAGGTCAGTCGCTGCCGCAGGCGACGCTACATGGAGCGGCAGGTATCGCTGTGCCGACATTGGTATCTACCCTCGCGATCAGTTGCGTGTTCACGTCAGTGGTTTTCCTTGAGGGACCGGCCAAATATCTTTTCACACCGCTCGGGCTCGCCGTCGTTTTCGCCATGCTGGCGTCCTATGGCCTTTCTCGGACACTCACTCCCATTTCGATCGGCTTGTTGCTCAAGAGCGAGCGCCATGGGACGTCGAAAAACTGGTTCTCCCGATTTCATGCCAGGTTCGAGCATGGTTTCGAGACGATGCGCGTCCGTTATGTCGGGCTGCTTACGTTGCTGCTCACACGACGGTTGATCATGCCGGTCGTCGCCGTCCTGGTCCTGGCCCTTGGAGTCACTTTGCTGATCTTCGTCGGGCGCGACTTTTATCCTGCGATCGATGGTGGCCAGATTCAACTTCATGTCCGTGCGCCCGCTGGAACGCGGATTGAGACGACGGAACGTATTTTCCAGCAAGTCGAGGACAAAATTCGCGAGATCGTTCCCGACAGCGACCGCCAGCTTGTCGTCGACAATATCGGGCTCCCGGCCCGTGCGTACAATCTTGCATTCACCGACGGCTCGACGATCGGCGTAAATGACGGCGTTATCCTCGTTGCCCTTAAGCCTGGCCACGCACCTACTGCAGACTATGTGCGCAAGTTGCGCTCAGCACTACCGGAAGCCTTTCCGGACGTGCTGTTCTACTTCCAGTCTGCGGACATCGTCACGCAAATCCTCAACTTCGGTCTCCCGGCGCAAATCGATGTCCGCACCGTCGGATATGACCGGGCCACAAACCTGCGGGTGGCAACGGAGCTTCAGCGACGCATTGCAGCCATTCCGGGCATCGCGGATGCCCACCTCCAACAGGAAGTTAACGCGCCCGCATTCGACACCACCATAGATCGCACGCGCGCAGCGCAACTAGGTTTGAATGCAAACACCATCGCAACGAACATCAATGTCAGCCTAAGTTCTTCCGAGCAGGTATCGCCCAATTTCTGGACCGACCCGACGACCGGCATCCCGTACTATCTTGCGGTTCAAACGCCCGAATCGAAGATCAGTTCGATCAACGACCTCGGTAACACGCCTGTGTCCTCAACCATATCCACAGCCGGCGCTCAGGTGCCAGGACTTCTTAGCAATGTCGCAACGTTCAAGCGAAGCGGCATACCGACCAACAGTAACCAGGCAAACATTCAGCCTCTCTACGAGGTCTTCGCCAGTGTCCAGGGTCGCGATCTCGGCAGCGTTTCCAATCAGATCAACGCCATCGTCACGGATATGCAAAAGCAGCTTTCTCCTGGAAACTACATTCAGGTCGCTGGCCAGATCCAGAGCATGAACGATGCTTTCCGGGATCTTGGCATCGGTCTTCTGTTCGCCGCCGTGTTTGTTTATATGCTGATGGTCGTAAACTACCAGAACTTCGGAGATCCGTTTGTCGTGATCCTGGCCTTGCCGGCGACGCTTTGCGGCATCCTGATGATGCTCTTCGTGACCGGAACCACCCTTAACGTGCCCTCGCTTATGGGGGCTATCATGGCCGTCGGCGTCGCTTCCGCGAATTCGATCCTGCTGGTCACGTTCGCGAGAGAGCAGCAACTGACGGGCAGATCGGCGGTTCAGTCGGCTATTGACGCAGGCCATACCCGTATCAGGCCGGTCCTGATGACTGCAGCAGCCATGATTGTCGGCATGATTCCGATGGCCATAGGTGGCGCCGGCGAGGAACAGAATGCCGCTTTGGCGCGCGCTGTCATCGGCGGTCTGCTGTTCGCAACTCCTACGACACTCCTCTTCGTCCCGTACCTGTTTGCGATGCTTCGCGGAGGACAGGACGGCAAGGCGGCCCACGGCGTATTCAACGAGGAACCAGCATGAAACCCTTAAGAACCGTCGGATCAACGGATTGACCAGACCTATAAGCCACAACTCCAAATTTCGTCCGGGCGGGGAGGGTGGCTCGTAGGGCTTGGCACGCTGCTTGGGCTTGTCGCCTTGCTCTGTTTCGGTGCGTGGGGATATCACTCGCGGGCCGAGGAAGTTAACGCCACAGCCGATCAACTCCGCAATTTCGTGCCATCCGTGCACGTTATCGAGATAAAGCCCAGCGCCGACACGATCAACGTCAGTCTTCCCGCGACCACCTCGGCTTTCGACGACGTCGAAATTTTTGCCCGAGCCAGTGGCTATATCGAAGAACGCGAAGCAGATATAGGCGATCACGTAAAGAAGGGCCAACTCCTCGCCACGATCGCCGTGCCGGAACTCGATGATCAAATTCTCGAAGCTGAAGCCACTTTGGGCCAGCTCCAGGCAGCTTTGAAACAGGCACAGGCCAATTCAGACCTCGCACAGGTCACATGGGATCGCGACAAGCCGCTGGTCGCCAAGGGCTGGATAACGCAGCAGCAGGGTACCATCGACGTCCAGACCCTGAAGGCCCAACAGGCAACGGTGGGTGTCGCACAAGCCAATGTGAAGGCACAGCAAGATCAACTTGAGGTGCTTAATCAACAAAAGCTTTATCAGCGGGTCATCGCACCCTTCGATGGTATCATCACCCAGCGCAATATTGATAAAGGCAGCCTTGTACAGGCGGATACGACCACTGGCACTTTCATGTTCGCCATCATGCAGGGAGACGTGATCCGCACGCAAGTGTTCGTGCCACAGGATGCAGCGTTCGGCGTTAGTCCCGGCGACAAGGCCAGCGTTGAGGTTCCCGAGATCCCGGGCCGCATTTTTTCTGGAACGGTAACCCGAATTGCCGATTCGTTGCAGCCTGGCACCCGCACTTTGCTAACCGAGATCGACGTGCCCAATCCTGACGGCCTGCTGACGCCCGGCATCTATTGCACTGTGCAGCTTCAAATTCCGCTGAAGTCGCCAAGCCTTTCGGTACCCTCTGACGCCCTCATCTTCAATGCAGATGGATTGCAGGTGGCCGTCGTTGAGAATGGCATTGTTCACATAAAAAAAATATCTGTGGTGAGAGATATGGGAACAACCATCGAAATCACGGACGGCCTCAAGGAAGGCGACGTAGTAATTCGAAATCCCCCAGTGCAACTGGAGGAAGGCAGTAAAGTCCGCGTCAATGCCGGAACCGTTGCTGGCGTTTGATCAGAGGATCAATTGCTGAAGCTCCAGGCGAACGGATACGATCGCCCATTCCGATCGAAAATGTCTTCATCATTGCTGCCAATACATTCTCTTCCTGTATTGATACCAATTGGGCTATGGGTCTCAGGCATTCGTGCCATCTGACGGTCAGAAAAGTAGTAATTTTGAGTTACATACAGATAATACATCAAAGCATTCACCAAGTATCAAATATGGATGAATATTAATTTGATCTAAGAAAGGTGGTTGTTCACGTTTTTGTCGGAATAACCTGAATTGTGTCACAATAAATATCACAAATATTACTTTTTATTAATTTGCAATGAAAAATTACTGTAATATACTTATTAACAGACCGGGAACCGCCGACGATGGAGAATATCCAGCGTGACGCGACGGAACTGGACGGTCTTATAGAAAGAGGACGCCAACCCTGTCCTCGATACTTTTGGAGACGCCAAAAATGCGTTCTTTGATCTTCAGAACGGCAATCGCCGCCCTTTTCATCTCTACTCCATTCGCTACCGCTTATGCAGCCTCGGGTGGTTCACATGGCTCCCACGATGGAGGTGGATCACACGCTTCGCACGAGTCAGGCGGATCACGCGCGTCCCGCGGGGGGCAAACCGTTAGTAACACTGCTCGGAATTTCGACCGTATTGAACGCAATAGCGAGTCGGATGAGGGTAGCACCAACCCGACCTATCTCTTCGGAATGCACGAGACACGATAGTCCATGCGTCGAACAAGCTGTGCCTCGCGATCATGAGGCATGGTACCCGTCAGGTACAAAATCGCTCCAGGTGCGTCCGGGGGCGATTTCGCATTTGATACCCGGATTGATAAACCGGCCGAGCAACTTATCACGAACGTTCCGTGATCGACGGCTACATAGCCAGTGCCTGATCTATGCAATCAATCATGGCCTGACTTTCGAAAGGTTTCCGGAAGTAGCCCTTGGCGCCTGAGGCCATCACCCTCTTGTGAATTCGTTCATCCTCGAACGCCGTAATGAAAATGACTGGAGTAACGACACCAATTTTGAGGAGGATATGGAATAGCTCCACCCCGCCCATTCCGTCCATTTGCACGTCGGTTATAAGGCAGTCGATCTCTATATGATCCCTCTGGGCCAGAAATGATTCCGCGGAAACAAACGTATAAACATTGAGCCCATGTGAGCTTATGAGATTCTCCATGGCGTCGCGCAGCGACGCGTCGTCCTCGACGACGGCTATGGATTTCGAACGGTACACCAGCAACCTTCTAAAATATGTGACTGTTTCTAGATCAAATGCACCACCCAGAGACCAGAAGATATCATACTCATGTTTAGGTTCCGGCATCACTTGTTCAAAACTGGCCGAAGCGCCTCATAAGCCTTGACCAGTTCCGCAAGGGTTCGAACAGCCATTTTTTCCATCAGATGACCGCGGTGGATTTTAACTGTTATCTCGCTCACACCAAGCTTACCCGCAATTTGCTTGTTCATCAGGCCGCTGGTTACCAGGGCAATCACCTCACGCTCGCGAGCCGTCAGACTTTCATACCGCGCCATCAGTGCAGACAGCGCGTCATCGCTGGCCCGGCGAGCTCGATCCAGGGTCAACGCATTGGCGACCGCATCAAGCATATCCTGGTCCCGGAACGGCTTGGTTAGAAAGTCAATCGCACCTGCCTTCATCGCGCGTACCGACATCGGAACGTCACCGTGGCCCGTCATGAAGATGATGGGAATATTGTTCCCTAGTTTCGCGAGTTGATTCTGGAAATCAAGGCCGCTGACGCCTGGCAGCCGAATATCGAGAACAAGGCAGCTTTCGGCGGAAATCTTGGCAGGGCGGGCAAGGAGTTCCGACGTGGAGCCAAACAGTTCCACGCGCATGCCGACAGATGCGAAAAGATTGCCCAGCGCTTCTCGCAAATGCTGGTCATCATCAACTATAAAGACAATTGGCGTTGTGAGTCCGGCCATCATCCGACCTCCCTGTTGAATGGAATGGTGAATTCGAACGTGGTGCCTGCTCCCGGTTCGGAACTGGCACTTATGCTCCCGCCGTGCGCGGTCAAAATCGAACGACATATTGACAAACCCATGCCCATACCGTCCTGCTTCGTTGTGTAAAACGGGTTGAAGAGGTTGTCGCGGACCTCAAGAGGAATGCCGGGACCGGTATCATGGACGCTGAACATGATGGCACTTTCCTCTTCCGAGGACTTCACCAGGAGTTCTCGTTGTCCTTGCGCGACATGCGCCATCGCCTGGATAGCGTTCAACAGAAGATTTAGGACAACTTGCTGCAGTTGCACACGATCGCCGATGACCTTCGGTAGACCGGCTGCAAGATCCACCCTTAAAGTCACCTGGTTGATATCGATTTCGCGCTGCAGCAGCGTGACTGTTTCCTCGATAATCTCATTCAAATCAACATTCATCGGGTTTGGTGACGCCTTTACCGACAACCCGCGCAAATGCTTGATGACGTCGCTGGCGCGGGTAGCGTCGGCGATCATAGATTCCATCGACGACTGCACTTTCGTCAAATCCGGCACATCCCTCTTGAGCCAACGCAGGCCAGCTCCTCCGTTGGTGACCACGGCTGCCAAAGGCTGGTTGAGTTCATGTGCGATCGATACCGTCAGTTCTCCAAGGGTCGCTATGCGGGCTACATGCGCCAACTGACTTCGCGCCACATCCAGTTCATTCTCGGCTTCTCTTCGTGCTGTAACGTCCATTATGCTGATCAAGACCATGTCGAGAGCAGGGCGATCGAGCGGTACTGCTACATTATAAAGAAAAATCAGCTGGCGCCCGTCCGATGTCTTTAAAATAGCTTCGGCTTCATAACTCTGATTTCCAGCCCATATTGAAGCAAGCAACTTCCATACTTTCCCCTCCATGTCCTCGCTAACGAGTGTCGGCAGCAGCTGATCTAGAGCGCCTACATCTGGAGCGTTGAACATGTTCAGGGCAGTGTTGTTGGCATTGGTCAGCTTGATCAGTCTTAGTGCGCTGCGGGCGAATCCGGGATCCAGGCGTTCAATATCCTCGATGCGTTGCACATTATCGGACTTAAACCTGTCGAACGCATTTTTTAACCCCGTGAAGTCCATCTGGAGAATTCCAACGCCTGTAGCCAGAAATATGGACCTGTAACGCTGCTCGCTATCGGCTAAAACTCCGATCGCTGCTTTTACCCTGAAAGCAAGAAAGGTTGTTATCCCGATTGCAGCAAGGCTGACAAAGCAACGTCCAATGGAGTCAGCCGGGAGTTCCTGTCCATGCGACAGCAAGAAGCTGAGGAGCGTCAGCCCCATGCAGCCGGCCCCAATCGCCAGAAGCTGGAATTTCCTGGCGAAATTGAGCGAAAGCAACACGACGACGACGTAGAGAACGGCAATGGCGATGTCAAACGTCGTCAGAGTGTCCAGAAGGAAAACCGCCACAGCAATGATTGCTGCAGCCAGCGGTGAAAATCTCGCCATGCGAACTATCCCAAATAGCCAACCCGATCGGGCTATAACAGATCGGCTGCAAGGCTGCACAATCTTAAGTGGCGCAATGTCGCTAATTTCCGTGAATGGCAACGGTGTTGCTGCTCGCCTCGCGCACGCTAACACCCCACCGGCGGTAAAATTCACCCCCTATACTCAAGTATAACTTAATCGAAACGAGTATCCACTGTCACGACAGGAAGGCTTGGCCTAGGCTCGATACAACAATCAGCCATGACACTACGTGGAACAGGAAAGGGTCGTTGAATGAGCCTGTCAATTTATACTGGTAACCGTGTGAAGCCGTTCTATTCAGGCGACACTGCGGCCGAGGTTTCGCAAGCCCTGATGATCCTGCTCGCGGATACGTTCGCGTTGTACCTAAAGACGAAAAGTTTCCATTGGCACATGGCTCCAACGGGTTTTGGTATTTTCCAGCCACTGCTAGACGAGCAAGCCGAGCAGATACTTTCCATCACAGATGTTATCGCGCAACGCATACGCGAGCTCGGAGGCACGACGCTCCATTCGATTGGCCGTATCGGGCGACTTCAAAGACTTGCCGACAACGACGCCGATTGCCTTACTCCCGCAGAGATGTTGACCGAACTCGCCAGCGACAACAGACAGCTCTCTTCATTCCTGCGCTCTACTCGCGATGTCTGTGACGTGCACCGGGATTTTGAGACGGCTGACTATTTCGAGACCTGGATCGACGAGGCCGATGGCCGAACCTGGTTCCTCGTTGAAGCATGGCGTGCGCATCTCAGGTCAATCCCGACACCAGCTGCGGCATTGCAGATGTCAATGACAGTATCAGAAAGGCTGATGAAATGAATGCTTTTAGCCGTCGTGAGGCGCTCCTGGCGTTGTCTGCAGGAAGCTTGGTAGCCGCAGGTTCCACGAGTTATGCCGCAGGCCTGCCCCAACCGCAAAGTTCCCGCGTTGGCGGCGACGATCCTGGGCCGCGCAACCTTGATCGGGACATCCAGAATCCAGATATTCTCAATCCACCGGCTACCGACGCTGGAACCTTGCCCAACCTTCGCTTCTCGTTCGCCGATGCGCCGACGAAACAATACCCTGCAGGCTGGACCCGTCAAATCACCAAGCGGGAACTTGGAATATCCAAGAGCATAGCCGGTGTTGATATGCGGCTGAACGCCGGCGGCGTTCGTGAGTTGCACTGGCACAAAGAAGGTGAATGGGCGTACATACTTTATGGAAATGCCAGAGTTACGGCTGTCGATCCCGATGGCAGGAATTTCGTCGGCGATCTTGGTCCTGGTGATATCTGGTACTTTCCATCCGGTACACCGCACTCCATCCAGGGGCTTGGACCCGACGGGTGTGAGTTTCTGCTGGTTTTCGACGATGGCGGATTTGATGAGGACAGCACGTTCCTGCTGAGCGACTGGTTCAAGCACGTCCCCAAAACTATTCTTGCAAAGAATTTCGGCGTGCCTGCAGCAAGCTTCGATAATCTCCCCTCTCCAAGTGACCGCTATATCTTCAATCTCCCTGTCCCAGGCAATCTTGACAGCGACAGGATCGCGGGTGCGACAACGGTTCCAAACGGGTTCGTCCACCGAATGACTTCACAAACTCCGATAAGCTCTGCGGGCGGCACCGTTCGCATAACCGACTCCCGGAATTTCCCCGCGTCCAAAACGATTGCCGCAGCGCTTGTGGAAATCGAGCCGGGGGGCATGCGAGAGTTGCACTGGCACCCAAACACCGATGAATGGCAATACTACATTCAAGGAGTTGGACGAATGGGTGTGTTTGCAGCCAACGGCGCCTCCCGCACCTTTGATTTCGCAGCTGGCGACGTCGGATATGTGCCATTCGCCATGGGACATTACGTCGAAAACACCGGTGATGAACCGCTCGTGTTCCTCGAAATGTTCAAAAGCGATCACTATGCGGACGTGTCTCTCAATCAATGGTTGGCATTAACTCCGCCAGAACTCGTTTCCGGGCACCTGGGTTTCGATACTGCGACTATGAAGGCTTTGAAACCAAACAAGCAGCCAGTCGTGAGTTCCGTTTAGCTAAGCTGTTCTTCGCCATCGGCTGGCGTTACGCAACGGCAGCGCCGAAATACATCCAAACTGATGCTATTCCATAGGAAAACTGCCATGTACGAAGAAGCAATCAAAAAACTTTCGGATGCGGGCAGGTCCAAGTCCGTCGCACTAACGGGTAATCCGTTTGCATTCGTGGTCGGTTCGGCGATGGCGGGTGCATATATTGGCTTTGGCGATATCATCATGTTCACCGTGGGCGCTCATGCGGACCCTTCGTGGAGCCATCTTGTAATGGGTGCTGTTTTCGCCTCGGCACTCACGATCGTCGTCTTTGCCGGATCTGAACTTTTCACCGGTATGGCCATGTATATGCCGCTTGCGCTTCTGAGCGGCAAAGCTGGTTTGATCGATCTCCTGCGTGTTTGGATACTTTGCTGGCTGGGCAATTTCGCAGGAGCTTTCTTGCTTGCCGTGCTTTTTAAACTTGGCGGCGGAGGTGTCCTGCTCGGCGACGGCAGTCCGGCATTCTTTGCAGCGGTTGCGGCGAAAATCAGTGCCCCGGCTCACGAGCTTTTTGCCCGGGGCATCATATGCAACTGGCTCGTTTGCCTCGCGATCTGGATGTCTTATCGAACCGAAAACGATGCTGCGAAAGTCTTTTTGATCTTTTGGCCAATCATGATTTTCGTTGCTGCCGGTTTCGAGCACTGCGTGGCAAACATGTTCGCTTTTTCGTTAGCGCTCCTCGGCCCTCATCCGGCAAGCATTAGTGTATATGGCGCTTTACACAATCTGGTATTCGTCACTCTGGGCAACATCGTCGGCGGCGGGATCATGGTGGCCTTCGGATATTGGGTGCAACTCGCAGGCGCTGCGCAGGCGGCGTCTCCGCTGGCCAAGAGCCGGACGCTTCCCCCGGTCAGCAGGATCGGCTGAACATACCTTATCAACATAGTTTGAAAGCGAATTTGACATGGCCAGCAAACGACCCGAGGGAATTGAAAGATATGATGCACCTGCCGGAGGCTGGGGTGCGTTGAAGGCGGTGGCGGAAAGCCTATCGCGGCAGCAGATCGTCGCTCAAGGCGCAGCGACTCTCTTGAAGGTTAATCAACCCGATGGGTTTGACTGTCCCGGCTGCGCCTGGCCTGATCCGCGGCACACATCGTCGTTTGAGTTTTGTGAAAATGGTGCCAAGGCCGTAACGTGGGAATCAACTGCCAAACGTTTGATGCCTTCGTTCTTTGCATCTCACACTGTTTCAGAATTGTGGGATTGGCATGATCATGACCTCGAAAATCAGGGGCGGCTAACCCATCCGCTGATCTATGACGCGTCCTTGGACACGTATGTGGAAATCGAATGGGACGTCGCCTTCCAAACGATCGCCGAGGCGCTGAATGCACTTCCCGAGCCAAGCATGGCCGAATTTTACACCTCGGGCAGGGCCTCAAATGAAGCCGCTTTCCTTTTTCAACTTTTCGTACGTGCTTACGGGACAAACAATTTTCCCGATTGTTCCAATATGTGCCACGAAGCGACCAGCGTCGGGCTCCCTCTGTCGATCGGCGTCGGCAAAGGCACGGTCACCCTCGAAGACTTCGATCATGCCGATGCGATCTTCAGTTTCGGGCACAATCCCGGTACGAATCATCCACGCATGATGACGACATTGCGTGAAGCCGCAAAGCGCGGCGTTCCGATAGTCGTCTTCAATCCCCTCAAGGAGCGGGCGCTTGAGCGATTTGCTTCTCCCCAAAGTGCCGTCGAGATGGCAACTCTGTCATCGACGGAGATTGCCTCGGCCTATCACCAGGTGCGCCCGGGAGGCGATGTTGCAGTACTGAAGGGAATGATGAAGCGAATTTTCCAGCGCGACAGAGAGGAGATAGAGAACGGCGGAAGCGGTATGCTCGATCGCAGCTTTATCGCCGAGCACACGGATGGCATCGATGCCTTGCGAACAGACATCGATGGCACACCCTGGGATCAGATCGAGGCGATCTCCGGTCTCACACAAACAGCAATTGAAAGTGCGGGCGACGTTTATTTAAAAGCTGGGAATGTCATTCTCTGCTACGGAATGGGGATCACGCAGCACAGGAATGGCACCTCCAATGTGCAGCAAATCGCCAATCTTCTAATGTTGCGCGGGAACATCGGGCGTCAGGGTGCCGGCATATGCCCGTTACGAGGTCATTCGAATGTTCAAGGTGATCGCACCGTAGGTATCACCGAAGCGCCCAACGCTGCGTTGCTGGATGGTATGGAACGCGCCTTCGGCTTTCGTCCGGTCGCGGAAAAAGGTCACAGCGCTGTGGAGGCGATCGAAGCTATCCAGGATGGGCGATCAAAAGCACTCATCTGCCTCGGCGGAAATCTCGCAGTGGCGATGTCGGATCCTGACGCCACTTTCGCTGGCATGCGAAAGCTGGATCTGGCGGTTCACCTTACGACCAAGCTCAACCGGTCACATCTGCTGACGGCGAAAACGTTGATCATACTACCGGTTCTGGGCCGCACCGATGTGGATATTCAAGCGACGGGTCCACAATCAGTCACTGTCGAAGACTCAATGTCGATGGTCCATGCATCGCGAGGTTTTTTGAAACCGCCCAGCGACCTGGTGCGCTCGGAACCGGCTGTAATTGCCGGCATGGCCAAGGCCACCCTTGGCAACCGGCACGGGATAGAGTGGGATGCAATGATCGAAAACTACGACAGGATACGCGACAAGATTGAGGTCGTCTTTCCCGACTTCCATGACTTCAACGAGAGGATAAGGCAGCCCGGCGGGTTTCGCCTGAGCGTGCCAGCTTCTAACCGTGATTGGCACACCCCGGCTAAAAAAGCCCAGTTTTTGGTCGCCGAAAGCCTTGATGAAGATCCGGAGCTTTCGGATTCTGATCTTCTCACATTGACGACTATTCGCAGTCATGATCAGTATAACACTACGATCTACGGCATGGATGATCGCTACAGAGGCGTGTTCGGGAGACGCGATGTCATCTTTCTCAACGGGGATGATCTCGCCAGCAGAGGGTTGGCTGACGGCGATATCCTTGACGTCGAAGCAGCCAGAAATTCTGCCGAGATTGATGACCGCCCACGGCTGGTTCGCCGCCTCACTGCGATCGAGTACGATATCCCAAGCGGGTCCGCTGCCGGATACTACCCGGAAATGAACGGCTTGATTGCATTGTCGCACTACGACCGCCGCTCGGGAACCCCTGGGTTCAAGTCGATTCCCATCCGCATCAGGCTTGCGACACCGGACTGAGTAACAGCTCTGGCGATGTTGACGCTCAGGAGTATGAGCTGTCTTGGTTCTACAATGCTATTCGCGCTTCCTGATGCTCGGAAGCATCCTCACGTCAGTAAATGCGGTGATTTAATGAGTGGGTCTGAGTTCGGCTCCGTTCAAGGCGATCGTTGACGCCGTTTTTCCTGAGTCGCAGACGAATTGTAGACCCTAAGGCAGCAATCGAAGTCGACGAAAACCTGCCCTTGCCGGCATTTTCAAACGAGCAGTTGTAGCTGTCTGCCAAATCTGTACAACGCCGAATTAGGAGACTTTCAGCGAGCGTGACTGGGGGGATCGACCGAGGCGAGGCAGTATCCGGGTGGAACGTTCACTCCTCGTCAGTGTATCTGAGACACCATAATTCTCAAATTTCCTGCACGGTGAGATTCGTTTCGCAGCTCGATATTGACCGAGGATCCTAGCGGCGAGTTCTCCAAATCGGTTCCGATCTACCCTAGGGTGAGATCTTGAAGCGTTTCCAACATATTGCCCTTCCTGTTCCAATGTAGCCACGGCAAGCAACGCAGTACGCAGACGGATGGGCCAAATTGGCTTTCCTGTCGAGGGCACCCGCCAATCCTGCAGTTGGGTAAAGCCTATAGAGCCAGAAATCGGATGGACTGTTGCCTTCATTAAGCTCAAGCGACTCCCGTCGCATCGCAACACGACGACAGACGCGCCATCTACTTTCTAAGCTTCACGCACCTCGCCGCAGCAATGATCTGGATGCGTTGAATGTGAAAGGCATGGCAGCCGGTAACTGCCGCTCTACGCTGGTTTTATGGCTTGGCAAGATGCCAGATACCCTCAGCTCCATCCCCCCGAATTTCGCCGGGCTTAAAGTCCAAGCGGTATGTGTAAAGCGGAGAACCCTTGTAAGCCCACTGAAGAACACCGCTTGAGCGCCGGATCAGGCTCCAATGTCCAGAGGCCCGTGCGCTCGCAGGGGCCTCAAATGGCGGCCACGCGGTAGCACAAAGGAGAGTGCACTCAGACTTCCCAGGCTGGTCTTCGTCGAAAGTGTAGAGCGACCAACCACGGGCGTCGGTTAGGATCTTTGTCTGTCCGTGCATTATTACCCTGGCAGGTGCCGCCATATCTGCATACGCCATTGAAGACGCACTTAAGGCGAGGCTGAGGGCGAGCATGGAAGTCATTATATTTCTCGACATATTGGTCCTTTCGGTCGCTCTTTCCGTCCAAGGTAGCGAAAATGCAGGCTGCTCCCAGGCAACGTTATGGGTTTGTAGAATAGATCGCCGCATTGTACACGGATAATCCTCCTATGTTATAATATACTGCAATATTAATAATAAATCAGCACAAGGTATATTAGTGGTATACGTGTGTATACCACGTCGGATTATGGAGCCGTTTTCTCTATGTGAAGCGAATGAGGACAAACCGTTGGCCGTCGCTCGGACGCCGAAGCACAATCCTAGGCCTTTACTGGACGGTGGGTGGAGCGCCTGTCGGCAAGTAATGGGACGAAAGAAACACGAGTCCTTGCATGTGATAAGCCATTGTTATCTATTGCAAGTCGCGCTTCATCCTTGAACCCTCCCGTTTGTGGGTTCTATTTCAAATGCAACGGCGGAGTGGGGCAGGCTATTCCGGCAGCGATACAATTTCAACAAGCTGCTCTCTGAACACTGGGCCAAGCGTGCCTTGGCCTGCAGCATCTGCGAAACGATACGCCGTTCATCCATCGTCAATTGCGTGAAACTGCGGGGCATTCCATCCTCCTGAAAATAAAGAGGGTTTTGTACGTGTCGCAATTGAAAATAGAATGTGCCCGGCTACAATCCAATGTGGCAGCCAATTAGAAATGTCGCCGATTCTACAAAGTAGAAATGTCATCCCGACAGACGCCGAGGCGCGTCGCCGGGCAGGGCGGAGACCTCAATATCGCAGCCCGGACCGGTGACATCCAGCGGGGCCCCAGCGGCCTTGTCCAGTAGTCTGCGTGTCCTTCGTTCCTCGACCCAGTCGTTCTTCCGTGAGGGTTTGCGCTCACGTTTTTGATAGGCGATGACCTCGCTGTTGGTCTTCACCTTCGGCGCAGGCAACGGATCCTGCTGCGCCTTGATCATCGACAGCACATCGCCCAGTCTTTTGTTCTCGGTCACAGCTGCGTGGGTCACACGTTGGTCCATATCGAACATTTTGTAGGGAAGGGCGATCCCTTTCCAGCGCATCTCCAGGCGCCCGTCCGCAAAGGCATAGGTGTCGATATATTTGCCAACCAGACCACGGGTAATCTCATTCTCCTCCAGCATGATGCGCTTGCGCTCATAGGAAAACGTCAGTTGCTCACCAACGTAGCGTTGTTCCCGCTTGCACAGAATCTCCCGCAAACGGTCCGGGACGACATTGAGCGGCCGGTGCAAATTCTCCGGGCGGATCGCAGTAACAGCGAATTGTTCGTTGAACCGCTCCATAAAGCTGGGCAGGAAGGCGTTGCCAGCCGCCATATCGTCGATCCCGGCCAGCCGCAGTTCCTTGACCAAACGGTCCTGCAAGGTGCGGTTGACCCGCTCGACACGACCTTTCGCCTGGCTCGAATTTGCGCACAGAATCTCGATGCTCAGCTCCGCCAGCGCCCGGCCGAACTGCGTCATGCCCTGGCCGTTCATGGCATCCTTCTTCGCCACACGGAACACCGAATGCTTGTCGGAGTAGAACGCAACTGGACGGCCATGGACCTTAAGGTAGAGCTCCAAAGCGTCGAAATAGGTGAAGGCGCTTTCCGAGCGCACAAACGTTGCGATGAACGAGAAGGTGACACACGGACATTTCTACTTTGCAGAAACAGGACATTTTAACTTTGCGGCTACATCAGATGTGGCAGCCAATTAGAAATGTCGCCGATTCTGCAAAGTAGAAATGTCATCCCGACAGACGCCGAGGCGCGTCGCCGGGCAGGGCGGAGACCTCAATATCGCAGCCCGGACCGGTGACATCCAGCGGGGCCCCAGCGGCCTTGTCCAGTAGTCTGCGTGTCCTTCGTTCCTCGACCCAGTCGTTCTTCCGTGAGGGTTTGCGCTCACGTTTTTGATAGGCGATGACCTCGCTGTTGGTCTTCACCTTCGGCGCAGGCAACGGATCCTGCTGCGCCTTGATCATCGACAGCACATCGCCCAGTCTTTTGTTCTCGGTCACAGCTGCGTGGGTCACACGTTGGTCCATATCGAACATTTTGTAGGGAAGGGCGATCCCTTTCCAGCGCATCTCCAGGCGCCCGTCCGCAAAGGCATAGGTGTCGATATATTTGCCAACCAGACCACGGGTAATCTCATTCTCCTCCAGCATGATGCGCTTGCGCTCATAGGAAAACGTCAGTTGCTCACCAACGTAGCGTTGTTCCCGCTTGCACAGAATCTCCCGCAAACGGTCCGGGACGACATTGAGCGGCCGGTGCAAATTCTCCGGGCGGATCGCAGTAACAGCGAATTGTTCGTTGAACCGCTCCATAAAGCTGGGCAGGAAGGCGTTGCCAGCCGCCATATCGTCGATCCCGGCCAGCCGCAGTTCCTTGACCAAACGGTCCTGCAAGGTGCGGTTGACCCGCTCGACACGACCTTTCGCCTGGCTCGAATTTGCGCACAGAATCTCGATGCTCAGCTCCGCCAGCGCCCGGCCGAACTGCGTCATGCCCTGGCCGTTCATGGCATCCTTCTTCGCCACACGGAACACCGAATGCTTGTCGGAGTAGAACGCAACTGGACGGCCATGGACCTTAAGGTAGAGCTCCAAAGCGTCGAAATAGGTGAAGGCGCTTTCCGAGCGCACAAACAAAAGCTGCATCAGCTTGCCGGTCGCATCATCGATGAACACCAGCAGCGTGCACCGATCGCCACGATCTTCAAACCAGTGATGATCGCTGCCGTCGATCTGGATCAGCTCGCCATAACACTCACGCCTCAACCGCGGCTGACGAAACGTCCGGCGCTGTTTGCGCGACAGCCAGATGCCGGCATCAGCCATCCATTTGCGCAACGTCTCGCGCGAAACCGAAAAGCCGTGCTCGGCCAGCTTCTCGGCCGCCAGCGTCGGACCAAAGTCAGCGTAGCGCTCGCGGATCAGCTGCAGCGCCAGATCCCGCACACCATCGTTGATCCGGTTGTTCGACCGGCGGCCGCGGCTCTGATGACGCAGTGCCGGCGCGCCTTCGAGACAGAATGTCCGCACGATCCTTTGCACTTGGCGAACACTCAGCGACAGCACAATTGCGGCCGACGCGAGCGCGCGGCGCCCTTCAACAACCTCCGATAAAACCTCGATACGATGCAGTTCGCGTTCGCTCATTAAAATCCATCCCAAAATCTGAATCCCATATCTCGTTGCGATGAACGAGAAGGTGACACACGGACATTTCTACTTTGCAGAAACAGGACATTTTAACTTTGCGGCTACATGAGAAGATCGCATAATAACTATTATGGAACATGGCATATTTTGGGAGAAGGGAAGCACGCATGGCCGTGCTGGTGCTAGGAGTCTAAGCTGTTTTGTCGAATAGGTAGTTATCCGGAGATTTTTGATCCACTCGACAGGCCTCGATGATTGCTGATTTCAGCATTTCCCTACTGGCTTGTTCTAAACGCAGGGCCGAGTCTCGAAGACGTCTTTTCCAGGCATTGCCGCGTTGCCAAGCATCCATCCAGGCCAACCCAACATCATGTAATCGGCCTATTTCCTGGAAAGCCTCGATTAGATCGGAGGCTTGCCTGCGATCCTTGGCTATCTTCGTCGTTTCTGTATTAGGCCGCGAGATTGCGACCAGAAGCTTGTGAATGGCATACCGTTCAGGAGCTGGGACGGTCACGACAATCCCGGCGTCGTACAGGATGAGCGATGACACCGGTTCGTGGATCAGATAATCGAGAAATCGTAGAACTTGGGCTCCAATGTTGGGGCCTAACGCGGGCATTTCAGCACATTGATACTCATATTCCTCGGCCCCTCGATTAGGCGTCAAAACCTCTACCTTAAAGCCTGTCTTGTTTCTAAAACTTGCAACCAGTTTGGGTTCATTAGGATGGCAAACGGGCGAGAAACTTTCATCGACCGAGTTCAGCGCTTGCTGCAGGTCTTCGATTTTGTCGTCGATTTGCTGGGAGATGCTGAAATACTGGGCAACATCAATGTCATCTGTGCGCATTGAAAGGTCGGGCAACCGGATTCCGAGAAGGCCTCCATAAGTTTGGAACGCCACGGAACCAACCAACACCGAACGAAGCCTAAACATTCCCGCCTTCGACAACGCTTGAACAACTTGGCCTTCAATTGCGATGGGCGATGGCATCCCTGCTTGCCTGAGTTTTGTAGCGAGCTGCCTGCGTTCCCGGTATCCCGATTTTACCCGCTCAAAACGTTGAACACGTTTGTCCAACTCCTCATTGCCTTTTGGACCCACATATTTGAGATATTGCTTTCCTGCTCCTCCCTGAGGGTCTGCGGAAAATCCCTTGTAATACCAATATTGTCGGCCGCGCCGAAGTTTGGAGCAAGAACGATCCATTTTCGGGATACGTATCGTCGAATTCTGCGTCCAGGCATTTCTGCAGGAGATCAGAAAACATTAGCTGCTCGATGGAACTAAACTGCCTCACGGGTGTCCTCAGAGGAGGTTGTACCTATTTTATAAAAAAAGTAACAACACGTTTTTTTTAATTGTCAACGTGGCGGCATTCCGGTGTCGATTCCGATAATTCCTATCAGATGAGTTGATGTTACTCTTTCTTAAAAACAGTAATATCAACCTCACCCCAGTGCAGAGCGCCTGGGTCGCCTGCATTTTAGAAAACCGTCTGCGCGTTCAAAGAAATTGAGGACCCGAATGAATAGGGCTACAAAAAGGACGCTCGACCCGTTCGAGGGGAGCGCCCTTTTTTCCCGGAGAAAGCAAGCATCATCGCTGGCCCCGCGGCGCGAAGCGCGCACGAAATCCCGTCTATGACGTAAATTTTCGACGTTATCTTTCAGTTGCTGAAGATGCGCGTGGGTCGGATCATTGTCCGGGCCAGTGTATTTGACGAGGGACGGCGCTGTCCGGGGGCTGCCAGGACCAAAACAACCTGCCCCTCGCCTCGCCGCCGGGTATCGTCACGCCGCCCCCGCTTGTTAAACCCGAATTGTTGGCTCTTCAAGATCCTTTCGGTCAGGGTTGGCTACTTCACCGAAACATCGTCCTGTCGGAACGACGCGCTTACTTACCAGCTCAAAACCACCTTGCCTGAACTGCCAGACCGCATCGCATCGAAGCCAGACTGGAAATCATCGATCGGCAGCCTGTGCGTGATAATGGGCGACAGATCGAGACCTCCTTGCACGAAGGCAATCATCTTGTACCAGGTCTCGAACATTTCGCGGCCATAGATACCTTTGAGATTGAGCATCTTGAAGATCACCTTGTTCCAGTCGATCTCGAAACCTGTCGGCGCAATGCCGAGAATGGCGATCTTGCCACCATTGTTCATCTTGTCGATCATGTCGCGAAAAGCCGGTGCCGCGCCGGACATTTCCAGCCCGACATCAAAGCCCTCGGTCATGCCGATGTCCTTCATCACGTCGGCGAGATTTTGCGTCGATGCATCGACCACATGATCTATCCCGAGTTTGCGGGCGAGCGCCAGGCGCGCAGGATTGATATCGGTGATGACGACCTTGCGGGCTCCTGACCGCTTGGCAACCAGGGCGCCCATGATGCCGATGGGGCCTGCGCCGGTAACCAGCACATCTTCACCAACCAGATCGAAGCTCAAAGCCGTATGCACGGCGTTGCCAAAGGGATCGAAGATCGCAGCGATTTCATCGGAAATATCGTCGGGGATCGGCACGACATTGTCTTCCGGAATGCAGACATATTCGCCGAAGGAACCCGGCCGGTGTACGCCGACGCCGAGCGTGTTACGGCAAAGATGGCCCCTGCCTGCGCGGCAATTGCGGCAAATGCCACAGACGATATGGCCCTCGCCGGAGACACGCTGCCCGACCTTGTATTTGGTCACGGCCGAACCGATTTCAGCAATCTCTCCACTGAACTCATGACCCACGACCATCGGCACCGGGATCGTGGCTTCAGCCCACTTGTCCCAGTTGTAGATATGCACGTCAGTGCCGCAAATGGCAGACTTTTTGACCCGGATCAGCACGTCGTTAGCACCAGGCTCCGGGACCGGAACGCGCTCCATCCAGATCCCGGGTTCCGCCTTCGCCTTGACCAGTGCCTTCATCATGTTCGACATACTATTTAGCTCCGATGATGCCGAGATCACGCCCGACTTCAGCAAAAATCTCGATCACGCGAGTGACATCTTCCGTGGTGTGGGCGGCCGACATTTGCGTGCGGATGCGAGCTTGGCCTTTCGGCACCACCGGAAAGGCGAAACCGATGACATAAACGCCTTTGTCCAGCATGCGCGAGGCCATTTCCTGCGCCAGTGTCGCGTCGCCGAGCATCACCGGAATGATGGGATGATCGGCGCCGGCCAGATTAAAGCCAAGCTTTGTCATATCGCGGCGAAAATGCGCGGCATTGGCGTTGAGGCGCGCGCGCAGGTCCGCGCCCCGGTCGATCAGATCGAACACTTTCAGCGATGCTGCCGCAATGACAGGCGCCAGCGTGTTTGAAAAAAGATAGGGCCGGGAGCGCTGACGCAGCCAGTCGACCACTTCGCGCTTGCCGGATGTATAGCCGCCCGAAGCCCCGCCCAGCGCCTTACCCAGCGTACCGGTAATGATATCGACACGGCCTTCGACGCCGCAATGCTCGGCGGAGCCGCGACCATTTTTTCCGACAAAGCCCACGGCATGGCTGTCGTCCACCATGACCATGGCACCGTATTTTTCGGCAAGGTCGCAAACACCCTGCAGATTGGCGATGATGCCATCCATCGAAAACACGCCGTCGGTCGCAATCATCTTGAAGCGACTGCCTTCAGCTTTCTTCAATTCTTCTTCCAGCGCCGCCATGTCATTGTTGGCGTAACGGAAGCGCTTGGCTTTGGAGAGGCGTACGCCGTCGATGATCGAGGCGTGGTTGAGCGCATCGGAAATGATGGCGTCTTCCTCGCCGAGCAGAGTTTCGAACAGACCGCCATTGGCATCGAAACAGCTGGAATAAAGGATCGTGTCTTCCAGACCGAGGAAGCTGGAGATGCGGGCTTCAAGCTGCTTGTGTTCCTCCTGCGTGCCGCAGATGAAGCGTACCGATGCCATGCCATAGCCGTAGCGGTCGAGTGCTGCCTTGCCGGCTGCTGCAAGTTCTTCGTTGTCAGCAAGCCCGAGGTAATTGTTGGCACAGAAGTTGAGCACCTTTGCACCCGAATCCACAACGATCTGTCCGGCTTGTTTGGAGGTGATGACGCGCTCGGTCTTATAAAGCCCGGACTGTTTCAGCCCCTCGAGCTCGGAAGACAGGTGATCGATAAAAGGCTTGGACATGGCTTTTCCTGCTCTGCGCCTGATGATGGGGCAACTCTCGCAGTGTCATCTCACGATCAGGCCAATGTCTCAAGCCCCGGCTTTAGAGCTGAACCAGATGTCCCGACGAAACCTCGGCATATTGACGGATCGGAACTGCGAAATCCGGCGCCCGAACGGGGCTTTTGATCTCGTCATTGGACACAGGCCGCTTTACACCGCGCCGTGAAGGATCTGGAACGGGTACTGCAGAAATCAGCTTTCTCGTATAGGGATGCTGCGGATTTTCGAAGATCGCCGCACGGGGCCCGATTTCGACGATTTCGCCAAGATACATGACCGCGATGCGGTGGCTGACCCGTTCAACCACGGCGATATCGTGCGAGATGAACAGATAGGCGAGGTTCAGGCTAGCCTGCAGGTCGAGCAGAAGGTTGATGACCTGCGCCTTTATCGAAACGTCGAGTGCAGAGACGGATTCGTCAGCAACGATGATCTTCGGATCGAGCGCCAATGCGCGGGCAATGCAGACACGCTGACGCTGGCCGCCGGAGAATTCATGCGGATAGCGACTTGCCATTGCCGGGGTTAGGCCCACGCGCTCCAGCAGATCGGCCACACGCTCACGTGCTTCGGCACGGGTTCCAAGCTTGTGTTCGAGATAGGGCTCTGCAATAGCCGCCCCCACGGTCATGCGCGGATTTAAACTGGCGAACGGGTCCTGGAATATCATCTGCATGGTCCGGCGCATATCCCGCAGCTGCTTCGGATCCATGGTCAGCACATCCTGGCCATTGAGCAGGACTTCGCCGGCCTGCGCTGGAACGAGGCGCATGATCGAGCGTCCCGTGGTTGATTTTCCGCAGCCGGATTCGCCAACGAGCGAAAGGGTTTCGCCGGGCTGCAATGTGAAGGAAAGATTTTCAACGGCATGCACCCGTCCCTCAAGCTGGCCAAACATGCCGGAATGGATGTTGAAACGCGTCGTAAGATTGCGCACATCCAGAAGCGGCCGGACGCCCGCCTGCACCGTATCGGCCGCTTCGACCGGCGTATCGGATGTGCCGGTAGCGCGATCGACCACCGGAAATCGCAAAGGCCGCTCGCGGCCTTTCATCGAGCCCAGAACCGGAACTGCCGACAGCAGTGAACGCGTGTACGGATGCTGCGGCCGCGCGAAGATATCCTCGGTCTTGCCGGTTTCGACCGCCTCGCCATTATACATGACCACGGTCCGGTCGGCGATCTCCGCCACTACGCCCATATCGTGGGTGATAAAGAGAACAGAGGCACCCTCCTCGTCCTGCAACAATTTTATAAGATCGAGGATCTGGCCCTGAATGGTCACGTCCAGAGCTGTGGTTGGTTCATCGGCGATAAGCAGTTTTGGTTTGCTCGCCAGAGCCATCGCGATCATCACGCGCTGGCGCATCCCGCCCGAGAAGCGATGTGGATATTCATTGAATCGCGATTTCGCGGCAGGTATCCGCACCTTTTCGAGAAGCCGGATGGTTTCTGCCTTGGCCTCGGCACGCGAGATGTTGTGATGGCAAAGTAGTGCCTCGCTGATCTGTTGGCCCACCGTGAACAGCGGATTGAGGCTGGTCATTGGTTCCTGGAAAATCATCGCGACGTCATTGCCGCGGATGCCGCGCATCTGGCTCTCCGGCAGGGCAAGAATGTCCTTTCCTCCCAGCATAATTTTCCCCTCGATACGGCTCTTGTCCTTTTGCAGAAGCCGCATGACAGAAAGCGACGTGACGCTCTTGCCGGACCCGGATTCGCCCACAATCGCCACGGTCTCGCCGGGCGCAACATCGAAGGAGACGTTGCGCACCACCGGTCGCCACTGACCATCGGCCAAGAAGGATGTGGTCAGGTTCGAAACCGACAGAACGGGGGCGGTGGGCGTTTCCATGAGCTATCCTCCGGTCAATCTGGCCAGCGCATCAGGCCAGCGATACGACGGGCGTAACGTTCTTCAAACGGGGTTGAGATGATTTCATTCGAGGCTCGTGCCTTGCTGAGCTCCTCGTCGAGACGGCTCGCCACGATTTTCTCCTCGCCAGGATGCAGGTTGCATGGATCCATATAGAAAAATCCGTGCTCTGCTTCATGATCGCGAACGATGACCGGGTGCGCCCCTCGCGCCAGCGTATCGGCAAGGTCCCACGCTGTGATATGCGCTTCTTGCGGGTTGACGGTCACCCGCAAGCGGTCGAGCGGATTGTGGGTTGGATCCGGTTCGATCTCGGCGGTGACACCGGGCCTTCCCGCTAGCGTCTGCTTCCACAAGTTGAGATAGCCGGTTTCCTTTTCGCGGATACCGGCATGGTCGCGCTTCTCCCATGCTTCGAGTGCTGCGACAGTGCCAAGGATGCTTTCCTTGCCCAGCTTCATGCCGCGGCCAATGCCCATATTCTGTAGGAACGCATTGCGAACCAGATCCTTGCGCCCGGCAACAATACCACCCGTTGGTCCGCCGAGAAACTTGTGCGACGAATAGAGCGCGATGTCGGCACCTTCCGCTAGGAAGATTTTCAGATCGTATTCGGAAGCGGCGTCGACGATGACCGGAACACCGCGCGCATGGCAAAGCTCGGCAAACTTCTTCAGGGCGATCAGGCCATACTGGACTGTGTGATGCGAGACCACGAAGACCGCGGCAGCCGTACGCTCGTTGATGGCACCCTCGAGATGGTACGGATAGCAGGACGTGGCCTGGCCGATAAGCACCGCCTTCGCGCCCGCAAGCCTGATGCCTTGGTCAACCGGCGCGCCATAGCTGACGACATGGCCAGTCTGTATGATTACTTCATCCTTCAGACCGGTGGTGTCCGGCAGTCGCTCTATTGCAGCAAGATCGCTTCCGGTCATTGTCGCCGCCACGGCGAGACTGATTGCGGCCGAACAGGATGCGGTGACAAAGCCCGCATCGCCGCCCGTCAAACGTGCGATCACCGGGCTCGCTCGCTTATGCAGGTCGTTGATTTCCACGAATTGCGGGAGTATGGCACTCATTGCCGCGACCGCCTCCGGCACCACGATTGACGCCCCCAGCGATGTCATCGTCCCGGAAACGTTGATCACGGGTCTTAGTCCCAGCGACTGGCGTATATCGGGCTGCATATGAGAGTCGGTCATGGTATTCTCCTCGAAGCGTATTCCGTTTGCTTGGCATATATGCCGTTATAATGTAATAACGGACCGAAGAACTTTAGCGATAGTGCCAGGAGCCTAAGAGTGGACGCGAAGACATCAGACATGGACGCACCTGTTTCCAGTGAAGAAACGACTGCCCGCCGCTCGCGTGTCAGCGGTATCGATCGTGCCCTGCAGGTTCTTGATTATCTGTACGAAACGGGAAGTCCGGCGGGCGTCTACGCGATCGCCAAGGCCATTGGCGCTCCCCTTTCCACCGTCTACGTGATCATCGACGATCTCGTTGAAAAGAACCTCCTGTCGCGCAATGGCGATAACACCGTCTGGCTGGGCGCGCGGCTCTACCACTATGGTCTTGCCTATGCGCGCTCGCTGGATTTTCTCAATGTCGCCAATCACGAGATGCACAATCTCAGTCGCGTTTCGGGCGAAACGGTACAGGTCTGCGGTCGCGATGGCGATCATATGATGGTGCTGGCGATGGCTGACGGCCCGGGGCATTTTCAGGTGACGTCGCGTGTCGGCACCCGCGTGCCGCTCAACTGGACTGCATCCGGCCGCCTGCTGGTTGGTCATCTGCCGGAACAGGAACGGCTGGACTTGTTCGAGCATTGCGCAAAATCCTCTCCGACTGGGCGCGCCGTGATCGATCCGTCCGTTTTGTCCGAGTCGGCCAAACAAGCCCTGCAGGCACGCATCTCCATACAGGCGGGCGAATCCGACTATGCGGTTGCCTGTATCGCCTCGCCGATCTGCGATGACAATGGCGCCTGTATTGCCACCATTTCCATCGTTCTGCCCGAACAGAAGATCACCGACAATCCCGATCGCTACACAGCCGAGGTCAAGGCCTCGGCGGAGCGGATCGAAACGGTGATGGGCTGGCGCAGTCATTCCTGATCTCAATCCTTCAACGAAATAATTGCCTCGATTTCCACGGTGATATTGCCGGGCAACGAGCTGAAGCCAACGGCTGAACGCGCATGGTTGCCGGCTTCACCAAAAACGTTGATCAGCAAGTCAGAGCACCCATTGATGACCGAGGGATGATCGGCAAAGTCCGGTACTGCGTTGACCATGCCGAGAAGCTTCACTACTCGTTTCACCCGCCGCAAATCTCCGAGCGCCGAATGCATGACCGCCAGCAGGTTGATGCCGGTCAGACGCGCATGCTTGTAAGCTTCTTCGACGCTCACATAACCTCCGACCTTGCCGGTGTGCATGTACCCGTCCTCTTCCCGCGGTCCTTGCCCCGACAGGTAAAGCATATTGCCTTCCTGGATGTGGGTAACGAAGTTCGCGATCGGGCTCGGCGCCGGGGGAAGAACTATGCCCAGCGCCTTGAGACGATCGTAGGGGGAAACGTCGGCATTGATTGCCGGACTTGACAGGTCACTCAAGGCGAATTCCTCAACGGTATGAATAGGGCGCAATGGCGCCGGATGTTTCAGGCTTTACAGGTTGGTAGCGGCTGGCGGCGATCGGTTCATTGCCGAGCACTGCCCAGTGTGGCTCGAACAATTTGTCGAGCCTTGCTTCGTACCCCATCGAGTCGATGACCGTGAGATCGGAATCGGCGAGCTCGAATATGGTGAAGTCCGCACGCGTTCCGACCGACAAGAGGTTCTCCGTCGGCAGATTGATCGCCGATGCCGGGGAGAGCGTCACCGCCTCCACCACCTTGTCGAACGGCATGCCGACGCTCAGGAGTTTGGACATCGTGGTGCCGAGGTCCCACACTGCAAAGTTCAAACTGCGCAGATGAATATCGGTCGAGATCGAAAACGGTAGAAGTCCGCGCTGGATCGCGACTTCCGCCACGCGGAACGAGAACGATGCGCCGCCGTGACCGATGTCGAGACGTATCCCCTCACCCGCGCAACGTGCCGCCAGTTCGAAAAGATCATCGTCTTCGATGATGCTGCTACCGACCTTGCCGTTGAAGCAGTGTGTGATGATATCTCCCGGGCCGAGGATCTCCAGCACTTCGTCGTAAAGCGCTGGCGGTTCACCAACATGCACCATCATCGGGATTTTCAGTATCTTGGCCAGCTTCTTGCCGACTTTAACCGGAGTAACACCCCAGGAGCCTGTGATCACATGGCTGGCACGCACCTTTAATCCGACGATGTGATCGCGGTTTTCATTGACGCAGGCAACGGTACGATCGATATCGATCGACTTGATGTCGCTGAGTTCGCTCACCCGGTTGCAGGCTACGAGCCCGATGGAGCCCAGGTTCAGAAACGCCTTGATACGTTCACGCGCCGGATCAATGATGTATTCACGAAATCCGTGGAAATTGGCTTCACCCGCCGAACCCGCGTCAACGATAGTGGTGACGCCCCGCTCGGCGCCGCACAGTTGCGGGCGCACCGAAATATCCGTGCCGCCGTGCCAGATATGCGTGTGCAGATCGACCCAGCCTGGAGAAATCCATGCGCCCTTGCCGTCGACACGGCGCACATCGCCATGGACATTCAGCGAAGGCCCAAACTCGGCAATCCTGCCGTCAGCATCGATCAGGATGTCCATGGTGGACGAAGGCGTATTGGGTCCGAACGAAACCGGTTTGACATTGGTCAGCAGCAAGCGCCCTTCGATTGGAGAATTGGCGGTTGCAGAAGAGGCAGGCATGATCAGAGATCCTTTCTGAGGCGGGGATCGAGAAGGTCGCGGAAACCGTCGCCAACCATCTGCAGGGAAAGAACGGCAAGCACGATGGCGATGCCGGGGAATAGCGTCATCCAGTCCGCCTTGCCGATATATTGACGGCCGGACGCGATCATCGTGCCCCAGGTTGGCACTTCGGGGCTGACGCCAAGCCCGAGGAACGAGAGTCCCGCTTCCGCGAGCATGGCATTGGCGAAGAGGAATGTCCCTTGCACGAGAATGGGCGATAGCAGATTGCGCAGGATATGCCGCGTCATGATATGCGGCGTCGAGATTCCAAGCGAGGTCGCAGCCTCCACATAGGGCAGTTCGCGAATGACCAATGTCGAGGCGCGAACGATACGAGCAAGGCGCGGTGCATAGACGATACTGAGTGCGACGATGACTGTGGTCAGCGATGGCCCGAGTGCTGCAACGAGCGCAATCGCCAACAGAATATCCGGAAAGGCCATCATCGCGTCGATAAGGCGGGTAATCGGCGCGTCGAGCTTCTGGAAAAATCCAGCGAGGATGCCAAGGGTCACGCCGATCAATGATGCAAGCACCACCACGGCGAAACCGACCAATAGCGACAACCGCGCCGAAAAGATCGTCCGCGAGAATACGTCGCGGCCGAATTCGTCCGTGCCAAAGAGCCACTTCATGTCCGGTGGCTTCAGGCGGTTGACGATGGACAATTTGCTCGGCGAATAGGGTGTGATCAGAGGTGCGAAGACCGCAAGAAGCACGAAGATGGCGAGAACGATCAGCCCGAACAGCACGGTCTTGCGCCGGATCAATATCCGGAAAAATTTCGAGCGCTCGCTTGTAGGGACGTTGGTTGCAATATCGGCCATCAGTAGCGCACCCTTGGATCGACGACGAGGTAGAGCATATCGATGGCAAAGTTGATGAGGACGTAGAGCGCTGCGATGATCAGCAGCGCGCCCTGGATGACAGGGTAGTCCCGCCGCAATACCGCTGACACCACAAGACTGCCGACACCGGGAAGACCAAACACGGTCTCTGTGACGACAGCACCCGAGATCAGCACGGCAGCTGTCAGACCGAGGACGGTGAGGATCGGAATCAGCGCGTTCTTGAAGGCATGTTTTAGGACGACCCGCCGCTCATCCACGCCCTTGGCACGCGCCGTGCGAATATAGTCGTCGCCAAGTACATCGAGCATTGAGGCGCGGGTGAAACGCATGATGAGTGCGGAAGAGACGATGCCGAGCGCGAACGCCGGCAGCACCAGATATCCAAGCCGTTCCATCAGCGATGTTCCCGGCCCGCCATAGCCGGATACGGGAAACAGGCCAAATCGTACGGCGAATATCTGCATCAGGATGAGTCCCAGCCAGAAGCTTGGGATACTTGCGGCCAGCATCGCTACTGCCGTTGCTGCCTGATCGAAGAATGACCCGCGCCGGTATGCAGCATAAATGCCGATCGGAATGGCGATGACGCTGGCAATCAACAGCGAGAAGATTGTGAGAAAGAAGGTCGGTTCGGCGCGCTGGGCCAGCGCCTGCAGTACGGGCTGGTTGAGAAAGATGGACTGCCCGAGATCGCCCTTGAACAGATTGCCGATGAAATAGATATATTGCAGCAGAATGGATTGATCGAGCCCGAGTTGCTGACGCAGCGCTGCAATATCCGCCGCAGTCGCCTCCGGCCCAAGCATCACGGCAGCGGGATCACCCGGCGTAACGCGCACGATGATGAAAACTATCGTCACCACCAGAAACATAACGATGATCATGCCGATAAAGCGTTGGAGTATGTAGCGGAGCATCTGGCCGGATCGTTCTCTCTTGCGGTTTTACTGAAGAATGGTCGCAGGCTGGGAGGCCCCAGCCCGCGACCGTTGCACTTGCGCTATTGCTTCAGCGACACGTTCCAGAAATAGGGCCATGGCGCTGGCGTGAAACCTTCCAGCTTTGGTGACTTGGCCGAGAGCGCGTTGAAATCGCCGATCTTGATGATCGGGACTTCGGCATAGATCACTTTCTGTACTTCGGCCCAAAGTTCAACGCGCTTCTTTGGATCGACCTCAGAATTGAAGGCATCGACGGCCGCCTTGCGGGCGGGCGTATCCCAATTACCGGGCGCGCTGGTCGACATGGCGCCAATCAAAGCGGGCTCCGGCAGGAAGGGACTGTGGCTGATATAAATGTCCCAGAGTTTCGGGTCGGCGCGGCGCTGGGTCAGCGTTGCCCAGTCCACGACCTGCATATCCACCGTGAAGCCCGCAGCCTTCAGATACTCGGCGGCAACCTGCGCCATCTTGTAGTGGAATTCATATTGACGGCTGGTCAGGATGCGGATCGGTTCGCCATTGTAGCCGGCCTTCTTCATCAGCTCGGCAGCCTTTTCCGGATCAGCGACATTATAGGCGCCTTCGGTGCCCGCATCGGTCTTCCAGCTATATCCATCGGGGTACATCGACGCATTGAGCGAATAGAAATCGGTACTGCCGAAGGCCGCGGCCATCATGTCTTCCATGCTGAGCAGAATCGCGAATTGCCAATCTGATATCCTGGTTCTTGGTGATGCCAGTACTGGTGTTCATGACGAAGACCGGCCAGCCGAATGGCTTGAGCAAAACGGCTTCAGTCGTTTTCTGGTCCTTCAGCCGGTCATAGGCTTCAACCGGAAGGCTGTCGACGTAGTCGAACTGGCCGGAAACCGCACCTTCGACACGCGTATTGGCATCCGGCACAGGAACAAAGCGGATTTCATCGAGATACTGATGCCGCGCACCACCATAGCCATTTTCGTCGCCTTCGGGTGATTTGTAGCCGTCGAAACGCGCGAGCTGGATATATTGGTCAGCCTTGCGTTCCTTCAGCATATATGGGCCCGTACCAACCGGATCGGTCATCGGGTTTTGCTGCTTCTCGCTCGGGAGGATGATCGCGGCGGCATTGTTGAAAGCCAGCAGCGAAACGAGCGGGGCATAAGGTGCGTTAAGAGTGATTTTCACAGTCGCAGGATCGGCAGCTTCGATCGAAGCGATCATCGAGGCTGTCTGCTTGCCGCGCGAGGCAACTTCTGTCCAGCGTTTTAACGAGGCGACGACGTCGGTGGAATCCATATCCGTGCCGTCATGGAACTTGACGCCGGTGCGAAGCTTTATCGTGTAGACTTTGCCGTCAGGCGAAACTTCGGGAAGACTGGCAGCGAGAAGTGGTGTGACGTTCCAGCTTTTGTCGAACGTGTAGAGGGTTTCGAAAATGTGCTGCGAGACGATGCCGACGAGATCCGCCGTCGAGGCCATGGCATCGAGTGTCGGCGGCTCGCCGATCGTGGCGACGTTGATGACCCCGCCTTTTGTCTGAGCGAAAGCGGAGGGGCTAACAGCAATCAGCGCTGAACCAAGAAGGAGTGCGAGCTTCAGTGATTTCATGACGGTTCCCTTAGTTATTCCACAATAATGGATTATAGTGTTTTATAGTAGAATAAGAACAAATGCTGACGGGACTGTCAATTCAAAAAACAAAAGGGCCGCGCGATGAAGCGCAGCCCTTATGTTTTGATAGGAGTAGATGGGTTAAATTATTCCGCCGCCGCCAGCGACGCTTACTGGTCGTTCCCTGCCGACCAATTCGCGGTAACCACTCTTGCGATAGGTGGCGACAGGATCGATCGCTCCAGCTGATCGCCGGCGCGCCTCGGCGAGGATTGGTTCGACATCGGTGCGGTAGGCTCGCTTCAATGCATTGGAAGCCATCAGCGCATCGTTCTCATCCTGGTAAGCGCTCAATGCCTTTCGATCCACCAGCAAAGCCTGAGCGTAAGCCCGGCGAATTTCATTGGCGCTTGAGATCAGGCTTTCGATCGGATCAGTGACATTGTGCGACTGATCGATCATGTGGGCGGGATGGAAGTTCTCTACGCCGCGATCTTCCGCGTCGACGAGTTCATTGAAGACGAGAAACAGGCGATAGGGATCGATCGAACCCGCATCGAGATCGTCATCGCCATATTTGGAATCATTGAAATGGAAGCCGCCTAGTTTCTTGAACTGGATCAGCCGCGAAACGATCATCTCGATATTGGTATTCGGCGCATGGTGGCCGAGATCGACAAGGCAATAGGCTTTCGGCCCCAATGTCCGCGCGATCAGATAGTTTGTCCCCCAATCCTGTACCACGGTCGAATAGAAAGCCGGCTCATACATCTTGTGTTCGGAGAAGATGCGCCAATCATCCGGCAGCGCTTTATATATTTCCGACATGGATCCGAGATAACGCTCGAAGGCCTTGGCAAAATTGCTCTGCCCCGGAAAATTGGAGCCATCGCCAACCCACACGGTCAGGGCTTTCGAGCCAATCGCTGCACCGATCTCGATACATTCGATATTGTGCTCGATCGCCTGTGTCCGCGTCGAAGCATTCACATGGCTGAGTGATCCATATTTGTAGGAATGCGCCTGATCGGGTGCATCGGAGAACGTGTTGGAATTCATTGCATCGAAACCAAGGCCGTGTGCATCGGCATGAGCCTTCAGATGTTTTGGATCCGCCTTGTCCCAAGGGATATGCAACGACACATTCGGCGTTGTGCGTGTCAATTGCTGGATCACCGCACAATCGTCGAGCTTGTCGAAAATGCCGCGCGGCTCGCCTATGCCGGGAAAGCGCGCAAACCGCGTGCCGCCCGTGCCAACACCCCACGACGGTATGGCGACGAAAAATTCCGCGACCTTGCTGGTGATTGCATCGATATCGATGTTGCGTCGCGCGAGATGGGCGCCCAGCGCCTCATAGTCGCTCTTGTGTGCAGCGAGCAGCCGGTCGTTTTCGGTCGCTATCAGTTCACCGGAAATATGTAGCTCAGCCATGATGTCCTCCCAAGACCGACAGTCCTAACGCGTAAAGCTCTGCGCGTTGCCCGCATCGACATTGATGATATTACCAGTCGATTTGGCGGATGCGTCCGAGGCAAGAAAATATATTGCTTCGGCGATGTCTTCCGGCAGCACATTGAGCTTCAGCAGTGAACGCTTGCGATAGTGTTCCTCAAGCTCGTCAACCTGCAGATTGGAGGAGGCGGCGCGCTGCTCACGCCACTCGCCGTTCCAGATTTTCGAGCCCCGCAGTACCGCATCGGGATTGACCGTATTGACGCGAATGCCCCCTTCAGCGCCCTCCAGTGCCAGACAGCGGGCCAGATGGATTTCCGCAGCCTTGGCCGCGCAATAGGCGCTCGCATTTGGCGACGCGGCAAGGCCGTTCTTCGACGCGACGAAGACGACATTACCGCCAATCTTCTGCCTGCGGAACAGCCGGAACGCCTCGCGCGCGACGAGGAAATAGCCGGTTGCAAGAATATCGATATTGCGCGTCCACATCGAAAGCTCGGTCGTCTCGATTGGCGCCGAGGATGCGATGCCGGCATTGGAAACCAGAATATCGACACCGCCAAATTCCACGGAAGCTTCGGCGTAGCTGGCGATCACCCCTGCCTCATCCGTCACGTTCAACTGAACGCTGCGTACGGCATCCGCCGTATAGCGTCTGGCGAAATCGTCATGCGCCGTCTTCAATGCTTCAGCATCAATGTCGGCAAGCACCACACAGGCGCCCTCGCCCAAAAGCCGTTCCGCCGTCGCCCGGCCGATGCCGCCGGCGCCGCCGGTGACGAAAGCTACCCGGCCTGCCAATGACTTGGGTTTCGGCATGCGCTGGAGCTTGGCTTCTTCGAGCAGCCAGTACTCGATGTCGAAGGCTTCCTGTTCGGGCAGGCCCTGATACTCGGAGACCGATGAAGCGCCGCGCATGACGTTGATCGCGTTGACGTAAAACTCGCCCGCGATGCGCGCGGTCGCCTTGTCCTTGGCGAAGGACAGCATGCCAACCCCGGGGATCAGGAAAATCACTGGGTTGGGATCGCGCATAGCCGGCGAATTGTCGTGCTTGCAGTCATTGTAATAGCGGGTGTAGTCGGCGCGGTATGCTTCCAGCGCGGCCTCGAGCGATGCGGCTACCGCATCCACGTCCGGGTTCGCCGGATTGAAGTCGAGTACGAGCGGCCGAATTTTCGTGCGCAGGAAATGGTCCGGACAGCTCGTGCCCAAGGCCGCGAGCGGGCGCAGATCGTTCGAATTGACGAATTCGAGCACGGCCGGTTGATCGTCGAAATGACCAAGCTTACGCTCCGACACACCGATTTTTCCGCGAATTTCCGGCATCAATTTTGCCGCAACAGCACGCCGTTCGGAGGCATCCAGACTTTTGGTGACCTCCCCGCCAAAGGCCGCGTTCCCGGCGGTTTTCTGATCGAACCAGATGATCGCCTTGTTGATGATGTCCAGCGTCAGTTCATAGCATTCCTTGGCATCATTGGCCCACGTGAAGAGACCATGGCTTTCGAGCACGACACCTTTTGAATTTGGATGGTCAGCCACATAGGCGCCAAGATCGAGACCGAGCTGGAAACCGGGACGACGCCACGGCAACCAGCCGATCTGGTCGCCGAAGATTTCCTGCGTCAATTCGCGGGAGTTTTTCGACGCGGCAATGGCGATGATCGCATCGGGATGCATGTGATCGACATGTCTGAACGGCACAAATCCGTGCAGCGGCGTATCGATGGAGGCAGCGCGGCTATTGAGGTTGAAGGTGCAGTGCGGCAGGAAGCCGACCATGCGATCCTCGTCCTCGACGCCCTTGTAGATGGACTTCAGCGATTCCAGCTTTTCCATATAAAGCGTGGCAAAACCATCGAGCTTGATCGTGCCGACATCGCCGCCCGACCCCTTGACCCACAGCACCTCGACCGGCTTGCCGGTCAAAGGGTCGGTTTCGATTACTTTCGCGGAAGTATTGCCACCACCATAATTGGTGATGCGCTTGTCGGCACCCAGCAGATTGGAGCGGTAAAGCAGCTTGCCCGGTTCATCCAGACCAGAGGCCTTTTGATCGTCCCAACGATTATCCAGAAGTTGGACCTTGTCTGCCATATTCGCCTCCCGAAAAGTCAATTGCCAGCTCAGGACAGATCGTCCGGCCGTTGCTATTTGCACCTAGCTATGGAGCAGATCGCATTTTGTTGTCAATCACAAACGGTCAATTTCAATCATAAACTTACGATTGTGCAGTGCAATATGAAACTATTTGACTGAAGTTGATTGACACTAGCGCCGTTTTTGCGCCATAGATTATGACAAGAGGAGGACAAGCATGCATGAGCGTGAGCGCCACCGCATCATTCTGAGCGCTGTTCAGGAAAAGCCGGTCATCACCATTCAGGACATTGCCGAACTGACGGAAGCGTCGGAAGCAACGATTCGTCGTGACATTGCCTCGCTCCATGTCAAAGGCAAGCTGCGCCGGGTGCGTGGGGGTGCCGAAGCCGTACATCCACCGCAACTGACGCCCCTTGCCGGCCGGCATTTTCATGTTTCGGAATCGGAAAACGCCGATAAAAAGCGCGCCATCGCCCGCGAGGCCGTTGCGCTGTGCGAAGAAGGCGATGCTATCATCATCAATGGCGGCACGACAACATTCCAGATGGTTCATTTCCTCGTGTCGCGGCGGTTGCAGGTGATGACCAATTCGTTCGCCATTGCCGAGCATCTGGTGAAGAATTCCAAGAGTTCGGTCACTGTGCCTGGCGGGGCGATCTACCGCGAGCAAAGCATCATTCTTTCGCCCTTCGACAATGATGTGACGCGCAATTTCTATGGAAAGCGCATGTTCATGGGCTCGCAGGGCGTTGGCCCGTTCGGAGTCATGGAATCCGACGCGCTCATTATCCAAGGCGAGCAGAAACTGATCAATCAGGCCGATGAGCTTGTCCTGCTCGTTGATCTCGACCAAGTTCGCTCGCCGCTCGAGCCTCATCCTCTGTCCGTTGCAGCGCGTTGCCACCATTATCACCGATGATGGCATTTCGGATGCGGACCGGAAAATGGTGGAGAATGCGGGCGTCAGGCTGATCATCGCAAACGTCAATCAATCAAGGAATTCCGTTTCCGTCGCGTGATGGAAGCGGTGTCGACCAACAATATGGTTCAATCTCTGGGAGGACAGACAATGAAACTTTTGAAGAAACTCGCGCTGGGATCGGCATTCGCCTTTGCCATGCTCGCATCGCAGGCGCACGCTGCCGATACGGTCAAGATCGGCCTCGTCGTCAAATCGCTTGGCAACGGCTTTTTCGAAGCGGCCAACAAGGGCGCGCAGGAAGCGGCGAAAGAGCTTGGCGACGTCGAGGTCATCTATACCGGCCCGACATCGACGACGGCGGAAGGCCAGATCGAGGTGATCAACGCTCTGATCGCGCAGAACGTCAATGCAATCGCGATTTCCGCTAATGACCCCGACGCTGTCATTCCGGCGCTGAAGAAGGCCATGGCGCGCGGGATCAAAGTCATTTCGTGGGATTCCGCCGTCGCCAAGGATGGCCGCATCATGCACCTCAATCCATCATCGAACGAATTGATCGGCAAGATGTGCCTGCAGCTCGCCGCCGACCATCTGAAGGACGGCAAGGGTGATTTCGCCATTCTTTCCGCTACGACTACCTCGACCAACCAGAATACCTGGATCGAGGAGATGAAGAAGCAACTGCCGAATTTCCCGGGCCTCAATCTCGTGACGACCGTCTATGGTGACGACCTTTCCGACAAGAGCTACCGTGAAGCACAGGGCCTGCTGACCTCGCAGCCGAATGTGAAGGTCATCGTCGCACCGACGACGGTCGGCGTCCTTGCCGCGTCGCAGGCCGTGGCCGATGCCAAGAAGATCGGCGACGTCTATGTAACGGGTCTTGGCCTTCCTTCTGAAATGGCCGGCGCGATCAAGTCCGGTGCGACCAAGGAATTCGCTATCTGGAACCCGATCGACCTTGGCTATTCGGCAACCCAGATCGCCTATCGCCTCGTCAAGGGTGAGACGGACGGTGCTCCCGGCAGCGAAATTGCAGCCGGACGCATGGGCAAGATCAAGGTCGGCGACAATGGCGAAGCAGCCATGGCTGATCCATTCGTTTACGACGCCAAGAATATCGATCAGTTCTCCAAGATATTCTGATCCGCACGTATCGTAGTCGGCCCGGCAGATTTTCTGCCGGGCATTTTTTCCCTTCCGGTATATTTGATGAACAAGATTACCCTGCCCGAACCAGTGTCCGAAACGCCTCTCTTGGAGATGCGTGGCATCTCCAAGTCGTTTCCTGGCGTGAAGGCGTTGAACGATGTCAACATCGCGTTGTTCCCGGGCCGGGTGACGGCGCTGATTGGCGAAAATGGTGCGGGAAAGTCGACGCTCGTCAAGATACTCACCGGCATTTACGAATCCGACGAGGGCGAAATTCACGTCGATGGCAAGCCGGTAGCCTTTGCAAATGCGCAGGACGCAATCGATTTCGGTGTCACCGCAATCCATCAGGAGACTGTGCTTTTCGACGAATTGTCAGTCGCCGAGAATATCTTTCTCGGCCATGCGCCGAGAACCAGGCTCGGCTTGGTCGACTGGAAAGCCGTCAATGCGCGCTCGCTGGCCCTGCTCCATTCCCTCGAGAGCAATATCGATCCGCGTGTGCGTCTGAAGGATCTCTCTATTGCCCAGCGCCATCTCGTGGCCATTGCCCGCGCGCTCTCCGTCGATGCGCGCATTGTCATCATGGATGAGCCCACCGCCGCGCTCTCACGCAAGGAGGTCGACGATTTGTTCCAGATCGTCAAGCGCCTGAAAGCCCAGGGCAAGGCCATCCTGTTCATCAGCCACAAATTCGATGAAGTCTATGAGATCGCCGATCATTATGCGGTCTTTCGCGATGGCAAGGCGGTTGGCAGCGGCGCGCTTGCCGGTGTCGGACAGGACGAGATCGTCAAGCTCATGGTTGGCCGTTCGATCGAGCATGCCTTCCCGAAAGTCGACATTCCGCTCGGCGAGACGGTGCTTTCGGTCGAGAACTACACGCATCCGACCGAGTTTCGCGACATCAACTTCGCCCTCAGGAAGGGCGAGATTTTCGGGATCTACGGTCTTGTCGGCGCAGGCCGCTCGGAGATATGCCAGTCGCTCTTTGGCGTCACAAAACCCTCCGGTGGTACTCTCAAGCTGGGCGGCAAGGAGATCGTCATCAGTTCCCCGAGCGACGCCATCAAGGCGGGTATCGTCTACGTGCCGGAAGAACGTGGCCGCCACGGCGCGGTATTGCAGCTCCCGATCTACCAGAACATTTCGCTGCCCTCACTGACACGAACTTCTCGTTCAGGCTTCTTGCGCGCGGCGGAGGAGTTTGCCCTTGCACGGAAATATGCCGAACGTTTCGACCTGCGAGCTGCCGCTCTTTCCGTCCCGGTTGGTACCTTGTCCGGGGGTAATCAGCAAAAGGTCGTCATCGGCAAATGGCTGGCGACGCAGCCGAAGATTCTCATCCTCGATGAACCGACCAAGGGTATCGACATCGGGTCAAAGGCTGCGGTCCACGCCTTCATCAGTGAACTCGCCGGCGAAGGCCTCAGCATCATCATGGTCTCGTCGGAATTGCCGGAAATCCTCGGCATGTCGGATCGCGTGCTGGTGATGCGTGAAGGCTTGTCGGCCGGTATCTTCGAGCGTTCGCACCTCAATGCTGAAACTCTGGTCCGCGCCGCGACAGGCAATGCGTAAAGGTTGTAAATGATCAGGCAATTGTTCAAATTTCGCGAAATGCTGCTGGTGATCATCATCGCCATTCTGCTTGCCGTGTTTTCCGCCCGTTCGCCGGGCTTTGCCACGCCGGGCAACCTTGCGAATATCTTCAACGACACGTCGATCCTGATCATTCTTGCACTTGGCCAGATGACGGTGATCCTGACGAAATCCATCGATCTTTCCGTCGCAGCCAATGTGGCCTTTACCGGCATGGCGGTTGGTATGTTGAATGCCGCCCACCCGGAACTGCCCCTCGTGCTGATCCTCATTGTCGCTCTCGGCATCGGTGCCGTTCTCGGCGCAATCAACGGAATGTTCGTGTGGAAGCTCAACATTCCTTCCATTGTCGTCACGCTTGGAACACTCACCATATATCGTGGCATGGCGTTCGTTCTGTCCGGCGGAGCCTGGGTGAATGCGCACCAGATGACAGCGCCCTTCCTGCAGACGCCGCGCCAGCTCTTCCTTGGCCTGCCCATCCTTGGCTGGACGGCCATCGTGATCGTAGCCGTCATGTATCTCGTCATGTCGCGCACGTTTCTTGGCCGGGCGATCTATGCCTCCGGCGGCAACCCGACAGCGGCGGTCTATGCCGGTATCGATGTCGGACGTACCCGCTTTTTCGCGTTCGTCATCTCCGGAACCCTCGCGGGTCTGTGCGGCTATCTCTGGGTGTCGCGCTACGCGGTTGCCTATGTTGATATCGCAGCAGGCTTCGAGCTCGATACCGTCGCCGCCTGCGTCATTGGCGGTATCTCGACGCTTGGCGGCATTGGTTCGGTTGCCGGCGCCGTCCTCGGTGCGCTGTTTCTTGGCGCCATCAAGAACGCGTTGCCGGTCATCAACATTTCGCCCTTTGCACAAATGGCGATTTCCGGCTCAGTCATCATTGCTGCGGTGATCTTCAATGCCCGTCAGGAACGGCGGCGTGGCCGTATCATCCTGCGTGATCGCGGCGCATCGGAACAGATCGAGGTGGCAGCATGAGCGCGATACCGGAAAAGCGGTTTATCCCGGACCGGCTTGGCACATCGGCAACCCGTCTGTTTGGGAGTTGGGAAGCACTTCTTTTTGCTGTTGCCGTGCTGATCTTCATCGCCAATTCCCTCGCCTCGCCCTATTTCCTGAATGCGTGGAATCTTTCCGATGCCACGTTCAATTTTACTGAAAAGGCCATGGTAGCGTTTGCCATGGCGCTGCTGATCATCTCCGGGGAGATCGATCTCTCGGTCGCTGCGATCATAGCGCTGGCTTCCACCGCCATGGGCGCCGCAGCGCAGATGGGCATCGGTACGCCTGGCCTCGTTGCCATCGGGATCGGCGTTGGTGTCGGTTGCGGCGTGGTAAACGGCATCCTCGTTGCAGGACTTCGTCTGCCTTCCATCGTCGTCACGATCGGCACGATGAGCCTGTTCCGCGGCATTGCCTATATCGTCCTTGGCGACAAGGCCTATGGCGGCTATCCGGCTTCCTTTGCCTATTTTGGCCAAGGCTATGTCTTGTGGGTGTTCTCCTTCGAGTTCGTGCTTTTCGCCGTGCTGGCGATCCTCTTTGCGGTCCTGTTGCATGCGACGAATTTCGGCCGCCGGGTCTATGCCATCGGCAATAATGAATTTGCCGCACGCTTCTCCGGTATTCGTGTCGAGCGCATCAAGTTCACGCTGTTTCTCCTGACCGGCCTGATGTCCGGCATCGCGGCCGTCTGCCTCACCTCACGCCTCGGCTCCACCCGGCCGTCGATCGCACAGGGCTGGGAGCTCGAGATCGTCACCATGGTCGTCCTTGGCGGCGTCTCGATCCTTGGCGGTGCCGGAACGATCGGCGGCGTGGTCATCGCTGCCTTCGTCATGGGGCTGGTCACCTTCGGCCTTGGCCTGCTGAACGTTCCCGGCATTGTCATGTCGATCTGCATCGGCCTGCTTTTGATCGTCACCATTACACTGCCGGTCGTCATCCGTCAGTTCCGTCACAGGAAGTCCGCATGAGCGCGATGGAAAAATATGCTTTCACGATGACGCTCAATCCCGGCATGGAGGCCGAATACAGGCGCCGTCACGACGAAATCTGGCCGGAACTCGTGGATCTCCTGCACGCGGCGGGTATTGCCGACTATTCGATCCATCTCGACCGCGCGACAAACATGCTCTTTGGCGTGTTGACCCGCCCCGTTGGTCACACCATGCAAAGCCTGCCCGATCATCCGGTGATGAAGAAATGGTGGACGCATATGGCAGACATCATGGTCACCAATCCGGACAGCTCGCCGGTCCAGACTGACCTCGTATGCCTTTTCCATCTGCCATGAGCGACGGCCGCCGCATAGCGGTCATGGATGTTGGCAAGACCAATGCCAAGGTTGTCATCGTCGACGCCGCGACAGGAACAGAAATCGCCTCGCGCAGCACGCAGAACCGCGTCGCCCGGGATGGGCCCTATCCGCATTATGATGTGGAGGCGCTGTGGGGATTTTTTGTCGATACACTGACAATCTTTGCCCAATCGCCGGGCTTCGATGCAATTTCTGTCACCGCACATGGCGCGGCAGCCGCATTGCTGGGCGGCAATGATCTGGCGATGCCGGTCATCGACTACGAGCATGTCTATCCTGACGAGGTGCGCGCGGCCTATGCTGCCTTGCGGCCGGATTTCGCCGAGACCCGCTCGCCGCTTCTCTCCGGCGGCCTCAATGTCGGTGCGCAAATCCACTACCAGAAGACGCAGTTTCCAGCTCAGTTTTCCACGGCAAAGACCATCGTCACCTATGCGCAATACTGGGTCTGGCGCCTGACTGGCATTGCCGTGAACGAAGTCACCTCGCTTGGCTGCCATACGGATCTGTGGAACCCGCAAGAGGGCGAATATTCCAGTCTTGTCGATACGCTGGAGCTTCGTCCTTTGCTGGCGCCGATACGCACTGCGTTCGACCGGATTGGTGATCTGCGTGAGCCGCTTTCCAGACAGATCGGTGTGGTCAAGACAATTCCGGTTCATTGCGGTATCCACGATTCCAACGCCTCGCTGCTGCCGCATCTGATCAGCCGTACCTCACCCTTCTCCGTCGTGTCGACCGGAACCTGGGTGGTGTCGTTTGCGGTCGGCGGAAGGCTGGATCAGCTCGACCCGGCACGGGATACACTCGCCAATGTCGAAGCCTATGGGAAGGCGGTGCCGTCGGCACGGTTCATGGGCGGACGCGAATTCGATCTCTTGACCGGCGGCAGTAACCTCGAACCCGATGCGGATACGCTCGACCAGGTTATCAGCGAGCAGTTCATGATCCTGCCGAGCATTGTCCAGGGTTCAGGCCCCTACCCCGCGCACGAACCGGTCCGGCTGAATGATGAGTGGCGATCGGCGCCCGAGCTGAACGCCGCTGCCTCGCTATATACGGCACTCATGACCAATACCTGTCTTGAGCTGATTGGTGCAGCCGGCCCGACGATTGTCGAAGGACCGTTTTCCCGCAACCGAACTTATCGGTCTGCATTGCGGTCGTTGACCGGACGCGAAGTCATCGCTTCTCCAGGCTCCACGGGTACCAGTCTTGGCGCCGCACTCCTGGCCGGCGCCAGGTGCCCGGTGAAAGCAGTCTCGGACGATGTCGCGCCGTTGAGCGGAGCCTTCGATATTTATGCACGGAACTGGCGGGATAACCTTCGGCGCAAATGAAAAAAGCGGACCTGGCCGGCCCGCCTTTTACTTGAACCACCTTATTCGTTAGCTTGCGAGCGCCAGTGCTTCCTCATCGGCGAAATCGCCGCTGAGCGCTTGCGCGAGCTTGCTGGTATCAAGCTCGCCTTCCCAGCGGGCAACAACAATTGTCGCTACCGCATTGCCGACGAGATTGGTAAGCGCCCGGCATTCAGACATGAAACGATCGATGCCGAGGATCAGCGCCATGCCCGCGACGGGAACTGCCGGAACGACGGAGAGGGTCGCAGCAAGCGTGATGAAGCCAGCGCCGGTGATGCCTGCAGCACCCTTGGAACTGAGCATGGCGACGAGCAGCAGCAATACCTGATCTGTGAGTGTCAGATGCGTATTCGTCGCCTGCGCGATGAACAGTGCAGCCAGGGTCATGTAGATGTTGGTGCCGTCGAGATTGAACGAATAGCCGGTTGGAATAACGAGGCCGACCACGGACTTCTTGCAGCCTGCCTTCTCCATCTTGGCCATCAATGTCGGCAGGGCAGCTTCGGATGAACTCGTTCCAAGTACCAGCAACAGTTCTTCCTTGATGTAGCGGATCAGCGCCAGGATGGAAAAGCCATTGTACCAGGCGACGGCGCCGAGAACGACGAGTACGAACAGCAGCGACGTCAGATAGAATGTACCGATGAGGAAGATCAGATTGGCAACCGATCCGATGCCGTATTTGCCGATAGTGAAAGCCATGGCGCCGAAGGCCCCGATCGGTGCGGCTTTCATCAGGATCGCGACGAGCTTGAAAACCGGCGCTGAAAGCACCTGCAGGAAATTCGTAACCGGTTCGGCCTTCTCGCCGACCATGGCGAGTGAAAGGCCGAACAGTACCGAGAAAAACAGGACCTGCAGGATATCGCCCGAAGCAAAGGCGCCAACGATTGTTGTCGGGATGATGTTGGTCAGGAAGCCGACGATGCTCTGCTCATGTGCCTGTTGTGTATAGGTCGCGACAGCGGCGGGATCGAGCGAGGCGGGATCGATATTCATGCCGGCGCCTGGCTGAACGACATTGGCGACGATCAGACCGACGATCAAGGCAAGCGTCGAGAACGTCAGGAAATAAAGCATCGCCTTGCCGGCAACGCGGCCGACTTTTTTCAGATCACTCATGCCGGCGATGCCGGTGGTGACCGTCAGGAAAATGACCGGGGCAATGATCATCTTCACCAGTTTGATGAAAGCATCGCCGAGCGGCTTCATGCTCGTGCCAATGTCGGGATAGTAGTGGCCGAGCAGAATGCCGATGGTGATGGCAACAATCACCTGAAAATAGAGATGGGCGTAAATCGGCGTTTTGCCGCGTGGCTGCGGTGCTGCGGTTATCGTCACAGGACTCATAACTTCCTCCATGGTGCGAGCCGCGTCTGGCGCAATAAAGCCTGCCAGCCTCCTGGGCTCTCGTTACAGGGCGGATAGACCGTCCCTCGCGAGAAGCATTGCAAGCACCGTGCCAATTTGTGATATAAGTCCAAGTAATTGAAAACAAAGAATATAAATTTTACGGCCGCATTCTTGATCACTGAAGTTGTGCGGTTATTCGCACGTACCTCTTGAGATTTGTGCGAATACCTGCACACTAATTTAATGGAAAATCGGTTGGCGATGCGCTCGGAAAGCATTCTGCAAGCGGGGATGACAAGCCTGCTCGTGAAGATTGTTTATGGTCTCCTCGCTGCACTTCTCATTGCAGGCGCACTTTTGATCGCCAACGGTTATGGCCGGAAGCGTGCTTATGAATCGCTGCACATCCGGGCGGAGAGCGCTGCCGAACTCAATGCTGTCCTGCTGCGGACGGTGCTTGAGAAACAGCGGTCGCTGCCGTTCGTCCTGTCGCAGGACCGCGATGTCATCAGCGCACTGACGACGCGCAGCGACAGCCTGTTGCAACTGGTCAACCGCAAGCTTGAAAGCCTGATCAGCGGTACCCGCTCGTCGGTGATTTATCTTCTCAACGCTGACGGCCTGGCACTGGCTTCCAGCAATTGGCGTGACCCTACGAGCTTCGTCGGTACCAATTACAGCTTTCGACCCTACTATACCCGTGCTGTCGCCGCTGGCAGCGCCGAACACTATGCGTTCGGTACCGTCAGTAAACGTCCGGGTCTTTATATTTCAAGACGCATCGACGGCCCCTCGGGCACGCTTGGCGTTATCGTCGTCAAGGTCGAGTTCGATGAACTCGAGGCTGATTGGCGCCGTAACAGCGATCCTTCCCTGGTTGTTGATCAGCGCGGTATTGTGCTGATCACAAGCCTGCCCGGATGGCGGTTCATGACCGAGGGGCCAATCGTGCCGGACCAGATGGGGCCGATCCGCGAGAGCCTGCAATTCGGTGATGCGCCCCTCGCGCCGCTCGACATCACGCCTGCCTTGCCGCAGGGCCAGCCTGATATTGTTCGTGCACGCTTGCCAGGCGCGGCGAAGGCGGAAGAATTCGTGCGCGTACAGACGCCGGTTCCCACCACGAACTGGAACCTGCAACTCCTGACCCCCGCAGCGTCCGCCGTAGCCGAGGCAACGCGGACAGCACAGTTACTGGCGCTGATCGTTCTTGCCCCCTTACTCGGGTTGACCGCTTTTTTCCTGCGCCGCCGCGGATTGGCCATGCGGCGTGCCCGCGAGCAAGAAGCGGCACGGCTTGAGCTTGAGCGGCGTGTCGCCGAGCGCACGGCGGATCTCAGCACCGCTCACTCGGAACTCGTAATGCAGGTCGAGGAGCGCCAGAAGACGGAGGCCAAGCTGCAGACGGTGCAGCAGGACCTGGTACAAGCGAACCGTCTTGCCATTCTCGGACAAGTCACGGCCGGTGTCGCCCATGAGATCAACCAGCCCGTGGCGGCCATTCGCTCCTATGCGGACAATGCCAAGACTTTTCTTGGCCGAAACCAGATCGATTCTGCCAAGGACAATCTAAAAGCGATTGCCGGACTGACGGAGCGCATTGGTGGCATCACTGATGAACTGCGCACCTTCGCGCGCAAGGGAACGGGCGACGCGGGGCCCATCAGCGTCGGCGATGTGATCGAGGGTGCGTTGCTGCTGCTAGGCACCCGGTTCCGGCAGAGAGCCGGTCAGATCATCACACAGACACCACCGCCGGATATCAAGGTGCACGGTAATCGTATGCGTCTCGAACAGGTGCTGATCAATCTCATGCAGAATGCAGTGGAGGCAACGGAAGGTGGTCCGGCCAGCAAGATCAGCGTGGAAACCCGGGTGACCGACGGCGAGGTCCAGCTGATCGTTTCCGACAACGGGCCAGGTATTCCCGAAGCAATCATGCAAGCGCTGTTCACGCCGTTCAATACGTCCAAGGATCGTGGCCTCGGACTTGGTCTCGTCATCTGCCATGACATCGTCGCGGATTATGGCGGGCGCATCGACGTCAAAAGCAGCAGCGCGGGAACAGAGTTTACCGTTCATCTTCCAAGGGTCGCCTGATTATGGATTTTCAACCCAGTGTCGCTTTCGTCGACGATGATGATGATCTGCGCAATGCCAATCGCCAGACCCTGGAGCTTGCAGGGTTTACGGTGGTGCCTTTTGCGGATGCAATGAGCGCCTTGCGCTCTTTGACACCGGATTTTGCCGGCATTGTCGTCACTGATGTGCGCATGCCGAATATCGACGGTCTGGAATTGTTTCGCCGCCTGCACGCCTTGGATGCCGATCTGCCCGTCATCCTCATCACCGGCCACGGCGACATCGACATGGCGGTCGAGGCGATACAGGAAGGCGCCTATGATTTCATTGCCAAGCCCTATCCGGCGGATCGCCTTGTCCAGAGCATCCTGCGAGCGGCTGAAAAGCGGCGGCTGGTCATGGAAAACCGCCAGCTGCGCCTCGCGCTTGAGACGTCCGACGACAACCTGCCGCTCATTGGCCAGACCCCTGTCATGCAGAACCTTCGCAAGACATTGCGCCACGTGGCCAATGCAGATGTCGACGTGCTGATTGCCGGCGAAACCGGTACCGGCAAGGAAGTGGCGGCAAGCCTCTTGCATGAATGGAGCCGTCGCAAGCAGGGCAATTTCGTCGCGCTCAATTGCGGTGCACTGCCGGAGACCGTGATCGAAAGCGAGCTGTTCGGTCATGAGGCTGGTGCGTTTACCGGAGCACAGAAAAAGCGCGTAGGCCGTATCGAGCATGCCAGTGGTGGCACGCTGTTTCTCGACGAGATCGAAAGCATGCCGCTGTCGACGCAGGTCAAATTGCTGCGCGTGCTTGAAACCCGCGAGATCACGCCGCTCGGCACCAATGAACATCGTCCCGTCGATCTGCGTGTCGTTGCAGCGGCAAAGGTAGATCTCGGCAGTCCGGAACAGCGCGCGAATTTCCGCGAAGATCTTTTTTATCGCTTGAACGTCGTCACGATTTCGATCCCGCCCCTGCGCGAGCGCCGGGAGGATATTCCGCTCCTGTTCACGCATTTCCTGCACCGAGCGGCGGCACGCTTCAAGAGCGAGCCGCCGGAGATGACCGGGGCGTTGCGATCGCGCCTGATAGAACTTGACTGGCCGGGCAATGTTCGCGAGCTTTCGCATTTTGCCGAACGAGTTGCACTCGGACTGGACGAGCTGGAAGGCGAGCGGCTCAGTCAGACGACCAACATTATAAACCTGCCCGAGGCGATGGAGCAGCACGAGGCAAATCTGATCCGTGATGCGCTGAGCGCAAACCATGGCGATGTGCGTTCGACTATCGAAACCCTCGGGATCCCGCGCAAGACCTTTTACGACAAGTTGCAGCGGCATGGGATCGATCGTGCCGTCTATGCGAAACAGAAGCTAGGGGACTAGCCGAAGTACGCCAGCTTTGCGGTGCACTCTGCCACCGATAATCGCTCCACCAGCGGGCATTCGAGCTTGGTGATCGGATAGCGCGTGCCCGATGGCTGAGCAAAGCTGTCCAGTTGCTCGATTGCCCAGCGTCCCATTGCCCGGTGCGGCAGGACCGAGGTCGTCAATTGCGGATGGAGATGGCGCGAGATTTCTTCGTCGTCATAGCCGATGACGGAGATATCTTCGGGGATACGCATCCCCGCCTCCTTCAGCGCTTCGTAACAACCAATCGCGGTACGGTCATTCTGACAGAAAATGGCAGTGGGGCGGTCATCCAGCGTCAGCAGTTCTTTCGTTGCCGCATAGCCCGCGCTCGCCGACCAGTCGCCCTCGATGACCAGCTCCGGATCGAAAGGGATATCGGCTGTCGCCAAAGCGCGCCGATAGCCCTTGAGCCGGTCCTTCGCTGCCTCCATCCATGGTTCGCCGGTAATAGTGCCGATGCGCCGATGACCATGCTGGATCAGATGACGCGTCGAATGCTGACCACCCGCGATCTCGCTTGGCACGACGGCAGGAAAAGCATGGTCTGCCGTGTAGCAGTTGATGAGAATGACTGGAATGTCGAGTTCGTAAATCGCTGCCGGCAAGACCACCTCGCGTGTGAAGATGGCCATATAGATCAGTGCCGAAATCCCCTGCTCGCGCAGTGCGCGGATCGTACGGGGCTCCATCTCCGGATCGTTGAGCGTCTGGGCGACAAGAATGATATTGCCCGCGTTCCACGACGCCTGGCGCGCACCTTCGATAGCCACCACCGCTTCCGGACTGGTCGCAAGCTGATCGACGACAAAGCCGATCTTGCCGTCGATCGCCGGCGTCAGGATATTCGCAGTGTCGAGATGGGCGAAGCTCGGTGCGGCATAGCCGAGCGCACGCGCCGCCTCAATCACCCGTTCGCGCGTTTCGGCGGCAAGCTTTATGCCCGGCGTCTTGTTGAGCACGAAGGAGACTGTGGCCTGCGAGCACCCCGCAACCCGGGCGATATCGGTCATCGTCACACGCTTGCTGACGCGCTTGCGCCGCGCTGCCAAGGGCTTCTTAGCTTTCCCAGTGGTCGAATTATCCACCGTATCACCCACCCGGAACGATTCTTCCGGCAGCCCGAAGACTGGCCGGAATCGATGAAGTTGCGGAGAATATTACGAACAGTTTGCGCGACTAATCAACATAAATAATTATTGACTAATTTTTATAAGCAGCGATGATCTCCGCAGTGGGATCGCCACGAGTAATTTCTGGGAGGAAATTTTCAATGAATATCACCCGTCGGACTCTGCTGTTTACTTCAGCCGTTGGGCTGGCCGCCTCCATGGTCGCTGGCAGTGCATTGGCTGATGCGCCGCCGCTCAAGAAGAAAGACACTTACAAGGTCGGCTTTGCCCAGACCGAAAGCAACAATCCATGGCGCCTGGCCCAGACTGCAAGCATGCAGGAAGAAGCCAAGAAGCGCGGATGGCAGCTCGTCTATACGGATGCCGCCAGCTCCGCCGCCAAGCAGGTCGCCGACGTGAATTCGATGATCGCCCAGGGGGTAGACCTGATTTTCCTCGCACCACGTGAGGAAAAGCCACTGATTCCTGCAATCAAGGCGGCCAAGAACGCCGGTATTCCGGTGATCCTGCTTGATCGCAACGTTGACGCTTCGCTGGCCAAGCCTGGCGAGGATTATGTAACATTCATTGGCTCTAATTTCATCGAGGAAGGCCAGCGCGTTGCCGATTGGCTGGTCAAGAACGCCAATGGCAAGACAACGATCATCGAGCTTGAGGGAACGACCGGTTCCTCTCCGGCCAACGATCGCAAGAAGGGCTTCGACGAGGTCATCGCCAAGAATCCGGACTTCAAGATTGTCGCCTCGCAGACCGGCGATTTCGCCCGCGACAAGGGACGCCAGGTTGCCGAAACGCTGTTGCAGGCGCACCCCGACGCCAACGTCGTCTATGCTCACAATGACGAGATGGCGATGGGTGCAATTTCCGCAATCGAGGCTGCTGGCAAGGTGCCGGGCAAGGATATTCTCGTCCTGTCGATCGACGGTGGCAAGGAAGCCGTACAGGCGGTGGTCGATGGCAAGATTGCAGCTGTTGTCGAATGCAACCCACGTTTTGGACCCAAGGCATTCGACACGGCTGTCGCCTACGCGGCTGGCGAGAAGATTCCGGACAAGATCATCAATCCCGATCAGTTCTATGATGCCAGCAATGCGAAGGACCTGCTGAGCACCGCCTATTGATTTTGTGGCTCTGCCAGCGCTCTTATAGGGCGCTGGCTTTTTTTTCGGCATTTGCTATGCCGGAGCCCTTCGATGCGTTCAGAATTGGCTTTGCAATGAACACCGATAGTCTTTTATCGATGACCGGAATTGACAAGCGCTTTGCCGGTATCCCCGCTCTGTCCGGCGCTTCCTTTGCTGTCGGGCGCGGCGAAGTTCATGCGCTGATCGGCCAGAACGGTGCGGGCAAATCGACCCTGATCAAGGTACTGACGGGCTATTACAAGCGCGATGCCGGTGAAGTCGTGTTCGATGGCAAGCCATTCGAAGTCTCCTCGCCGCAACAGGCGCAGGCGAGCGGCATCAGCACCATCTATCAGGAAATCAACCTCGTCCCCTATCGCTCCATCACCGAGAATATATGTCTTGGCCGCGAAGCCCGCCGCTACGGCCTGCTCGACTGGAAGCGCATGCACCAGGAGGCTGAAGCGCTGCTGCGGCGCTTTAAAGTGCGCGCCGATGTGCGTCGCCCTTTGATGGAGTTCAATACCGCCACGCAGCAGATGGTGGCGATTGCGCGTGCCATAGGTTTTTCGGCAAAGCTCGTTATCATGGACGAACCCACCTCCTCGCTCGATGAGCGTGAAGTCGCTGTGTTGTTCAATGTCATCCGGCAACTGAAGCAGGAAGGCGTTTCGGTCGTTTTCGTCAGCCACAAGCTGGATGAACTTTATGAGGTTTGCGACCGCGTCACGATCATGCGCGATGGCCGGACCGTAAAGACCGCGGCCATGAACGAGATCGACAAGATCGGTCTTGTGTCATCCATGCTGGGGCGCGCCATTGATCGCGCCGAGGGCCACGCCACGGCATTCAGTGATCGCGACGAAAAGAAGATCGGTGAAGTGCTGCTGTCGGCCGAAAGTCTCGCGATCGGCCAGATCGTTCAGGACGTATCGTTTGACGTGCGCAGCGGCGAAATTGCCGGCTTTGCCGGGCTTCTCGGTGCGGGACGTACTGAGACGGCCCGGCTTGTTTTCGGCATAGACCGGCCGCGTGCGGGTACAATGACATTCAATGGGCACAACTTCGATCCGCACAAGCCCTCCGATGCCATCGCTGCTGGCATGGGATTTTGTACCGAAGATCGAAAGAGCGAAGGCATAGTCCCCGACATGAGTGTTGCGGAAAACATGATGCTGGCGTTGATGCCGAAACTCAGCAAATCCGGTGTCATCGATGAGAAGGCGCAGCGCGACATCGTCGAGCGTTTCGTCAGGCAACTCGGCATCAAATGCTCCGGACCGGACCAGAAGGTGCGCGAGCTTTCCGGTGGCAATCAGCAGAAGGTCCTCCTCGGCCGCTGGCTGGCCATGAACCCGCGTCTTCTCATTCTCGACGAGCCGACGCGCGGCATCGATATCGGAGCCAAGGGGGAGATTCAGGCGCTTATCAAGTCGCTGGCCGATCAGGGGCTCGCGGTACTGATGATCTCTTCAGAACTCGAAGAGGTGATCGAGGGCGCCGATCGTGTGTTCGTCTTGCGCGAAGGCATCAGCGTTGCCGAATTCGATCGCGATGACGCAACCGAAGACGCGGTCATGTCCGCCATGGCCCACGGCAGCGCGCCGACTATCGCGGAGGCCGCGCCATGACCGACACCGCGCGGCACCAGCGCATATCGCGACCGTTCGACCCATTCGATTTCATGGCGCGCTATGGCACCTTGATTGCACTGGCCCTGCTCATCCTGTTCAATTTTGCTTTCACCCGCAACTTCGCCACGATGCAGACGCTCAACGTCAATCTCACGCAGGTTTGCACCATCGTCATCGTTGCCGTTGGCATGACGCTCGTCATCGCGACCGGCGGCATCGATCTTTCCGTTGGATCACTCATGGCGATCTCCGGCGCGCTTGCGCCGATGATTTTCCTTGGCAAGATTGTTCCGATCGACAATGTTGCTCTTGCCGTCGCTGCGGCCATGATCATCGCGGTCGGTGTTGCCGGCCTGTTTGGCCTGTTCAATGGCTGGCTCATCGCCAGGTTTCGCATCCAGCCGATCGTGGCGACGCTGGTTCTGTTCATTGCCGGACGCGGCATTGCCCAGGTACTGACCAATGGCAATCTCCAGACGTTCCGCATTCCGCAATTCCAGTGGATCGGTCTCGGCCGCCTCTTCGGCATTCCGGTGCAAGTCGTGCTTATGGTGCTCCTGGTGATCGCCGCCGCATGGATGCTGAAACGTACGGTTTTCGGCCGTCAGATCATCGCCATTGGCGGCAACGAACGCGCGGCAGAGCTTTCCGGTATAGCAGTCGCCAAAGTGAAGCTTATCGTTTATGCGATCAGCGGTTTTTGTGCCGGGATCGCCGGTCTCGTCGTGATCGCCATCAATTCTTCCAGCGACGCCAATCTTGTCGGAATGGGCATGGAGCTCGATGCTATCGCGGCGGTTGCTGTTGGCGGCACCCTGTTGAGCGGCGGCAAGGCAACCATTATCGGCACCTTGCTCGGCGCCATGACAATCCAGCTCGTCCGCTATACGCTCCTTGCCAATGGTGTTCCTGATGCTGCGGCCCTTGTGGTCAAGGCGGGCATCATCGTGCTCGCCGTATGGATACAGCAACACGGCAGGCGCGCATGACCAGGCAAAGACTCATATCCATGCTTGGCAGCTACGGCGTCGTTCTGGCGCTGCTGCTGCTCGTCCTCTTCGGATGGGCGCGCTACGATTATTTTCTCGGCTTTTTCAACATCACCAGCGTTCTGCGTTACAATTCGATGTTCGCACTCGTGGCTCTTGGTATGTGCTTCGTCATCATGACCGGCGGTATTGATCTGTCTGTCGGCTCGACCGCTGCACTCGGCAGCGTAGTCGCGGCGCTTGCCAGTCCGCAAGGCGCTTTGACTGGCCTTGGAGCCGGGGTCGGCGCCGGGCTCTGCGTCGGCCTGATCAATGCAATTCTCGTCACACGATTGAAAATCATGCCATTCGTCGCGACCCTTGCAATGATGCTGGCGGCAAGCGGTACCGCGCTTCTCCTCGCCGACAACCAGTCCGTGTCGGTATCCTATGAAAGCGGGTTCACGTCGATCGGCCAGGACAATTTCCTCGGCTTTCCCATCCCCGCCTGGATTGCGATCGTGGCCTATGTGGTCGGCTGGATTGTTCTGAATTTCACCAGTACCGGTCGCGGGGTGCTCGCCGTCGGCGGCAACGAAGATGCAACGCGACTGATGGGCCTCCCCGCCGACCGCATCAAGTTTCTCGTCTATCTTGCAAGTGGCGGCCTTGCCGGGCTCGCCGGTGTCATCCTCGCTTCGCAGTTTGGAGCGGGGCAGCCGATCGAGGGTGTCGGCTGGGAACTCTTCGCCATAGCCGCAGTCGTCGTCGGCGGAACCCTGCTGACCGGCGGGGTCGGTTCTGTCGGGGCCACGCTTGCGGGCGTGCTGCTGCTTGGCATCCTCTTCAATGTTTTGAACTTCGAAAACGGCAAGGGCTGGATATCGCTCTCCGCCTACTGGCAATCGGTCATACGTGGCCTGTTCCTGCTGGTCGTCGTGATCTTGCAGGCGAAACTTTCCTCGCGCGGCAGCGTCGCTGTCAGGGAATATTGATGCGTGACGATGCGCAACCAGAACTGTTCGGCACGTTTCAAGGCGAGCCGGTATTCCAGGTGACGATACGCTCGCCTGCCGGGGCCGTTGCCAGAATTTTGAACTGGGGTGCCGTCATCAGGGACCTGCAGATCCCCTTGAGCGATGGAATCCTGCAGCGCGTGGTTCTGGGTTTCGATGGTTTTGACGACTACCCGGCCCTTTCACCGTATTTCGGTGCACTTGTCGGGCGTTACGCCAACCGTATAGCCGGGGGGCGTTTCCTGCTCGATGGAACGATTGTTCAGCTCGACCTCAATGAACATGGCATCCAGACATTGCATGGAGGCAGCGGCGGGGTTTCGCAGCGCCTGTGGACCATTGCTGGCTGGAGCCAGTCTTCGGTCACCCTTTCAATCAATCTGACCGATGGCGATCAGGGCTTTCCCGGCAACATGGATGTGCGCTGCACCTATAGCCTCGATGACCTCACGCTCTGCGTCGAAGTTGAAGCGGTCACCGATGCACCAACCGTTGCCAATTTTGCCCAGCATTCCTATTTCAATCTCGATGGCTCCAGCGATATTCGCGACCATCGGCTGCGGATCCTCGCCGATGCCTATACGCCCGTTGACGAGAGCCTTATTCCCACCGGCGAAATCACCGGAATTGATGAAACGGCCTATGATTTTCGCCTGCCGCGCCGCATCGGCACGAGCGGATCAACCCTCTACGATCATAATTTTGTCCTCAGTGAGCCAATAAGCGATGGTATGCGTTTTGCAGCTTCGCTTGTGGCGGGGAATGGCCTTGTCATGCAGGTCCACACGAGCGAGCCGGGTCTACAATTCTATGATGGAGCGAAGATACCTAGCGTCATCGGTCTTGGCGGCACACATTACGGCCCGCATGCCGGCCTCTGCCTGGAAGCACAGCATTTCCCCGACAGTCCGAACCAGCCGCAGTTTCCTGGCACCGTCCTTCGCCCGGGCGAGATCTATCGCCAGCGCACGGAATTCCGTTTCCATAACGTTTAGAGCGGAGAACATTCGCTCTAACTTGCCAATCGCAAATTCCCGTCATATGCCGGTCTGCAGCAAAGTGGAGGCATTGATGGCTACGAATGTTGCATTGACGGGATTGGCGCGGGATATGCAGGCGCGGGCGGAAACGGGCCGTCCGATCCGCATCGGCCTGATCGGTTCGGGCGAGATGGGCACCGATATCGTCACGCGTGTGGCGCATATGCCCGGCATCGAGATCGGGGCGATTTCCGAACTGAACATGGCCAATGCCCTGAAGGCCGTCGACATCGCCTACCAGGAACAGGGCCATTCGCGCGAGGTGTCGAATGCGTCGGCGCTGACGGAAGCGATGGAGGCCGGCAAGATCGCCGTCACCGATGATGCCGGTCTGATCCTTGCGAACGATCTGATCGATGTGGTCATCGATGCGACCGGGGTGCCGGCGGTCGGGGCCGAGATCGGCCTGAAGGCAATGGAGCACGGCAAGCATCTCGTCATGATGAATGTCGAGGCGGACGTGACCATCGGCGCCTATTTGAAGAGCGAGGCCGACCGGCTCGGCGTCACCTATTCGCTGGGTGCCGGCGATGAGCCGTCCTCGTGCATGGAACTGATCGAATTCGTCTCGGCCATGGGCCATCCGATCGTCGCCGCCGGCAAGGGCAAGAACAACCCGCTCAACATCGATGCCATACCCGACGATTACGAGGAAGAAGCCAGGCGCCGCCACATGAATGTGCGCATGCTGGTCGAGTTCGTCGACGGCTCGAAGACCATGGTGGAGATGGCGGCGATCGCCAATGCCACCGGGCTCGTCCCCGACAAGCCGGGCATGCATGGTCCGGCGGCAACGCTCGACCAGCTGTCGAAGGTGCTGGTGCCGGAAAAAGACGGCGGCGTGCTCTCAAGGGTTGGCGTCGTCGACTATTCGATCGGCAAGGGCGTGGCGCCGGGCGTCTTCGTCGTCGCCGACATGTCGCATCCGCGCATCTCGGAGCGCATGGAGGACCTGAAGATGGGCAAGGGTCCGTATTTCACGTTCCATCGGCCCTATCACCTGACCTCGCTCGAGGTGCCGCTGACCTGCGCCCGCGTCGTGCTCTACGGCAAGGCCGACATGGTGTCGCTGGCCAAACCGGTTGCCGAGGTCTGTGCCGTGGCCAAGAAGGACCTGAAACCCGGCGACCGGCTCGATGCGATTGGCGAATATTGCTACCGCGCCTGGATCATGACCGCTGAAGAAGCACGAAGCGCCGGTGCCATCCCCTGCGGCCTTCTGCAGGGCGGCAGTGTCACGAAAGCCATCAGCAAGGGTGAACTCATCACCAGCGCCAATGCCGCCCCCGCGCAAGGCTCGAAGATCGTTGAACTCAGGGCCCGCCAGGACAGGCTGGTTTATGGCTGACGCCAGGCGTCTATGGATTACTGTGCCGGTTCGGGTTCAAGCGCGAACGGCTTTTATTTCGCCTTCGTAACGAGTCATCTATTTTGTTGTAAAAACAAGTACATATCTGAATTGCACTTTTTTGCAAAACCGCAAATTTATCTGTGCAAAACTTCTCTCTCCTTGAAAAAGACCGGTTGGCCAACAATATTAATAAATGGTTAACGACCGAGTCTTTGATGTTAGGAGCATCTAGTGCCAGCCTATCAAGTCAAGTTCGCTTATCTGACAAAGTATAAACAGACACGTCATTTGTTTCACCAGCTCGTCATCGCCGATGACGAGGCAAGCGCACTGGCACGCGGCCGCCAGATGATGAACAAGCGCTCTCCCAACGCGCGCATCGTGCATGAATCATGTGTGCTGCGTCCGGACAGTTCCGAGGTGGAAAGCGCCACGGCGCAAGGCTGGACGCTCAACGACAATTGGTGGTCCCGTCCCATCAAGCCCGATGATGATCTTGCCGCGATCGCCAGGCACGGTTTTGCCCATAGCAATCATATCCATGCCAAATCCGCGATGGACTGTGTCGCTATCGACAAGCGGGCGGCCTAAAGGTCCGTTCTTACGCTCCACAATTCCGGGAATAGCACCACTTCCAGCATCTTGCGCAAGTAGTTGACGCCGGATGTTCCGCCAGTGCCGGTCTTGAAGCCGATGATGCGCTCGACTGTCGTCACGTGATTGAAGCGCCAGCGCCGGAAATAATCCTCGAAATCCACCAGCTTTTCCGCCAGTTCATAGAGCGGCCAGTGGCCTTCCGGATCGCGGTAGATCACCAGCCACGCGTCGCGCACGCTGTTGTTCGGCTGGTAGGGCAGCGAGCAGTCGCGCTCCAGCACTGATCGGTCGATAGCAAAGCCCTTGCGTGCCAGAAGCCGGATCGACTGGTCGTAGATGCTCGGTGCATGCAGGAATTGCTCAAGCCAGGCATGGATATCCGGCTTGTGCTCGTGCGTGCGCATCATCGCGGCATTCTTGTTGCCGGCGAGGAACTCGATCGCCCGGTACTGGAATGACTGGAACCCCGAAGACATGCCGAGCGCTTCGCGGAAAGTCGTATATTCGCTCGGCGTCATTGTCCTCAAGACATCCCATGCCGAGTTCAACTGGTCGAGAATGCGCGAGACCCGCGCCAGCATCTTGAAGGAGGGCGCGAGATCATCCCTTGCGATGTGCTCGCAAACCGAGGTCAGCTCGTGGATAACGAGACGCATCCAGATTTCGGACGCCTGATGCTGTACGATGAACAACATCTCGTCATGGGCCGCGGAAAGCGGCGTCTGCGCCGTCAGTATCCTGTCGAGCCGCAGATAATCGCCATAGGACATGCGCCCCTCGAAAGCCATCTGCGCGCCGTCAGTTTCCGGATCGTAGGGTGTACGTGTCACGTGACGGCTCCCCTGACCTGATATTCAGGTTGGTCCCAAGCGCGCGTCGCAAGGATTTCCTTGAGAATCGACGCCGCCTGCGCCACCTCCGCGAAGCTGAGGTAAAGCGGCGTCATGCCGAAGCGAATGATATCCGGCGCACGGAAATCGCCGATCACGCCACGCGCAATCAACGCCTGCATGATGGCATAGCCATTGTCGCAAGAATAGGACACCTGGCTGCCGCGCTGGCCGGAGTCTCGCGGCGTCACCAGTGTCAGCCCAAATCCCTCGGCAAATTCACCCACTTCCTGAATGAAGAAATCGCAAAGCCCGATGGATTTCGCGCGCACAGACTCCATGTCGACATCGTCCCACAGCGACATGGCCTCGTCCATGGCGACCATCGCCAGCACTGGCGGTGTCCCGCACAGATAGTGTTCGATGCTGCCCGATGGCGAATAGAAGGAATCGAAATCAAATGGCGCGCGATGACCGAACCAGCCGGAAAGCGGCTGGCGGAACCCGCCCTGATGGCGTGGATTGACATAAAGAAATGCCGGAGCGCCAGGTCCGCCATTCAGGTATTTATAGCCACAACCGATGGCGAAATCAGCCTGCGCTCCGGTCAGGTCGACCGGCATTGCACCTGCCGTATGCGCGAGATCCCAGATGACGAGGATGCCCTTGTCATGCGCCGCCCTGGTCAGCGCCGCCATGTCGTGGCGATAGCCGTTGCGGTAATTGACATGGGTCAGCATCAGCACAGCCACATCTTCGTCCAGCATGTCCGGGATATCCTGGGGGGTATCGGCAAGAACCAGCCGGTGACCCTTGCCGATCTGCTTGGCCACGCCTTCTGCGATATAAAGATCGGTCGGAAAATTATCGCGCTCCGAAACGATCTTGCGACGTTCCGGATTGATCTCGAGGGCTGCCGACAATACCTTGAACAGATTGATCGAGGTGCTGTCAGCTGCGACGACCGTTCGCTCCCCAGCGCCGATCAGCCGGGCGATCTTCTCGCCGACGCGCTGCGGCAGGTGCACCCAGTCAGCGGTGTTCCAGCTGCGGATCAGCTGCTCACCCCATTCCTCGGCGATTGTCTTCGCCACCCGCTGTCTGACCGACTTCGGCAGTGCGCCGAGCGAATTGCCGTCGAGATAGATCACGCCTTCCGGCAGTTCGAATCTGTCGCGGAACGCGCGCAGCGGATCGGCCAGGTCAGCTTGTGGGGCATCGATCTTGATAGTGGTATCGTCCATTTCTTCTTTCTTGATCATGCATGTAGTGGCGCCAATTCACGGCTTTGCACAAGTCGCTTAACGGCTACAATTTACTTTGGTATGAACTTGTCAATATAACCAGACCCTGCTCGATAGTGGGGCATAAAAGGGAGAATAACAAAATGATCGGCGCAAAATATGTGGTGCGGACAACACTGGCTGCAGCACTTGGCCTGGGGCTTGGGCTTGGAGCCGCTTCGGCCGAAACCAAAATCGGCATCGCCCAATTCGGCAAGCATCCGCAGCTCGACGAAACAGTCACCGCATTCAAGGCAGAATTGACCAAGCTTGGTGTCACTGATGCCGTCTATGACGAATTGCAGGTGAATTTCGACGCGACGCTTGTCCCGCAAATGGTGACCAAGCTGGTTTCCAGCAATCCGAAGCTCATCCTCGCCATCACGACGCCGGTTGCGCAGGGCGCACGGCAGATCGTCGGTAATTCCGGCACGCCGGTGGTCTTCGCCGCCGTCACCGATCCGGTTGCGGCCAAGCTCACACCCTCGTGGGACGCGGGCGATACCGGCATGACCGGCGCTTCCGATCTGCAGGACGTCAGCTCGGTGGTCAAGTTCATCAAAAAGTTGCTTCCGGACGCCAAGCGTCTCGCCTATCTCTACAATCCCGGCGAAGACAATGATGTCGCGGTGCTGAAGCTCATCACCGAAGCCGCCAAAGCTGAAGGCTTGGAACTCGTGGAGGTCGGTCTCGACAACACCAACGACATTCCGATCCGGGTCAGCTCGCTCGCCGGCAAGGCCGATGTGATCTATGTTCCGGGCTCCAACCTGGTCCAGCCTGCGGTTCCGGCCGTTGCTGCAGCCGCGCTGGGCATCAATATTCCCATAGTCAATGCCTCGGCGCAGGCGGTACGCGATGGCCTCGTCGCGGCGGCGTTCGAAGTCTCATACACAAAGGTCGGCCAGAATGCGGCCAAGCTCGCATCGGAGATTATCGCCGGCAAGTCGCCCGCAAGCCTTGCACCGATCAAACCGACCTATGAGGACCACACGGCGCTGATCAACGAGGCTGTTCTGGCAAAAACAGGTCAAAAGGTACCCGATAGCCTCAAAGATTGTGAATGCCTCGTGAAATAGGCCTTCTCCTTTAGCCTGCAAACATATAGTTCCTGCGCCAGCTATTCCAGGAAAAGTGCGAAGCGGTTTTCCTGGAAAACAAAAGAATCTGGCGCGGGAACTATTAACGCAAGCTGTGCGCCGGTTTGAGGGTTAGACCATGACAACCGACATGCTGTCCGTGACGGGCGGCACCAAGATTTTCTATCGCGGCACGCTTGACGAGCGCCGGGCGCTCGATGGCCTCGACGTCTCGCTGAAGCCCGGAGATTTTTGCATCGTCATCGGCAGCAATGGTGCTGGCAAGTCGAGTTTTCTCAATGCTGTCTCCGGCAAGCTGCCGCTGGACTCGGGTCGCATTTCCATTGATGGACAGGATGTCACCCGGTTGAACGCCCATCGCCGTGCCCAGTTCATTGCCCGCGTGTTCCAGGATCCGATGGTCGGCACCGCGCCGACCATGACCATCGGCGAAAACATGCTGCTGGCGGAATTGCGCGGCAAGCCTCGCGGCTTTTCCTATGGGCTCACCGCCGCCCGCCGGGCCAAATACAGCGAGCAACTGGCGGAACTCAATCTCGGGCTGGAAAAGCGTCTCGACATGCAAGTCGGCCTTCTCTCCGGTGGCCAGCGACAATCCCTGTCTCTGGTCATGGCGGTGTCGACACGTCCGAAACTCCTGCTACTGGACGAGCACACGGCGGCGCTCGATCCGCGGACGGCAAAGCTGGTAATGGATACGACCGTGCGGGCTGTGGAAGCGTTGCAACTGACGACACTGATGGTCACGCATAACATGGAGCATGCGATCAAATACGGTAACAGGATCATCATGATGGACGCGGGCAAGGTTCTCGTGGAGATCGGTCAGGAGGAGAAGAACGGCATTACCGTTGCGGATCTTATCGAGCGCTTCCACACCAAATCCGACGCTATCGCGTTGCAAGGAGCTTGAGGCCATGGACGTATTCAACAGTTTCTATGGCCTGATCCCTGTCACCATTGCCCAAAGCCTGATCGTCTCCTTCGTGGTGCTCGGCGTCATGCTGCCTTTCCGCATCCTGAACTTTCCCGATCTGACTTCGGAAGGCGCCTTTCCACTCGGCGGATGTGTCTGCGGCACGCTGATTACCGCTGGTGTCAATCCATTTCTCGCCTGTTTCATCGCGTTGCTTTGCGGCTTTGCTGCCGGCTGTACGACCGCGTTCATTCATCTGCGTTTCAAGATCAACACGCTGCTCGCCGGCATCCTCGTCATGACGATGCTCTACAGCATCAATCTGCGCATCATGGGCCGCACCAATATTCCGCTCTTCACCTATGATACCGTCTTCACCATTCTTGCCGGCCCCTCCGCCAATTTCCCCTGGACCAAGATTCTGATCGTCGGTTTGCTCGTTGCGCTGGTCCTCGGTGCCATGCTGTATTTCTTCATGTCCGAGAAGGGTACGGCGATGCGCGCAGTCGGGGCTAGCCCCGATATGGCCGAGGCACAGGGCATCGACGTCGGCACCGCGACGATTATCGGTGTCGGTGTTGCGAGCGCACTTTCCGCGACAGGCGGCAGCATCATGGTGCAGACGCAGGGTTTCGCCGACGTCAACATGGGCTTCGGCATACTTATCAACGGTCTTGCCGCGCTGATCATCGGCGAGGCCATTACCGGCCGCCAGACGATACTTCGGCAGGTTCTCGCCCCGGTTATTGGCTCGCTGGTGTACTACCAGCTGATCTCGTTCTGTCTGACACTTGGTCTTGCGCCTGCGGATCTGAAATTTGCCACCGGAGCGTTCGTGCTCCTGATGTTGGCGCTGCCAAACCTGCGCAGATCCGGCGGCGGTGTGCAGATAAGGGAAAAGATTCGGGAATAAATATAACAGCCACCGGGGGAGACATGGGTACCGCTGCAGCTATCGACTGGGACGACGCTTATTCGAACTTCGCGTATATTCCGGACGGCTTCGAATATCCGGCAAGATGGCTGGCGCAGGCCGCGCAATTTCGCGAGGAAATGCAAGAAAAAGGCCTGCTCGAAGCCGACCTCAGCTACGGCCCTCATTCGCGTAACCGGCTCGATCTGTTCATGCCCTGGGGCGACCTGAAGGGCCTTGCCGTCTTCGTGCACGGCGGGTACTGGATGGAAGATTTCGACAAGTCCGCGTGGTCGCATCTGGCAAAGGGTGCTCTCACCCATGGTTTCGCCGTGGCCGTACCGTCCTATGCGTTGTGTCCGAAGGTTCGCGTCAGCGACATCACCGTACAGGTCGGACTCGCGATCACCCGCGCTGCGAATGAGTTGCCGGGCCCGATCCATCTGGCAGGACATTCCGCTGGCGGACACCTCGTTGCCCGCATGGTGACGGCGACATCACCGCTGAACCAGGCGATCCGGCATCGCATCCGCAAGACGGTGCCGATTTCGGCGATAGCCGATATGCGTCCGCTGATGAAGACCGAGATGAACGATACGCTGCATCTCGATGCGGTGGAAGCGCGGCTGGAGAGCCCTGCCCTGCTCGAGCCGCAGGAAAGCATCGACGTCACCGCATGGGTCGGCGCAGCGGAGCGGCCCGAATTTCTGCGGCAGAATGCCTTGCTCGCCAATATCTGGTCAGGGTTTGATTGCCGGGTAGATGCTGTAGAAGAGCCCGGCAAGCACCACGCCAATGTCATTGAAGGATTGAGCGAGCCCGATCACCCGCTGACACGCACATTGTTGTGTCTGTAGCTCATCGCCGGAGATCAAAAAGCTGTCAGAGTTGGGATATCACTCTGACAGCTTTTTGGGTGCCGATTTATTAGGGGTAGTAGCGTTTCAGGCGCTGAGGCGCTTGGAATCTTCAAGAATCATTGCGTTGCTCGGGAGACCAAGCGCATGTGCAATGCGTTCCAGTTTGTGCGGGTCCGTATTCTGGCCGCTTTCGATCGTTTCGATTTCGAGGGACGTCAGACCGCACGCAACGGCTAAATCCTCGATGGAATATCCGAATTGTTCGCGAAATGCTCTGACAATATTTGTACCATTGGCAAGCGCCGTGGAAATCGTTTCTGGCAATGAATAGTCGCCGGCGGTTTTGTTCATCGCTTTGCTCCTAACGTGAAAGGTTTAGTTAACAAATCGGAAGGCAGAACTTATACGTCCATCGTCGCGGATCAACCCCTTTATGTCACTTCACATAAAACGTGATCAGGAAACGGAGCAGGCGCTTGCCTTATTGTGGCACCAGATTTCCGTAAGATATCAAAGATGCCGATCGTAAACCCGACCAATTACTGAAGAATATCAGTGGATTGTTACGCTACTGTGTCACTCGTAACTGGTTATATATAGGAGCGACGCGAGGAAAAATGAACCCTCTTTATCGAAAATATTCCACAGCTCTGTTTCTTGTGCTTGTAACATTCGCTCCGGTGCTCTCCGGCTGCGCCCGTGTCTACTATGGCAGCTTCCGCTATGATGCCACCTGCGTCGATCGTGATCCCCGCTATCCTGGCGACGGCCCGGTTTGCGTGGTCAGGAAAACGAGATAGCAATTTCCCATTTTCGGTCGCATTAAGAATATTTGTGAATTGTACTTATGCCTGCTATTCTTAAGTGCACCAGGAGGAATCAGGATGGCGACCATGACGGTATCATTGCCCGATCAAATGAAAGACTGGATAGAGACGCAAATCCGGAAGGGAGAATATGCCAGCACCAGTGACTACGTGCGCGATTTGGTGCGCCGGGATCGTTCCCGGCGAGGAAAGGAATTCACGCTGGATGAACTGCGTCAACTGGTGGCCGATGCAAAGGCTAGCGGCGTTGGAACACGGAGCATGGACGATATTTTTGCTCAGGCGGAACAGATTGCCAGCGCCCGTGGCTTAGGACGTGAGTGAATATCGGCTGACGGAGCGAGCCGGGACCGAAATTCTCGAAATATTTCTTGATAGCATTGAGATGTTCGGGGTGATTCAAGCTCGGCGATACAAAGACGAACTGGACTACTGCTTCAAATTATTGGCTGACACGCCGCATATGGGACGATTGGCAGAAACGTTGGGATCTGGTGTAAGGCGGCACGAGCACAAGAGTCATGTTATCCTGTACGAACAGGAAGCAAATGGCATCTTGGTTTTGGCACTTGTACCCGGTCGGAGCGTTCGCCAACTGAAATTATAGAGCGTCATCCGCGAAAGAATGACGCCCAATTCATCAAACCGCGACGTCGAACACCGCCTGGGTTTTCGCCTTGATTTCCTCGACCGGTACGCCGGGCGCAACCTCGATGAGTGTCATCTTGGGCTCGCCGCGCCGCTCCACTGTGAACACGCCGAGGTCAGTGATCACCAGATCGGTGACGCGCTGTCCGGTCAATGGCAACGTGCACTGCTCCAAAAGCTTGGCTTCGCCCTTGGCCTCGTGTTCCATGACGACGACGACCTTCTTGACGCCGGCGACAAGATCCATCGCGCCGCCCATTCCCTTGACCATCTTGCCCGGAACCATCCAGTTTGCGAGATCGCCATTGCGGGCAACCTGCATTGCGCCGAGAATTGAAAGATCGATATGACCGCCGCGGATCATGCCGAAACTGTCGGCACCGTTGAAATAGCTGGTCGTTGGCAGCTGGGTGATGGTCTGCTTGCCGGCATTGATCAAGTCGGCGTCTTCCTCGCCCTCGTAGGGGAAAGGTCCCATGCCGAGCATGCCGTTCTCGCTCTGCAGCTGCACGCTCATTCCCGTCGGGATATAATTGGCAACGAGCGTCGGTATGCCGATGCCCAGATTGACGTAAAAACCGTCTTCGAGTTCCTGTGCGGCCCGTTCGGCCATCTGATCGCGTGTCCAGGCCATCTCAGTTTACCTCACTTGCTGCGACAAGGCGCGGACGGGTCGTGCGTTGTTCGATGTGTTTGACGGGGTTGGGCACATGCACGATCCGCTTGACGAAAATACCGGGCGTATGCACCTGGTCGCCATCGATCTTGCCAGCCTCGACCAGATGTTCGACTTCGGCCACGGTGAACCTCGATGCCGTCGCCATGATCGGATTGAAGTTCCGCGCCGTCTTGCGGTAAACGAGGTTGCCTTCCGTATCGCCCTTGAAGGCATGGACGATGGAAAGGTCAGCGAATAGTCCACGCTCCATCACGTAGGATTCACCGTCGAATTCGCGCACGTCCTTGCCCTCGGCGATGATGGTGCCGACGCCGGTTTTGGTGAAGAAGGCCGGAATACCTGCCCCTCCGGCGCGAATCCGTTCGGCGAGCGTTCCTTGCGGGTTGAATTCCAGTTCGAGTTCGCCCGACAGGTACTGCTGGGCAAACAGTTTGTTCTCGCCGACATAGGACGAGATCATCTTGCGGATCTGCTTGGTCTCAAGCAGTACGCCAAGTCCGATGCCATCGACGCCGGCATTGTTGGAGATGACGGTCAAATCCTTGACGCCGGAATCGCGGATCGCGTAAATCAGCGCCTCGGGTATGCCGCACAGGCCGAACCCGCCGGCCATGATGGTCATGCCATCGAACAGCACGCCATCCAGCGCTTGCGCGACGTTTGATTGAACTTTTTTCAAGAAAAATCTCCCATTTCTCTATCCTCTGCATGAACCGTATGGCTTGTACCGGCGCCGCAGATAGTCGTATTAATACTGCATGACAGCACCCGACTTATCCAGTTCCGCTAGTATTGAACCCGGAGGCGGGAAACTGTTCCGGCTGGCGGACCTGCCGGTGCCGATGGTCTATGCCACGCACCGTATCATACGTGATTGCAATTTCGAATTCGCTGAGACTTTCGGTTATGAACGTCACGAACTGATCGACCAGAGTTTTTCAAGACTATATCCGAAAATCAGGGATTTCGTCCGCACCGGCGAAATGTGGCGCACCAACTTTGCCGGCGGCAAAGTATATCATGACGAGCGCGTTATGCGGCGGCGTGACGGTTCGAGCTTCTGGTGCCGGGTGCGCGGGCGCAGCCGTAATCTGGCGGATCCCTTCGCCGAAGCGCTCTATTGCTTCGAGCCAATGAATCGAGCGATCGCCGGCAACGCCAGCCTGATTTCCGACCGGCAAAAACAGGTGCTGACATTGGTATCGCAAGGCAAGACCAATGCGCAGATCGCCCAGGAGATCGGCCTGTCGAAGCGGACCATCGAGGCACACCGCGCCCGCATCATGCGTAGCTATGGCCTGCGCAACAGCGCCGAGCTCATCGCCTGGTTTTCAAGCTTGCGTTAGTCAGACACCATCTACATCAAGATGGTAGCGCGTGTGTCTTCGCTCTCCGGTCCGGGTCAACGCTCCTTTGACCACCAGATCTGTCAGGTCTCTCGTTGCTGTTGCGCGGGAGGTGCCGGTGATGCTGATATAGTTTTCTGCGCTGAGACCGCCTTTGAAACCGTCGTGCCCTGCGCGAAACATACGGGCAATGACTTTCTCCTGCCGCGGGTTCAGTTGCCCGCGCACCCGGTCGTAAAACTTGGCCTTGACGATGTAGAATTCCACCCGCTTCAGGGTCGTACGCTGCGCTTCCAGCACAGTCTCGGCAAAATGGACAAGCCATTCGGTAATCTCGTTGGTTTTGTTGCTGCGTTCCAGCATGTCGTAATAGGCTTTGCGCGCACGTTGAATGGTATAGGCCAAAGCGATGAGGCTAGGCTGGCCGAGGTTCTGGGCGAGAGACTTTTCAGAGATTGCCCGGCCGATACGGCCATTGCCGTCTTCAAAAGGATGAATGCTGACGAAGTATAGATGCGCCAGCCCGGCTCGGGTCAGCGCAGGCAGAGCCGTCTTCCTCTCGGGCGCCGTCGCGTTGAACCAGCTTGCAAACGCATCCATCTCTTGCGGAATGCGCATTGATGGCGGTGCCTCGAAATGGATCGTCGGCTTGTCGGCGCGGCCTGACACGACCCGCATCGGCTCCTCGTGCGTGCGGTAACCTCCAATCTGGATGGCATCGCTCTCGCCAGCCATCAACATCCTGTGCCAGTTGAACAATGTATCGTGCTGGAGCGGATGGGCGAAAGTCCGGTAGAGGTCGACCATCATCTCGGAGATGCCGCGCTCTGCAGCGGGAACACGTTGATTGCCGGTCGCCAAACCGAATTGTTGCCGAAGTGACGTCTGCAAGCTGTCGCGGTTGAGGAATTCTCCTTCGATCTCCGAGGTTTTCAATGCTTCGTCGCCGATCAGCTCGATTCTGCAGCGTGTCCCGGTCGTCGGCATTCACATGGCGAAAAGCGCCGAAGAACTCGCCGGAATGCAGCAGGAACTGGCGCTCCAAAGGTTCAAGCGCAGTCGCGTCATAGGTAAAATTGGGCCAATCGGCCTGCTGCCAGTTCCAGATCATGAGCGATAGATCGCCTTTCTATAACTCACCCTGACGTATACCATGAGCTATAGCAAGGCTTTCTATGCCTCATACCGTCTTGAGTATCGCCGAGAATCTTGGATCGAAAGTCCGCGCGATGGGCTCGGCGGCAGCGCCGAGTGCGGCGGACCAAGGATCGGCCAGCCCTGCCTGCAATCGTGCTTCCGGGTAACGGCGGGAGCGCTCGGCGATCGAGGGCAGCAGCGGCTCGACCTTCTCGACAAGGCGATCGATCAGCACTCGCGGCGCGCCACCACAGAGAATGATCGTCTGCGGATCGAAGATCGATTCGAGAATTTGCACGGTCCGGCGCAAGCGCTCGGCGACACTGTCCATCCACTGTTCCAGCTTTGGGCCGCCGCGCAGGATGGCATCGGTGATCATGGCGAAAAGTTCCGGCTCGGATGGATCGAAATCGAGCAATTTGCAAAGTGCCGCCATCGAAGCGTAATGTTCCAGGGGCTCGACGTCGGGACCGTCACCGGGCACCAACGCGAGAATCATACCGATCTCGCCGGCATTGGCATGCGCGCCGCCATAGAGTTCCCCGTTAAGGATCAAGCCCGCTCCGAGACCATAGCCGAAGTAGATGCAGATTGCGTGGTCGAGCCCATGTGCTGCGCCAAGCAATCGTTCGGCAGTTGCTGCGGCTGCCGCGTCGTTCTGCAACGCAACTTCGAGCCCTGTTCCTTCGGCAATCCTGTCCATGAGGGGGAAGTTCTGCCACGCCGTCATCATCCAGGGGTCGTCGTAGAGCGTGTTGATGCCGAATGGTCCGGGCATGGCAACGCCGAGACCGACGAGCCGCTTTTCCGCCTCTGGTGCCTGTGCCGCCAGCGCGTTGCGCGCCTTCCTGATCAGGTCGAGAATAACCACAACACCCTGCGCCGGTCCGCCGGGAGGCAGCTTGGCTTCCATCTGGACCAGAACATCGCCGACGAGGTTGACGATGACCGTGCGCGTCACGTGGCGGTCGATCTGCAGACCGATGGCAAAGGCGCCTTCCGGCACGAGCTGATAGGGCGTGGCAGGCTGGCCCCTGCCCTTGCGCACACTGGCCTGCGAACGCACCAGACCGTCGCGCGCCAGCTCCTCGATGATATTGGAAACGGCCTGTGGCGTCAGTCCGGTGGCGCGCGCAAGGTCGGCCCGCGACAGCGCACCATTGACGCGCAATGCATCGATCATGATGCGGCGGTTATGCGCGCTGGCACCGCCGAGATTGGTTCCACTCTTTGCCCGTATCGATCGTATGCCGTCCATCCGTCATCCCTCTTGACACCAGAAGAATATTCATCAACTAATAAGTCAAGCGAATTGATTTAATAAAAATCGATCAGGGGAATGTGAGCACAGGTTTGGCGAAACGCGTCACGAAAGGCTCTCGATTGCAACGACCAGGCGTCTGTCCATGACGGCCAGCGCTGCCAAACAGGAGGTAATGATGTTGAAATCCGTGACGAGCGCGCTTCTGGGCGCCACACTTCTGGGAGCGGCGCTGTCTTCGCCTGCCCATGCAGAAACCAAGATCAACGCGCTGTTCATGGCGCAGGCCGCCTATAGCGAGGCCGACGTCCGCGCCATGACGGAAGCCTTCACCAAGGCAAATCCAGATGTGACGGTCAATCTCGAATTCGTTCCCTATGAAGGCCTGCACGACAAGACCGTCCTCGCTCAAGGGTCGGGCGGCGGCTATGATGTCGTTCTCTTCGATGTGATCTGGCCGGCCGAATATGCAACCAACAAGGTGCTTGTGGATGTAACCGACAAGATTACGCCGGAAATGACATCGGGCGTGCTTCCAGGTGCCTGGACCACCGTTGAATATGACGGCAAACGCTATGGCATGCCCTGGATTCTCGATACGAAGTATCTGTTCTACAACAAAGAAATCCTGGAAAAGGCCGGCATAAAAAGCCCGCCAAAGACCTGGGCCGAACTTGCCGAACAGGCCAAGATCATCAAGGACAAGGGCTTGCTTGCAACGCCCATCGCGTGGAGCTGGTCACAGGCTGAAGCCGCGATCTGCGACTACACCACGCTGGTCAGCGCCTATGGCGGCAGCTTCCTCAAGGACGGCAAGCCGGTGTTCCAGACGGGCGGCGGTCTCGATGCGCTCAACTACATGGTCGATAGCTACAAGTCGGGTCTCACCAATCCGAATTCCAAGGAATTCCTCGAGGAGGATGTCCGCCGCGTGTTCCAGAATGGCGAAGCGGCCTTCGCCCTTAACTGGACCTACATGTACAACATGGCCAATGATCCGAAGGACAGCAAGGTTGTCGGCAAGGTCGGTGTCGTTCCTGCACCCGGTGTTGAAGGCAAGAGCACCGTATCTGCAGTCAACGGTTCAATGGGTCTCGGCATCACCTCGACCAGCAAACATCCCGACGAAGCATGGAAATACATCACGTTCATGACGTCTCAGGCAACGCAGAACCAGTACGCCAAGTTGAGCTTGCCGATCTGGTCTTCTTCCTATGATGATCCTGCAGTCACCAAAGGTCAGGAAGAAATGATTGCGGCGGCCAAAGTCAGTCTTGCTGCGATGTACCCGCGTCCGACGACACCGAAGTATCAGGAACTTTCGACAGGACTGCAGCAGGCAATTCAGGAAGCTCTTCTGGGGCAGGCCGCCCCGGAGGACGCCTTGAAGACTGCCGTCGAGAACAGCGGTCTCTGATAGCATGATGAGGTGCCGCTTACCCTCCCCCTTGTGGGGAGGGTCGAACCGCAGGTTCGGGGCGGGGCCTTTCTTACTGGATGGCGGCAACTAAGGGATGAATTCCAAGAACCCCTCCCCGTCGCTTCGCTCCGTCCCTCCCCACAAGGGGAGGGTCAGCGGCAACGCCTTTATCTCAGCAATAGTGCAGGCTTCATTTCATGACGAGCACCTGGATCACCACCCGCGCATGGCTCCTGATGCTGCCGCTTCTGATCGTCATGGTTGCGATAATCGGTTGGCCGCTCGTCGATACGGTGCGGCTCTCCTTCACTGACGCCAAGCTGGTGGGCACCGAAGGCAGTTTCGTTGGCCTCGATAATTATGTAAAGATACTTTCCGGTTCGAATTTCCAGCGCACGCTGATTACTACCTTCTGGTTTGCCGTCCTCTCCGTATCGGCGGAGATGGTCATCGGCGTCCTTGCTGCTTTGCTCCTCAACCAGCAATTTTACGGCCGTTCCATCCTGCGCGCGCTGATGATCCTGCCCTGGGCGCTGCCGACCGTGGTCAATGCCACGCTGTGGCGGTTGATCTATAACCCGGAATATGGCGCACTGAATGCGATGCTGATGCAGTTCGGCCTTATCGATGCCTATCGTTCCTGGCTGGGTGAGCCTGGTACTGCCCTCGCCTCGCTTATCGTGGCCGACTGCTGGAAGAATTTTCCACTGGTGGCGCTGATTGCGCTGGCCGCCCTCCAGGCCGTGCCGCGCGATATCACAGCCGCATCCATGGTCGACGGCGCCGGTGCCTGGTCGCGCTTCCGCTTCGTCATCATGCCCTATCTCGCCGGCCCGCTGATGGTGGCGCTCGTGCTTCGAACCATCGAGGCTTTCAAGGTCTTCGACATCATCTGGGTCATGACCCGCGGCGGTCCGGCCAACAGCACGCGGACACTGTCGATCCTGGTCTACCAGGAAGCGTTTTCCTTTCAGCGAGCGGGATCGGGTGCGTCGCTGGCGCTGATTGTTACCCTGCTCGTGACAGTGCTGGCCGTCGCCTATGCCGCCCTGATCCGCAAAAGCGCGGGAGCGTCATAATGGAACGCCGCAGCCTCACCGCAACGATCCTGGTACATTTGGCAGCGCTTCTGCTTCTGGTCGTGATCCTTGCCCCCGTGGTGTGGCTCTTCATCATGAGCATTTCATCGACGCCGGACCTTATCGCCAAACCGTTGCACTGGTGGCCCGATACGGTCGATCTGTCCCGCTACGGTGTCCTGCTTTCTTCGGTCGCCAACAGCGCCGGGGAAGCCTTCGTCGCCTCGCTGTTCAACAGCATCAAGGTGGCCGGCATGGCGACTGTGGCGGCGCTCTTCGTAGCGGTCCCCTCCGCCTGGGCCGTATCGCGCACGCCATCGGTCGGTTGGTCGCTTTACGCAGTTATTGCCACTTACATGCTGCCTCCGGTAGCCTTGGCCGTACCGCTTTACATGACGCTCGCCTGGGCCGGCCTCCTCAACAACGTCTTTGGTCTGGCGCTGGTTTACCTGACGATCCTCGCGCCCTTCACCACCTGGTTGATGAAATCCGGCTTCGACTCAATCCCGCGCGAAATCGAAAGCGCTGCAACCATGGATGGCGCCCGGCTCGATCAGATCCTGCGGCTGATCACCCTGCCGCTCGCCGCACCCGTCATGGCGACCGCCGCACTCTTCGCGTTCCTGCTTGCCTGGGACGAATTCTTCTATGCCCTTTTGTTCACTTCGGATCAGCGGGCCAAAACCTTGACCGTGGCGATCGCCGATCTCGCTGGCGGACGCGTCTCGGATTACGGATTGATTGCCACAGCGGGTGTGCTTGCCGCCCTCCCCCCGCTACTCGTTGGTCTCTTCATGCAGCGCGCCCTGATCGCGGGCCTGACAAGCGGCGGCGTCAAAGGATGAGCATGTCTTCGCAAATGAACAAACCCATCGGTCTCATTGCCATCGAGAAAGAAATGGCGCGGCAGAATGCCGATGCGATTTCTTCTTTCGAGGCGGCCGCTCCACTTGCCGTGACCATCGCCCAATCCCTGCGTATGACCGGGCGTCTGATGCTGCTCGGCATGGGCGGTTCGCATGCGGTTGGCCGTGCGGTCGAACCGCTCTATCGCAGCCTTGGTATCGATGCGGTGGCCCTGCCGCTGTCCGAGCAACTCGGTCAGCCGCTGCCATTAGCCGGCAAAACAATTCTTCTGACCTCTCAGTCCGGGGAAAGCGCTGAGGTCCTGCGCTGGTTTGCCGAGGTTGGCGTGCCGTCCGATACTTTCGGCCTGACGCTCGAAGGCGGGTCTACCCTTGCCCGCACCGTGCCATCATTGGTCGGTTCCGGCGGAACCGAAAATGCCTTCGCGGCAACGCGCAGCCTGACTGTCAGTTTTGCCCTGCATCTCGCCGTGCTCAGTACGCTTGGCGAGGATCCGGCTGAAGCGCTCGCCATCCTGAGTACAGAGAGTACGCCGAATGTCGATGCTGCAGTCGCCGCATTGTCGGACGTATCGGCTGTCGTAACCTCTGGTCGCCGCATGCAGGGTGTCGCGGAGGCGATTGCGCTCGGCCTCACCGAACTTTCACGCATCCCGTGCTTCTCGCTTGAAGGCGGACAATTGCGCCACGGTCCGATGGAAATGCTTGGACCCAAGGTCGGCGTCGTCCTGTTCCGCGCCAAGGATGCAACGTCGGAATTGGTGGCGCGCATGGCGGTCTCGGCACGGGAAGCCGGGTCGCCGGTTGTGGTGATCGATGCGTCCGGAGAGGCTCCGCTCAAAGATACCGCTACGATCGCTGCGGGCGTGGCAAGCGGCATGGCGGCAATTTTCGCGCTCCTTCCCGCCGCCCAGCACTTCATGCTCGGCTTTGCCGGCGCGCGCGTTGCCGATCTCGGCACGCCTGTGCGCTCGACCAAGATCACGCGGGACGAGTGAGAGCGATGCAGCCACTCGCCGTCATCGGAAACGTCAATGTCGATTTGATCCTCGGCCCGGCCGATCCATGGCCGACACCCGGAACCGAGATCATGGTCGACTACGACGAACTGCGCGTCGGCGGTTCCGCCGGCAACGCGGCTCTCACCTGGGAAGGGCTCGGCCTCGATTTTCAGATCGCCGCCAATGTCGGCAATGACCAGTTCGGCGAATGGCTGCGGCAGGGTTTCGGCAAGCGTTCGGAACGCTGGCCGGTTGCGCCTGTGGGCACAACCCTTTCCGTTGGGATTACCCACCCGAACGGCGAGCGTACTTTCTTTACGACGCGCGGTCACATCGCGGCATTGTCCTGGCTCGACGTCATCACGACGCTCGACACGGAGCGGCTGAAGGGCGGCACTGCCATCCTTTGCGGCTCCTTCCTGACCGACGGCCTCGTTGCACAATATGACGAGTTGTTCGATTGGGCCGATGCCAACGATATCCGCATCGCGCTCGATACCGGCTGGCCGATCGATGGCTGGACCGAGGCCAACCGCAGCACGGCCCGCGGGTGGCTGGCGCGCTGCCACATCGCCCTGTTCAATGAGGTCGAGACGACGCGCCTCGCCAACAGCGTCGAGCCTGCCGAAGCCGCGCACAGGCTCAAGGCTCTGATGCCGAGCAATGCCATCGTTGTCGTAAAACGCGGACCCGATGGGGCGTTGGCAGTCGGCTCCGACGACAAGCTTGTATCGGTACCTGCCCCCCTGGTGCAGGTTGCCGATACAATTGGTGCCGGTGACGTGTTCAACGCCGCCTTCCTCGCCGCGCTGGCAAATGGTCAAACGCTCGAGGCAAGCCTTGCGGCTGGTGTTCGCGTTGCGTCCAAAGCCGTCTCCACCATTCCCCGCCGCTATGGCGAGGGTCCGCAAACATCACCGGAGGAAGCTCCATGAGTGCGCTCGAGCTGATCAATGTTCGCAAGCGTTATGGCACCGTCGAAACGCTGAAGGGCATCGACCTGTCGCTCGCCAGCGGCGAGTTCCTCGTCCTGCTCGGTCCCTCCGGCTGCGGCAAGTCAACGCTTCTCAACATCATTGCAGGGCTCGCCGAAGCGACAGAGGGTGACGTGCGTATCGGTGATCGTTCGGTCACCGGCGTGCATCCCAAGGACCGCGACATCGCCATGGTGTTCCAGTCCTATGCGCTTTATCCGAACATGTCCGTGGCGCGAAACATCGGCTTCGGCCTTGAAATGCGCAACGTACCCGCAGCGGAACGAATCGAGGCCGTGCAAAAGGCGGCAAAGATCCTGCAGATCGAAAATCTCCTTGGCCGCAAGCCGTCCGAGCTTTCAGGCGGACAGCGGCAGCGCGTCGCCATCGGCCGGGCACTGGTGCGCGATCCGCAGATATTCTTGTTCGACGAGCCCCTGTCCAATCTCGATGCGAAATTGCGGATGGAAATGCGAACCGAGCTGAAGCGCCTGCATCAGATGCTGGGCACCACGATTGTCTATGTGACGCATGACCAGATCGAGGCGATGACGCTCGCAACCCGCATCGCTGTCATGCGCGACGGTCAGATCGAGCAGCTTGCCACGCCGGATGAGATCTACAATCGACCGGCCACCCGCTATGTCGCGAGTTTCGTCGGTTCGCCGCCGATGAACATGCTGGATGCGACGGTTGCGGATGGCGTCGCCCATGTCGATGGCTCCCCCGGCGGCATCCCCCTCCCCCGCGAGTTCTGGGAAAATGCCGCAAACGCTCGCGATGTGATCATAGGCATTCGTCCGGAAAGTCTGACGATGGCGTCATCGGAAGACGCAGGCCTTGCCATCGAGGCGAAAGTCGAAGTGGTCGAACTGACCGGTCCGGAGCTGGTCGTTACCTCGACGATAGGCAGCCAGCGCCTGACGGCAAGCTTGCCTCCACGCTCGCAAATGGCAGTCGGTGCGTCGCAGCGCTTCAATATCGATGCAAGTGCTTTGCACATCTTCGACAAGGCAACCGGCAAGCGCATCTAGACCTATGCGGCCAAGCTCGGGCGGGTCCAAACGTAAGCGGCGCAGGCGATGAAAAATAGAGCCACCACCCCTCCGAGCAGAGGTGACGGCCGGGCAAAATACATGAAAGTGGCGTAGCCCAATGCCATGCCGGCGCAAGCGATCCATTTTACGCGTTTCGGAATTGCTCCGTGCTCGCGCCACTGCACCAGTGTCGGCCCGAACACCGGATGTTCAAGCAGCCACTTTTCGAATCGCGGCGATGAGCGACTGAAACACCAGGCGGCGATGATGAGAAAGATCGTCGTCGGTATGACGGGCAGAAGCACGCCAATGAAGCCGAGCGCCACCATCGCCCATCCGAGCACGAAATAAAATGTACGTTTTGTGCCGCTCATCCCGCGCGATTCCCGATAACCTTGGAACGGTTTACATGGCCGGATGTAGAATGTCAGCCCGTTGCATTCAAAGGCCCAGATGACCTTTCAGGCCCGGCACTGAATCCAGAAGCTGATCGACAAGTTTTGGATCGGCGTATTCCTTGGCATGGGCCAGCACCGCAGCTCCGGCTTCCTGGATCTGTTCGACGGTCAGCCCGCTCTCTTTCAGTGCGGCCACGCCATTGACCAGCGCGCCGACCTTTTCACCCGCCGCGCCTCCAAGCATGCTGGTCACACTCGACAGGAAGCCACCCGACTGCGCCCCGCTTGCCATGACATCGAAGTTTTGAGCAAGTTCGGTAGCACCGGGGATCTTTGCGAATATTGTTGCTGCTTGTTCGGGAGCCTCATGCTGGAGCACGGAAAGCACCGTGCCTGCGGCCTTCTCTGCCACTTGTGGATCAAGCTTGGCTTGCGTGGCGATTGCGTCGACGAGATCCTGAATAGGCATGATTTGCTCCTGATGTTGATTGATGATGTCGATGAACAGTGAAGGTTCTAGCGAAAACGCCCGGACTGGGTGCCCGGGCGATTCTATCGTATCCCTAATTTCAATCAGGATTATTCGGACTTGAGGCGCGTATTGCAGGCGCTCCAGTATTGTGGCCAGGTCATGCCGCGGGTTTTGTTGCTTGCCTTGGCCTGCTGCCACTGGTCGCCGCATTCGCTGATGCGGGCCCGGAATGCGACCTGAGCGGGAGACAGAGGCTTGCCATCGGCGGAGGTCTGTGCCTTGGCCACCTGTGTCTTGGTTGTTTTGGTAGCAGCCTTGGTGGGTGCTGGTTCGTCAGGAACGGTCGCATCCGAATCGTCCGATTTCAGACTGTCGCTGCAGGCCGAAAGGAACTGCGGCCACTTCTGGCCATTGAGCGTTCCCGCCGTTTTGGCAGCCTGATACTGTGTGCTGCATTCCTTGGTGACGGCTTTCGCCGACATCCCGCCGCCGGTGGTTGCAGTCGCCGTTTGCGTCGTCTTGGCCGGTTTTGTAGCGGTATCCTTTGCCGCCTTTTTGGCAGGTGTCTTGTCGGCGGGGGCAGCTGCCTCTGTGTCGTCGTCGGCCTTCAGCTTCGCGCTGCAAGCCGACAGAAAGTCCGGCCATTTCTGGCCTTTCAGCGTACCAGCCTCCTTGGCAGCCTGATATTGCGTGCTGCACGTTTTGGTAACGGATTGTGCCCATGCCGGGAGCGTGAGAAATGCCAGGCCAGCGCCGGCAATCACCGCCGCGGCGAGTATGTTGAAACGAAACTGGTTCATCGTGATATTCCTTGCGATAGTGTACGCGTTTCCCCCGGGGACGCACCATGCGTTCCGGTTGGCGATGCCGCGATGCGTCCGTCCCTTTGGATAAAATGTCGTGTTGAGGCTTGCTCCGAAGCCATCGCTTCGAAAGTTGCACCTGGATTGTGAAAATGTCTTGGATTAGCAATTCTGCAGGTGAATGACGCATCAGGTTAACCCGTGTCAGCGATCGACGGCATTGCCAGGGTCAGAATGCCGCTTTCATCTTTTGATTGCAAGCACGGATATAATGCTACCGTAGGTAATAGGCTGCGCCACGGATTGGAGAAATCCAGACCTTATAGCGGCAGAGTGTGGGTTTGCTTGACTATCTGACTTGGCACATCGGTTTTGACATTCTGAATTCCATTTTTCCGTGTCAGATGCGCGGCCTGAAAACTGCGGTAGTCATCCAGATCGGCTACGACCACGCGCAGCAGGGCGTCGCTCTCCCCCAGCATGATGTAGCACTCCATCACTTGGGGGAGCTGCTTCATGGCATCCATGAAAAGATCGATGGTTTCGGCATCCTGTGCGGTCAGCCAGACCCGCGCGAACATCGACAGACCGAGACCGACCTTCGCGGAATTGAGAACCGCAACATAGCGGTCGATAATTCCGGCCTGCTCCAGGAGCTTGACTCGCCGCAAGCAGGGCGAGGGTGACAAGCCCACCTGTTTGGCGAGCTCCAAATTCTGCAACCGTCCATCGCGTTGCAGGGCGCGAAGAATACGCCGATCTATGTCATCCAATTTTGTTGGCATGTGATGCTAACTTTCTGCCTCATGAAGACTCCAATGCTAAATCTAGGTCTCACAAGGGCATCTTCGCAACCAAATTGCGAAAACGCTGGCCTATGATTCTATCCATGGAAACAGGAACACTGATTTTCTTCACCGCAACCGTGCTGCCCTTGATCTGCACGCCCGGCCCCGACATGCTCTTTGTAGCGTCGCAAGCTCTGTCGGGCGGAGCATCCGCCGGCCTACGTTCGACCGCAGGCGTTTGCCTTGGTTATGCGGTTCATTCCGCCCTCGCCGCCCTCGGCGTCGCTGCAGTAGTCGCTGCCTCCCCGATGCTGTTTGAGGCATTGCGTTGGCTCGGTGTCACGTACCTGGTTTATCTGGCTTTCCAGCTTTTGCGATCCGCTACGAAGGCGGGGCAGCTCAACCTCTCGGCCGCACCGGCCAATGGCCCGCTTCGGCGGGGATTTCTGACTGCGTTCCTCAATCCTAAAGGCATGATGATCTATTTTGCGATCCTGCCGCAATTCATGCAGCAGGGCGGCAGCATTCCTCTGCAGGCGCTCATCCTGTCTGCGATCTTCATCGCCCTTTGTGGGATCGTCTACACGAGCTTGAGTCTCGCGATCGCCGCAGTCGGGATGAACGGCGGCTTCAGCGATTGTCGTCGTAGATGGGTGGAAGGTACGGCCGCCGCCTTTCTGATTGTCGCAGCCGGTCGGCTGGCAGCAAATTAAAGGGTGTGTAGTATTAATGCTGTGCCATTCTTGGAGCCCAATCGAAGTAACCGGACCAAATTCCCGGGCAGGATCGCTTAGGCACTTATCAATATGCATTCTTTCGACCAATGTTGAGTTTATGCAATATGGCTGTACGAGTCGGAGCAACGTGGGAGACAGTGTGAATGCTGACAGTCTGGGGCCGCCGAACTTCTTCAAATGTCCAAGCGCTGATGTGGTGCATTGGTGAACTGAAGCTTCCGTTTATGCGTCACGACATTGGCCACAGGTACGGTGGCAACGATTCTGCAGAGTTCAAGAAGCTCAACCCGAACGGTACAGTGCCGGTTCTACGTGATGGAGACGGCGCGTCGTTGTGGGAGACAGGCGCAATCCTGCGCTATCTCGCCGCCCGTTACGGCGACGCAGAGTTCTGGCCGCAAGATGTCGAAGCGCGGGCGGAAATCGATAAATGGGCTGAATGGTCCAAGATTAATATCGCCCTCAATTTCACCGGCCCCATCTTTTGGAGGGTGGTACGAACGGCACCGAAGGATCGGGATGCGGAGGCGATTGCCGGAGCTATTAGCACTTTCAATGCAAAGCTCGACATTGCCGAGGCCCAACTCGAGCGCAATGCCTTTTTGGCCGGGAATAAATTCACTCTGGCCGATATTCAGTTCGGCCATGTGCTCTACCGATATTATGACATCAACATCGATCGTTCCGGCTATCCTGCCCTGAAGCGATACTACGATAGGCTCACCGCCCGGGCAGCATTCAAGGAGCATGTCATGGTGTCATACGACGATCTAAGAGTGCTTTGATTAAGTCACCGTTTCACGATGGTCCACCCGCGCAATCTTATCCCTGCCCGTGGATTTACATGGGCATGGCAATCAGTTCAGCTAGCGGTGGAATCTTTTGATTGGAGTCATTGAGTCCGAGTCGATCGCCGATGTACGCATAGAAGGAAACGCCAAGCTTCCGGCAGGTCTTCATTAGCCCGAGCATGACGTCTCGCGCCTGGCGGCCTTTGTCACTCATAGTGCCGCCCGAGATCTTCCGCTTGATGACACAGGCACGAATGTCGTTCTCGGATGCATTGGTGTGCAGCGGGATGTCCGGCCGGTCCAGAACCTTGAGAAGTTCAGGCTTACGCCGGTGCAAACGCACCAGCAATTGATCCAAATCCGCGAAACCTGTGCGCAAGGTGAATATACGATCAAAGCGTTGGCGGAACGCCTGGGCCACTCCGGGAGATGGCCTTTCCTTCCACGCCTTCAATGCTTGATAGAAACACCAGATCAGATCACGCACCGTTTCAACGGCCCGAGCTTGTTTTGGCGTTGCCGGCATCAGCTTGTGAACGAGACGTTCTGCGTGCACCCAACACAATGCATGATTGGGGATGCGGAACTGACCGGCACCGTCGGAGACGACAACGGTCGTGCGCATCAGTCCATGGTGTCGGATCGCGCCCCAGAGTGCGCCTTCGCTTAACGCCCGCAACAGCGCCCTGTCGAAGATATCGATGGCACAGCGTGCCAGATGGTCCAGCCATGCGCTCTGCGATGCGAATATCTTTTCCGGGTGGACGGAGAGCTTCTCGATCAACAACGGATCAACCTGACGCCGACGCAAGTAGTCAAGTGCAGCCGCATTGATCACATAATCTTCATGGCCTGCGCGCATCAGCGACAGAAAGCTCAATCGAGATTTTGATCGGCCTGTTCTGAACACGGTAAAGCGCTCGCCGCCAATGTGGCTTGTTATACCTTCGCGCCGCGCATGGCGTGCACCGGTATCGTCCACCGTGATGAACGGCGCCGTTGTCAATCCCGCCCGCAAGACCGACAGGTCCTCGCCTGCAAACGTGTCGAGATCCGTGATCAGGATGCGAACAACCTGGCTCTTCGATATCTCGACCCCGATACCATTCAGGATCGATGTCAGCCGTTCCGTCGTCACCTGACCTTGCGCATGCATGGTCAGACAAAACTGCCGCAGGCCCGGACCGATGCCGCCGACAATGCCATCCGGCAAGGGCGCAAGAATTGTCTTGCCGTCCAAGGTGACCCAGCGCTCGCGCCGGTAACGCACGACTTCTGCCGCAACAACCAGCTCGCGCACCAGGATTGTTTCGTATCCCTTGAAACGTGACCCTTCCGGCGCGTCCGCTTTGACGATTACCTCGCGCGTGACCCGATCGCGCTTAACACCGCGGCCGCCCTTGCTGCTATTCTTCCCGGCTGTAGGCTTGCTCGCGTTCTCCATCCCCGATGGCCGAAACGGCGGTCGTGGCGGCAAATTCTTCAGCCGGGCGATTTCGTCTCGAAGCGATTGGTTATCCAGGCACAGACTATCGTTTTCCAGCTTCAGTCGTTCATTGTCGTCACGCAGTCTCTGGTTCTCGGTGCGCAGCGCTCCGACATCCGCTTCAAGCTCGTGCATCTTGCCGACCAAACCCGCAACCAGCCGGCGCATGGCACCGAGCGACAAGGTCTCAACAGAATCAACGGATGGCAGCTTCATGCCACCTTGAATCAGAATTCGCTGTGCTTGAAAATCTATCTGCCCGGGAATTTGGTCCGGTTACCCAATCGAACTGGGACATGGGCAAAAAGCTTGACGCCCTAGCACATTGATAATCTACTAACTTTACTTCGAAACGGAAGCGAATATCAGGATGACTTCTGCCTGATGGGCTGCGGAATAGCGACTATAGCATTGCAAGGGGTTGAACAAGTGGGACGAGCGCGACAGCAGTTGAGTTGACGATGTCACGGAAGGGTCGCATCTGTCAACGCGCCTTTTCGGAGTTGGGAATCCCCTGCCCTGCGCGCTTAAGCTGGCCGATTCATGGATAACTTCCGCCAACTCTTGTGCAGGAATCATCGAAAATGGAATGAAGACGTCGATAAATGAAATGAGTTTCGCTGTATATGGAACGAGTTTTGGGTCCGCGCAGACCCAGATTGAGTGGGTTTGCGATAGTTTCATTGGTATGTCGCTAGAAAAGTTCTCAGCTGAGAACTTTCGCCTTGGTGCTTTCCGCCTCGCGATTAACGAACAGTCGGCTCCCCTAAAAGTTCTCAGCTGAGAACTCCGTTGTCTTGCTCTGACCGTATGACAGCCGCGACTTCTGTGCCAAACGCCGTGCACGCAAATGCTTGACATACTAAGTATGGGCGAATTGCTACTGACGTTCGGAGGGCTACTCAAATCAATCGAAACGGATGGCGTTGAAGAGACTCAAGCTCGTTCGCCAACGCATAGCGCTTCCTAGGCGATATCGTCCGCCTCATTGAAGTTGCCGTCGCAGAAGATGTCAGCGATCTAGAAGCGGTACCGGGCGTTGTGGATATCCCATCAACCCGCGCCAGGCCTGGAGCTAATCCCGTGTGATCTGGCAAAGGCCTATCCGCTTGGATTGGTGATGAAGGCCTCTCCGGAAATCTCTGACTATGCCACAAGCGGTATCAGCAACTGGCGCGATCTGATGATCACAACGGCGCAGGTGAGGGGATATCTCGGCATTTCCCCCAGCGGCTTATGAGGATGTGCTCGATTTCTTCGGCCAGGAGAACGCCGCCATCGTCATTGCCTGCATCCTGGAGCGATCCCAAAACATCAATCCGCCAGCGGTTACCTGCGGGCTTTGACCGAAAAGGCGAGGGCAGGGGAGTTTTCCGTCGGGCCAATGCTGATGGCGGCACTGAAGGCAAATTGCGTGCAGCCGCAGTTAGTGACCGGGACGTGATGGTGGGTCGAGTGGGCTGGTTATCCGCCAGTTCCTAGCTGTTGCAACGGAGTGGCGGGAGCCAAACTGGGTGGCGCATCTTCGGTCGAACAAAAAGCGAGTGCAGCCAGCAGCGCAAATCCCATGACCAGCGCGAGGAAGAAGAGGTACTGTTGTCTCATCTGTTTCCACCGTTTGGGCACAGTTCAATGCGCATCTTTCTATCCTCTAGTGAGGAACGGAACGTCACCTGACTGGATCGAAGAGCGCCAATATGTCAAATCGCGCGGATTTGGTTCGATTGCTTTTTTAGCGGTATCCGGCTTTGACCGCCACCATCAAAACCGGGAGTTTCGAGATAGCGCTCGTATGTCTTCCATACCTGGTTTGCGGCCCTCTGTTTCGAGGCCTGGTCACCGCTCATTATGCCTTGGCGAAATTGCGAATGGCCAAGCAGAAAAATCCAGCGCCAGCGACCTTTGAGAGGACCGCCATCGATGCGATAGATCCGGCCGACATCAATCCCATTCGGTGCAATGGCTGTGAACTCGTGCGAGGGCTCTTCCGCTCCAACGCTGGTTTTTTGCCAAATGATCTTATCCATGGCTCTCAAACTCTGTTCTCGCCCCAATGTTTCATCCTGGAACGAGGATAGCCAGAAAACGTGTCGTTAAGATATGGTGACGAAAATCTCTGGAGATCGTAGCGGCTCAGGCAAGCATCGGCGCTAGCTGCTTCCACTGAAGCGTTGCGCTCAAGCCTCATTTCGATCATCGGGCGCTATGCCGATGGGATCCAGGCCACGCAATACTCTTAGCCTGTTCGCCGTTGCAACCGAGAGATTGGTCCAGGTGTCTTCGATGATCTCGGCACCGTCAATGAAACTCTCGTGCAGGTCGTGCTCGTTCAAGAGTTCGACAATCCGATCGAAGTCTTGGGCTCCCGATTGTAGAGCCGGGACGCCTGTTCAACGGTCAGATCGGATGCGGCGAGCGCATTGTCTACGTCCTTTGCGACATCCATCACCAGATCCGCTTGTTCCTGCAGCGTGGCGACGCAATCAACAGCCATGGATTCTCTTATCTAATAGAATGAGCAGGGGTGAATAACGTCAATTCCTAGCCTGCGCAACAAGGCCGAGCTTTCTGGCCCTGTCAAGCAGGTGTTTGACCGACGAAGCTGCCCAAGTCGATGATCCGGGCGGTGTGCGCTCATGCATGGCCTCAAGCTGGCTGGCAATAGCACGGAACGTTACATCCGGGTTGGCGTTGGCAATCCCGGTGATCAGCGACATCAATCAGTCTTGTGGCGTGCGCCGAGGCGAGGGGACAATCAATCCTGGATCAGCCAGCCCTCGCGCACCAGCCGTTTGACCGACCGCAGGCGATCGACCGACCATTTCTGCCCTGTCTCGCGATTGAGGCTCCGCGTCCTCCCAGGGATGGTCCGGCCGCATGCGCTGCACGATTGGCAACCATGATCAGATGGTTGTGGTCAAATCCGTAAGTTGGCTGCGTTCTCGTGCCCGCGACGCCTTGGCAAGCTCATCTGGCTGCAGTTGACGGAAGCCGGGATTGCCAGGCAACTTACCCGGGCCTTCGCCGCATTGATCCCAGCTCTCGTGCGTTCGGAAATCAATGGCCGCTCCAATTGCGCCGCCCAGAACCTGCAAGGAAAACATGCCTTGTGGCGTCGACGTGTCGATGGGATCATGCAGGGAGCGAAACCTGCTCCAAGTGCGCGATTGCCTGGCAGGAGATGGCTAACCGACCGCGCTAGACGATCGAGACGTACCACGACTGAGCACATCGCCGGCTTTGATCTCGCGCAGCAGCTTGGCCAGTATGGGTCGGGCCCGAGCCGCGCCGGAACCGTGTTCTTCGAAGATGTCGTGGCACCCGGCAGCCTATAGCTCGATAAGCTGAGCTTCTTGCCTGATCTTCCGTAGAAACGCGAGCGTAGCCGATGAGGCGGTTGATCGGTTTCTTTGGGCTGTGAATCATCGTTGAATGCGCCCTGCGAAAGGACAGAGAGTTGGCGACTCTATTTTATGGTAATCTCATCTGGCCACATGTTTGTGCCGTGAAGAATGCGCGGGATGCGGACCGTATCGGCTGTCACAGCGTAAGCAGCAACGTATGGCGTACGGAAGACTAATTCACGCGTCCCGACGAGACGGCCGGGCCTTCCGCTCTCTGGAATGTCCAGAAGCCGGCGGACCGCCGGGACAATCTACTCATCCACATGCATCGCTGATCGCGGATTCTCGGCTTCGATGTACGTGAAAATGCCTCGCGATCGGCGAGAGCGAATTGTGTCCAAACGAGCTTCATCACTGACCGGTCGCCGCCTTGCGTAGCGCCGCAGAGCGTCGATTCGCAAAATGAGCCTCGGCATCGGCGTCGTCGATGTCCGGTCGCGTGTCATCAAGGGCTTGTTGCACTTTTGCTCGACACCACGCGTCATAGGCGCTGCTGTTGCTGATGAGTTCCAGAGGCAAGGCGCGTGTCTGGACCAGAGCGTTTGAGGGCATCGTTGATTCTCCATCATTGGCTTGGGTAATGTAATGCATATGAATAACAAATGCTGGATGGACAGCGCGGCCAGCTCCAAACGGCGATTTGTACAATATCGGAAGTTCTCGGTAAACGGTCGTTTGAAAATGCCGATAATAGGAGAAGCGGGCTCCTCCACAAGCGTCAGAACGCTCGAAATACAAGGAAATCGGGCGTTTGGATGACCAAAGAATGGGAACTACGGTTTTAGACAGCACACTCTAAGTGCAGCCTATAACTTCTCCATGGAATAGTCCGATAAGCAGAAGCTAAAGCGATGATCGATACTGTATGGCGAAAAATATTAACGGAAACAGTATGTTAATGTTATGGAAGCTCGCACCGGCAAAAGCCGCTGCCAAGTAACCGGACCAAATTCCCGGGCAGATAGATTTTCAAGCACAGCGAATTCTGATTCAAGGTGGCATGAAGCTGCCATCCGTTGATTCTGTTGAGACCTTGTCGCTCGGTGCCATGCGCCGGCTGGTTGCGGGTTTGGTCGGCAAGATGCACGAGCTTGAAGCGGATGTCGGAGCGCTGCGCACCGAGAACCAGAGACTGCGTGACGACAATGAACGACTGAAGCTGGAAAACGATAGTCTGTGCCTGGATAACCAATCGCTTCGAGACGAAATCGCCCGGCTGAAGAATTTGCCGCCACGACCGCCGTTTCGGCCATCGGGGATGGAGAACGCGAGCAAGCCTACAGCCGGGAAGAATAGCAGCAAGGGCGGCCGCGGTGTTAAGCGCGATCGGGTCACGCGCGAGGTAATCGTCAAAGCGGACGCGCCGGAAGGGTCACGTTTCAAGGGATACGAAACAATCCTGGTGCGCGAGCTGGTTGTTGCGGCAGAAGTCGTGCGTTACCGGCGCGAGCGCTGGGTCACCTTGGACGGCAAGACAATTCTTGCGCCCTTGCCGGATGGCATTGTCGGCGGCATCGGTCCGGGCCTGCGGCAGTTTTGTCTGACCATGCATGCGCAAGGTCAGGTGACGACGGAACGGCTGACATCGATCCTGAATGGTATCGGGGTCGAGATATCGAAGAGCCAGGTTGTTCGCATCCTGATCACGGATCTCGACACGTTTGCAGGCGAGGACCTGTCGGTCTTGCGGGCGGGATTGACAACGGCGCCGTTCATCACGGTGGACGATACCGGTGCACGCCATGCGCGGCGCGAAGGTATAACAAGCCACATTGGCGGCGAGCGCTTTACCGTGTTCAGAACAGGCCGATCAAAATCTCGATTGAGCTTTCTGTCGCTGATGCGCGCAGGCCATGAAGATTATGTGATCAATGCGGCTGCACTTGACTACTTGCGTCGGCGTCAGGTTGATCCGTTGTTGATCGAGAAGCTCTCCGTCCACCCGGAAAAGATATTCGCATCGCAGAGCGCATGGCTGGACCATCTGGCACGCTGTGCCATCGATATCTTCGACAGGGCGCTGTTGCGGGCGTTAAGCGAAGGCGCACTCTGGGGCGCGATCCGACACCATGGACTGATGCGCACGACCGTTGTCGTCTCCGACGGTGCCGGTCAGTTCCGCATCCCCAATCATGCATTGTGTTGGGTGCACGCAGAACGTCTCGTTCACAAGCTGATGCCGGCAACGCCAAAACAAGCTCGGGCCGTTGAAACGGTGCGTGATCTGATCTGGTGTTTCTATCAAGCATTGAAGGCGTGGAAGGAAAGGCCATCTCCCGGAGTGGCCCAGGCGTTCCGCCAACGCTTTGATCGTATATTCACCTTGCGCACAGGTTTCGCGGATTTGGATCAATTGCTGGTGCGTTTGCACCGGCGTAAGCCTGAACTTCTCAAGGTTCTGGACCGGCCGGACATCCCGCTGCACACCAATGCATCCGAGAACGACATTCGTGCCTGTGTCATCAAGCGGAAGATCTCGGGCGGCACTATGAGTGACAAAGGCCGCCAGGCGCGAGACGTCATGCTCGGGCTAATGAAGACCTGCCGGAAGCTTGGCGTTTCCTTCTATGCGTACATCGGCGATCGACTCGGACTCAATGACTCCAATCAAAAGATTCCACCGCTAGCTGAACTGATTGCCATGCCCATGTAAATCCACGGGCAGGGATAAGATTGCGCGGGTGGACCATCGTGAAACGGTGACTTAATCAAAGCACTCTTAGATCGTCGTATGACACCATGACATGCTCCTTGAATGCTGCCCGGGCGGTGAGCCTATCGTAGTATCGCTTCAGGGCAGGATAGCCGGAACGATCGATGTTGATGTCATAATATCGGTAGAGCACATGGCCGAACTGAATATCGGCCAGAGTGAATTTATTCCCGGCCAAAAAGGCATTGCGCTCGAGTTGGGCCTCGGCAATGTCGAGCTTTGCATTGAAAGTGCTAATAGCTCCGGCAATCGCCTCCGCATCCCGATCCTTCGGTGCCGTTCGTACCACCCTCCAAAAGATGGGGCCGGTGAAATTGAGGGCGATATTAATCTTGGACCATTCAGCCCATTTATCGATTTCCGCCCGCGCTTCGACATCTTGCGGCCAGAACTCTGCGTCGCCGTAACGGGCGGCGAGATAGCGCAGGATTGCGCCTGTCTCCCACAACGACGCGCCGTCTCCATCACGTAGAACCGGCACTGTACCGTTCGGGTTGAGCTTCTTGAACTCTGCAGAATCGTTGCCACCGTACCTGTGGCCAATGTCGTGACGCATAAACGGAAGCTTCAGTTCACCAATGCACCACATCAGCGCTTGGACATTTGAAGAAGTTCGGCGGCCCCAGACTGTCAGCATTCACACTGTCTCCCACGTTGCTCCGACTCGTACAGCCATATTGCATAAACTCAACATTGGTCGAAAGAATGCATATTGATAAGTGCCTAAGCGATCCTGCCCGGGAATTTGGTCCGGTTACCGCTGCCAAGGTAGACGGGGCAGATTTCCCGGCAGTTAGATTTTCAAACAGGGCGAATTCTGATTCAACGCGGCATGAAATTGCCATCGGTTGATTCGGTCGAGACGTTGTCGCTCGGTGCCATGCGCCGGCTGGTTGCGGGTTTGGTCGGTAAGATGCAGAAGCTTGAAGCTGAAGTCGGAGCCCTGCGGGTTGAGAACCAGATGTTGCGCGACGAGGTCGCCCGGCAACCACGCATGAGGACCGCGCGCAACGAGACTCTACCCGCGTCTTTGCCACCGTTCGGCGTAGGTCGGACTAAGGCCGCGGCGCTCTTTGATATTAGCGAGTCCCTCTTCGACAAGCTGGTTTCAGTCGGAAAGATGCCTCAGCCCCGGGCGGCTAATCTGGGACGTTTCAGAGTTGGCTGATGCCTTTCGTGGCCTGCCCCACAGGGAAGGTGATCTTGACGTTCTCTCAGCGTCAGATAATCCTTGGGGATGAGCAAGAAAAAACAACCTTCCCAAGGGCGTTATTGCCGACCACGATCGTTATAGGAACACCCGCTATTATTTCCACGCAACTGGTCGCAAAAAAGTTCGCTTGAACGAGACACCAGGAACTGCCGATTTTGACAACGAGGTTTCTTGTGCACGGCTCGGTATCCCATACAAGAAAACGGACGGGACTGCTGCTTTAGTGAAAAGGGCGACCAAAGAGAACTCATTTCAATGGCTGAAAGAGCAGTACTGCAAAACGGGTATTTGGCCGCATCAATCCTACCTTGCTTGCGCGGCGCAAACGCATCTTCGAAGAGATTTGCGACAGCACAGCGCCAACAGGTTACCGTCGCGGCGATCTGGAGTTCAGATGGATGGAGCGCAAACATGTCATTGAATTGCGCGATACTCTCAGGGACACGCCAGGCGCGCAGAATGAGTTGGTAAAGTCGCTATCAGCTATGTTCGGTTGGGCTATCGAGGCAGGTATCGCGGCGGTCAATCCGGCAAGCAAGATCAAGCCTCTGTTCTCCGGGGATGGCATCCATACATGGTCACTGCAGGAGGTTCACCAGTACGAGGAACGCCATCCGGAGGGCACTAAAGCACGCCTGATGCTTCACCTCGCGATGTTCACTGGACTTCGCCTTAGTGATTTGGCAGTACTTGGGAGACAGCATATTCAGGATGGATGGTTTGTAATCCGCCCCAAGAAAACCGATCGGTCCAGTATGGTATCGGTGGAGATCCCCGTTCTGCCCATCTTAAACAAGACCATCGAAGCTAGCCCCTGCGGTGATCTAACCTTCTTGGTCAACGAATGGAAAGCTCCATTTACTGTCAACAGCCTCGGTAGCAAGATGCGCAATTGGTGCGATCAGGCCGGGATGCCGCAGTGTTCGACGCATGGCCTCCGTAAAGCTGGCGCTACCATCGCCGCTGAGAACGGCGCGACAGATGATGAACTGATGGCAATTTTTGGCTGGACCACCAAACAGCAGACGACGCTTTACACAAGAAAAGCCAATCGCCGGAAGCTCGCTGGCGGCGAAATGCACAAGCTCATCCCAGAACAAAATGAGGCTAATAAAGTCTAACTGATAATGTGGTTGACAAAAAGCGGGTTGAGAACAAAAAGATAAGTAGAATCAATGTGATAGTTGGTTGGTGCCCCCTGCCGGAATCGAACCAGCACTCCTTTCGGAACCTGATTTTGAGTCAGGCGCGTCTACCAATTCCGCCAAGGGGGCCGCAAGAGCGTCGGATATGGGTGAACCCACGACCGTGAAAAGCCAAATACATGCAGAGCCACCCTTCGGTCAACAGCAATAAGACGATTTCTTGAATGTAACACAGTCGTGTGTTGCCCTGCCCGCACGAGACAAATAGATGCGGATGGCCAGGAAAAGAGCCTTTGGCAAAAATTGAGCGAAACGATTCCATTTGGCTGCGGTTTGCTCTAGCCCATCATCCCTACCGGAAGGATGCTGCAACAGCCCGATGAACAGCTACCTGGCCGAGTTTTTCAACGATATCGGCCCAAAGCGGATCTTTGTCAGTCGTTGGATGCGGTGGTGAAAACTGCTGACTGGGTGGCAGAAGCGCGGTTGTAATTCGCTCCGGACAAGGTACAAGCTAGTTCCAACCGGCGCTAAATATATACGGCGGCAACGCACGTCGTGTACAGGGCCGGTGCCTTGCATCAATGGAATGGGAAGGTGGACTCACCTTCCCATAGCACAAAAGCAGCCTTTATTTATACACTGGCGCTGCAGTCGGTTCTGCCATTGGCGGAGGCGCTTTTCCTTTGCCGATTGATCCGCAGGCACTTAAACTCATAGCTGTTAGTACAGCAACGACGGTGATCAGAGCTCTATTCATTCGAAGATCCTTTTCATCAAGTTGAAGTAGGCCAACCACTCTAGGCTACTATGGAAAGTGTTAAGAACTGGTCGTCGGATCGGGAACGTATGGATATTTTTAGAGTGCGGAATCAACTCAGAGGACGAAAGGCAAAGCAATTGCTCCTAGAGACTGACCTGAATTTCACCGAGGTTGCAGTCGGGGCTCTTGGGCGCCAAAACACTGAGCAGAGCTTTCATAAGGGAAGGTGAGGCTTTGCCCAGGCAGCAGCGCGCTGCTCGGCGTTAGCTCGATCCGCGTCGGACCAATGATAAGTTTTGCCCCATCTTCTTGTCCGTTTATGGTCGACACTCACGTCCATCAATTCAAGATAGCGAATTGGCCATCATTCATTCGCGGGGTTTAACGTTCTGAGCCACTCCTAAGATACCGATTGCGGGCATTGGATCGTTGATGATTGAGGACGGCTTTGTCCGCAGAATGGTCGTTTGTTGCCTTTTGAATTCAAAACTTGCGCGGGACATGATTCAAGTGGGCAGAAGGACCTGCCCATGGCTGATCACTACTGGCTCACCGAGAACCAACTTGAGCGCATCAAACCTTACTTTCCTCGATCCCACGGTAAACCACGTGTCGATGATGGTGAGAGCGGTGCATTCACTGTCGACGTATTTGCCATGCGCTTTTTGCGTCAAAAAAAACTGGGCCTGAGCGAAACGAAAGTCAGGCCGAATGGCTCAGAATCGAAGAATCTGCCCGTCGAGTCGAAGCGCCGAAATTGCAAGCTCTCCTAGCAAGCTTTGATCCGGAAATGGTTGGTCTCTGAAGCGCCATGCCAACCTCATTGGTATTCCATGCGCCATTCATGTTCCATTTCGCATTTTCCGGCAGGATACCGAGGGCACGATCACCGCTCTGGGCGACGAACTGACTGGATTACGGCGCAAACTTACCGCCATCCGCCGCTAACGAGAATGTACTATCGAGACTAACGATATTCGGGGAGCACGACTTAGGGGAGCAGACCCAACGGATGGAACTGATCGAGGGAGGTATCTACCGGACATTGGGCTTCAACGCGCAGCGGCGTCGCACTGCAGATTCTTGCTGGAGAGCGGCGACTCCAGCGCCGCCAACCACCGAGACGGAGTGAGACCATAAGCGCGCTTGAACATGCGGCACATGTGGCTTTGATCGGCAAACCCAGCTTCCCGACGATAAAGCCAACTATCCCAAAGAGAGCGCCTAACAAGATGGCGAACAAAATACAGGTGAAGGCACCTACGACGACCATCTAGTCGCCCGACTTTAGGAACTCGATGATCGTCTTGCGTTGCGCGGCATCGGTAATGCCGCCATAGGGTTTCATGCTGTTGCCTCTTACCACCTGGTCGGGATTGGCAATGAACTGGTCGAGATTTGCCTCGTCCCAAGTGATGCCGGACTGCTTCATCGACGACGAGTAGTTGTAGTCCGGCAATGAGCCGGCCTTGCGGCCGACGATGCCGGCGAGGTTCGGACCTTGCCGGTTGTCGCCTTCCTTCATCGTATGGCAAGTGCGGCAGCTGTTGTTGAAAGCGGTCTGACCATCGTCCTGGGCAAGCGCGAGAGGGCACGTCAGCCCGCCGACGAGACCCAGCGCGAAAAAGCGCGTGTTCATGTCGTTCTCCGGTTCTGGTGCCAGAGCCACAACGTCTGCCGGTCAAAACCGTTCCGTGACGCTGGCGCAATTCACTCGCCAGCAGTGCTGCCCGCCAACAGCGCCAGGGCACTCGCCGGGGCGGCGCTGCTTTCATTCCCGCCGATGACGCGGTGCGCGGCGAGGCAAGTATTTGCGTTCCAATGCGCTTCGATCGATGGCACCGATACGTCCACGCTTGAAGCAATAACCGAATAGATCATCCCAACTCTGCAAATCCGAAAACCTTGCGGTCTCCTTTATCGGTCTCAGATATCGCTTGGCAGACATTGCATGCTCACGCTATTTCGTTGCCATCGGGAGTGCCAGGTGTCCTTCTTGCGTTGCTGCGGCGTGATCCATTGTCCATCGAATGCCTTCAAGAAAACCTCTGCAGCAGATTCAGTCCGAAAGCAGTAAATGTTGTAGTGCTCGCCGTCCGAGTAAATATGAAAGCCGAGGGCGCTGCATCCCAGTTTGCGGGATAAAAACAAGACATTGTCGAACTGGTAACGCACGGCAGCCAACCAAGCCGACGGTCAGGATGACCGCGGAACATACGTTCAATTTCATGAAATTTAGGCTCGTGCCGCTCGTTCCAGGCGATCCAGAGCATGATGGCCATGAATGCCAACTTCACGTAAAAAACAGCCAACCCAAAAATCCGGGGCATCATCATCCAGATGGGACGCATATATGGATCGAGGGCATAATTCCGGGAAAGGGCGGAGAGCACGTTGAAAAAGGTGATGTACAAACCCAGTGCAAATACAGGTCGAGGTAGAAAAAGCTTCCTTAAAGCCTAGGGCCATTTGCGTTTATCAAACAGCATCGTGTCAAGATCGTAGACATTTTCGCTGCAATTAAAAATGCCTGATAATTACCTCTTATCGGCATTTTCAAATGAACGGTTTCTTGCACATTCTTGATTGAACAAGCTTCCGCAGATCGTAATTTTCTACTGCCTGCTGTTGTGGTCCCGCAAACTGAGAGGTTGTCTTGTGGCATCCGCTCCCGTCCCCCCGCCAGTTCCCTGCCATCATGTATTAACATTCTTGATGGTCACGGCAAAGCAAGGGCACGGAGTACTGCGGCTCCTTGTCGCCACTCCAGGCGAGCTTACCACCGTTCGAGTCCCAAGCGGCGGCGCGCGGCTTGCAGCCGCTTCCGACGAGCTTGTTGACGGCCAAAATCGATCGCTCCTTGAGCTTGGCCATTTGCATCCTGCGGAATGGACATGACTTGTTCGTTCACTGCTTCGGGGGCATCCTGGATGCCGCGCTCGCTTCATGCTGACGATTTCCGCTGCTTGACGGGTCTAGGTGGCGTCTCGGTTCAGCGCCTCCAGAAAGCGAATGACGTCGCCGACCATGCGATCATCCCAAACATCATTGTGACCCGAGCTTTCGTAAACGAGCATCTGCTTGGGCTCGGGAGCGGTACGATATAGCGCCTCGCCCGAATACAGCGGGATGATGTCGTCATGCCGGCCGTGGATGAACAGCTTCGGTTGCCTCACCTTCGCTATCTTGAGATCCGAGCGGAAGGGATCCTTGAGAAGAAGTGCGACCGGAACAAATGGGTAATGGGTCTGGGCGAGTGACAGGACCGACAGGTAGGCGGACACCAGAATGACGGCGACGGCAGGCCTTTGGCCGGCTGTGTTGACGGCAACGCCGCTGCCCAGCGACTGGCCCAGCACAACGATCTCGCATTCGCACCGTAGCGACAGCCAGTCGAAGGCAGCAATGCCATCGGTCAGTAGCCCATGCTCGCTCGGCGAGCCGGTCGATCCCGGATAGCCGCGATAAGAGATCGCGAGCAGGCCAATACCTCGCGCGGCCAGGGTCTGGGCGAGGAAGCCGTAGTTACCGACCCGGTCAGCGTTTCCGAGCAAGAACAGCACCGACGGCTTGCCGGATTCGCCCTGGCTGTAGAGACCATGAAGCGTCTCTCCGTCAGGCGTGCTGATGGATACGTTTTCGCCCCAGTTCGCGTGCTCTGGAGCAAGTGTCGCGCTGGCGCCGGGATAGAGGAGGGCGCGCTGTGCAAGATACATCAGGCCGACGAGCGACACGTAGGCGAAGGCCGTCATCAGCAACAAGGTCAGCAGGAGTTTTGTGGTGCTCACAACAACATGTCCACCCGCAGGTTCGTCAAAGTCCAGAATTACAGGTCTTGGGTGGAGACAACCATGGATCATTGCTCGGTGCCAGCCAACGTTATTCGTTACGTCATTGCCGAAAGTTTCGCAGAGCGGACACCACGACCCAACGATCTTGTTGCAGACTTCGGTCGTTGCAGCGTCGCATTCATCGACGGTTCAGGCTCGACAGCTTAATGCAGTAGTTAGCAAAGGAGAGAGGCGATGCGTATCGAGATTGTCCTGTTAGCTGTCGCAGCTGCCTTGGTCACCGGTACGGCTTATGCGGGAAGCCAATCATCGAATACAAGCTCGAACAGCTCATCCAACAACGGCGTGGTACGCGAGCGTGTTGTCAAAACGTATTGCGAAGGCGGCTATTGCGAACGCTACGTTAAGCGTCGAGTATATATTGAGGGTTGGAACCGTGATCGCCAACGCGAACGCAGGCGAAGTCGCCCCCGGAACCGCTACGACGGTGACGATGACTAATGTCATGGTTCAACTCTGTCGGGGATACGACAGATCTGGGTGCTGATCGAGCCAGCCCGTCCAAAGGGGCAGCTCGTTTCCCTGGCACGCGAAGTACGACTGGCGTCTCACCATCGCCCAGGTGATCAAGCAGCGGACGCACCCACTCCTGATATTACTCGTTCGGACCCCGAGTGTGGCGATCCGGCTCGTTTGCAAGATACAGATAATTCTCCGGTTCGTTAGGCCCTTGCTGATTGTCTGGGTGTCGGCCGGACGGCGCCCCGTGGTGCTGGCAGGCGCCATACTGGTCGGCACTGGACTTTTGACTGCGAGCCAAGCGAAGACGCCGCTAGCCTTTCAGCTTACCTCTGGCGGCATGGTGGAATTCGGCCTCGATCCGGCGAAGCCGTATCAGCTTTCTGGTGACATCGATGAAGGCGCGCAGCTTCGGCTGCGCCTGAGCGCGTTGCGGAAAATAGAGGAAGAGCCCCGGCGTGGTGGGCAGGTAGGATTCAAGCACGCGGACAAGCAGTCCAGCACGCTGCTCCTGTTCCACTGCGATGTCGGCAACATATGAAAGGCCGAGCCCAGCCTTTGCGAAAGAGACAAGCAGCGCGCCATCATTGACGATGAGCTTTCCCGGAGGATCGACCGAAAGGGGGCGCCCGCCGCGTTCGAACTCCCATCGATAGAGAGCGCCGGAGGCCGGGAAGCGATATCGGATAGCCTCATGACGGGTCAGGTCTTCGGGGGTTGCCGGGCAGCCGCGGGCAGCCAGGTAGGAGGGGGCGGCCACGACAGACCAAACGATATCGCGCGAGAGCCTGACTCCCACCATGTCGCGTTCGACATATTCGCCGATCCGGATGCCTGCATCGAAACCAAGTCCCAGCAAGTCGACCGTTGCATCCTCCACAGCGACTTCGACTGTAATTCTTGGATGCGCGTGCCGGAAGGCCGGCACCACGCGATCAATGATAAGTGGCACCGCCATGCGGGGTACCGTGAGGCGCAGGAAACCTGAAGGTTCATCCCCCATGGCTCCTGCCGTCTCGATGGCTCCCGCAATGTCGGCAACTGCAGGTGCCACACGCGACAACAGGTTCGCGCCAGCCTCGGTCAAACCGACCCGGCGCGTTGTACGAACAAACAAGGGTGTGCCGAGCTTCGCTTCGAGTGCCTTTACTGCCTGGCTTACGGCTGCAGGGGAAACGCCCAGCCGTGCGGAGGCCGCCGTGAATCCGCGTGTTTCCGCTACGGCGAGGAAGGCGGCCAGACCGGAGAAAGGGTCAGGTATCATGCTCATACGATTATAAATCTATACTAAATAGTGCACAAAGCCACCCGCGATTTTTCCAGGTAATCGCTTGGGTTACTCTGTCGCAGACATATTGTGAAGGAACCAAGTCATGACAAACAGATCTGAGGAAACGACAGCGGTTCCGCGGCGGCAGGTTCTGGCGGGCATACTAGCCGCAGGCACACTAGCCGGGCAGAATTTCGCAACATCAGCGTCGGCGGCCGCGGAGACATCAGGCGCGTTGGCAGACAAGGTGGTAATCGTCACGGGTGCCACTTCCGGCATTGGAGCCGCGACGGTGGCGGCTTTCGCCCGTGCGGGCGCTCGGGTCGGCTTTAATGGAAGACGCGAGGCGCTCGGTCGCCAGGTGGAAGCAGAGATACGCGCAGCGGGCGGCGACGCCGTCTACCTTAGATCGGACGTGCGCGACGCCGGCCAGGTGGAGCGTTTCGTTTCTGACGTGGTCGAACGCTATGGCGGTATCGATGTCGCCTTCAACAATGCAGGGATCGATTTGCCGCCAGCGCCAATCGCCGATACGGACATCGCCGGTTTCGACGACCAGATCGCGACGAATCTGCGCGGAGTATTTGTCTCAATGAAATACGAGATGCCGCATCTGGTGCGCTCGAAGGGAGCCATGATCAACATGGCGTCCATTGGCGGTCGCCATGCTTTCCCTAATATTGTTGCCTATGGTGCCTCGAAAGCCGCCGTCATTCACATGACACGCGCCGCCGCACAGGAGTATGGCCGCAACGTTCGTATCAATGCAGTCGCGCCAGGTCCGATCGAGAGCCCGATGCTTGAGCGAGTACGCCGGGACTGGAATGTTACAACCGAACAGCTGGTTGCACCCTATCCGATGCGCCGGGTGGGTACGCCGGATGAAGTTGCAGCGTTGGTGCTGTTTCTCGCTGGCAATCAAAGTTCGTATCTGAGTGGACATGTGATCGGCCTTGACGGTGGCGATCTTCCGTAGACGAAGCTGATAAGCTGCGAGGGTCGTCACGTTGTTTGAAGCAGGCGGCAACGATGTCCGTCAGAGTATTCAGACAAGTGTGCCAATGACGGCGTTCACGCGGCGACCGACCGCTGATGTGATCATGGAAAGCAGCGGTGCGCTGCCGCTTCGCCAACGACTAAATGATCCGCGATTGCATCTTCGAGATCGAGCGAAGTCGGGCGGAAGGTGGCGGCAGTGCCAAGGTCCAGGATCGGCCCAAACCGGTCATTGGCCGTCGCAAAAATTCGCCGCGAAACGCCAACTTTTGCGACAGAGGAAACCTAGGACGCTTTCAGGAAAGACCGGAGTGTCGCAAAAGTCAGGATTAGAGCGACAAAATTCAGCGCTAGGCGATTGCGGTGACTGATTGTTCCGCCTGCCTCACCGCTCGCTGCCGCCCGATCTGCAACATCGCGATACTCGCCAACACAAGGATGATGGCGGAGATCTCCAGGATGCCAACCTTTTCTCCGGTGGCCCAGCCGATCAGCAATGCAACATTAGGCGTGATGTAGGTTGCGCCCGAGGCCGCCACCGCGCCCAGCTCTTGCAGCAGATAATAATAGATCAGGAAAGCCATTCCGGTTCCCAGAACACCGAGCCCGATCGCGACACCAGCGGCTGCGTGCCAGTTTTGCAGAATGTTGCCCGTTCCCGTCCGATCAACGATGAGCAGGAGCACCAGCAGAGCGAGGCCTGTTTGCCATGTCGCGAGCGCGAGGGGCGGCAAGTTGTGCGGTGATAGAAAGCGACGAACGTAAACGTAGGAAACACCAAGGATCGTAGTGGCGGCCAGCATCCAGAACACCCCCATTATGTCGATGGTCCGATCTGATCCTTCCCATGGTCTGGCGATCAGCACGATGCCCGCGAAGCCGACAAGAACGCCGACCAACATCAATGCGTTCGGCTTTTCCGTGCGAAGAAACAACAGGGTGGCAACTGCCGTGAACAGAGGGATCGAGCCCCCGAGAACGCCGGCGGTGCCCGAGGGAAGGAGCGCCGTGCCCTCCGCGATCGCAAAATAATAAAAGGCCGTTGCCAACGCAGCCATAACGAAGAAATGCGGCAGGTGCCGCACCTGATCCCGATGGATCACTCCCTTTCGCCCCGCGACGAGGGCCAGCGGCAAGAAGCCGAAGAACACCCGTAGCAGCGTGATTTGCGCGGGGGTGATTAGCTCCGCCGCCCATTTCATGTAGATGAAGTTCGAGCCCCAGAAGAGGCCGAGTAGCGCGAACACCAGATAGGTCAGCCGCATGACTCTGTTCCCGTTTCCGGGAAATCATCTAAAGGCGAGCCCTGCTTTCCCGATGCAGAGCCTCCAGGTTGTTTATGGTATCACGCTGACAACGTGCTTTCGCTCTCGCTGGCAGGTGGCTTGATGGCCGCAAACATAATGCCGCCTGCGGCAATAATTACTGACCCTGCGACGACACCCAATGTCGGCTGCTCGCTAAAAAAAACAGAAAACCATCAGACCTGCGAAGATCAACCGGACCGACGATCGACAGCGTCGCAAGACGATAGCCTTGGACGATGCGATCTTCTCAGCTCTTAGAAATCTCTTTGTCCCACTTCGCTCTGACCGTTCAGCAAATGCCATCCGCCACCATCGTCTCGATGCGATGCGGCAATGGAACATCGCAACGATTGCGACTGCCTGAAACAGACCGTAGAGAGGCAAACCCCACTTCAACTCAGGTTATGTGACAAGACCCTGGATCGCGCGGTGTCAAGTTTATGGACGACGGTTACTCCTGGCGATTTTCAACATAGTTCGAAAGGCCGGATGTCCATCCTTTGACGTACTGTAATTGCCTGGCAAAATGATTATTGTGCCATCTTTCGGTGTCGATCGGGCTGAGGGCAATGCACAATCTATCGCGAAGCGCTCTGTCAGCCTTGACGGGGTGCGGAGAAGGTCAGCTTCTACAATTTGAGATGGCTGGCATAATCGGGAGAAAAACGGATTATCTCCTTGAAGACGCGGACAGGATTCGCGTTGCACTTGCCTTGCATGAAGCGGGCATACCCTTGGACACATTAGCCAAAGCAATTCGAAACAAGGTATTCGCACTCGACTTTGCTGCACAGATTATGTTCGATCCGGTCTACCTGTCGACGACATCGATGGAGAAGGAGCTCGAGGGTTTGGATGTCACTCCTATGACACTGAATAACTTGAGGGCTGCGGCGGGTCTTCCTCGCTTGTCAACAGAGCAGGTTCTGCGCGAGGACGATGTCGAGCTGCTTAGACTCATTGCTGAATGCCGCCAATTGGGGATTTCCGACCTGTCAATGACGAGAGTATTGCGGGCCTTTGGACAATCTACACACCGCGTTGTGGAAACAATGCGCGATTTGTTCCGCAGTGAAGTCGAAGAGAGAATGCTGAATGCTGGAATTTCACACTCCGAGATGCTTTCTGCTGCAGCTGCCAAACGACTCGAGCTGCAACGGATCGGGTTTAGGGTATTATTCATGCTCCAGCGTCGCCTGCTGGAAGAGTCGGTCTTCGATAATATTGTCTCACGTATTCAAGAAGCACTTTGCGAGAGCGGTTTGGAGACACGGCCCGATGTCGATTTACCAACTGTTGCTTTCGCGGACCTTTGTGGATTCACTGAATTGACGCACGAACTTGGCGACCTGGAGGCAGCCGAACAGGCAGCTCACTTTGAAGCCTTTGCACAGCAAATGGTCTCTCCTGCTGGGGGTAGATTGGTTAAGGTCCTCGGAGACGGCGTGATGATACTTTTTCCGGAGCCAACATCAGGGCTGAGCGCCTGTCTTAGATTGGTGGAATCGGCCGAAAAAGCTGGTCTCCTGCCGGTGCGCGTTGGCTTGGCCACAGGCCAGGTCGTGCCGCGAGACGGTGACATTTTTGGGCAGACGGTGAATTTGGCCGCGCGGATTTCCAGCATCGCAAATCCCGCGCGAGTAGTCGTTTCCGAAAGTGCTATGGCAGCCGTTGCTACCAGCAATCCCGGAATGTTTAATTTCACGGCCATGGAACCTGTCCTTTTAAAGGGTCTGCCAGGTCGCTTTTGCTTGTTCTCGGCCGATATCACCTCGTCATACGAATCGTGAACAGATACATTCCTTGCACGGCGGTGGACGGGTAGCTGATGGCGTGATGTGAAAATGCTCACATGGTTGTTGGAAAGTATGTCATCCCTGTCACCACACTAGAGTACTCAACAGCCTGGTGTTTTCGGTATGTGCTCCGAAAATCTCATAACGTCTCATCGGGAACCGCGCTTCATAAAACGCCCCTGAGTGAGTGTGCAGTTCGATTCCACTCAAGGCGTGCGTTTCGTTACGAGTTTCCTGCAAACCACCCAACTGGGTGGCCAGCCCCCTATAAAGAAGCAACGGTCTCGGTGTGCATGCTTACTGGGTGGACGAAATGATATCCATGATTAAGTCCGCCAACGGTTGCTCGTTGCCGTCGAAGCTTTGGATCATAGCGTCCAGAACACGCTCCCTTACAAGTTCCTCGGCGCTGAACGGCAACCCGGCATTATCCGTCAACAGGGATAAGAACGTCAGCTGAGTTCGGCCGTTGCCTTCTCGGAACGGGTGGATCGCGTTGATTTCCGCAAGAATGTGAGCAGCATTCGAGGCAAATTCCCGCGGCAGCATATCCATAAGGAAATTCAGCCGTTCAAGAAATGCAAATACAGCTTTCATCTGTTTGTCGATGTATTCGGGATAGCAGAACCAGTTGCCGCCCTTACCAATGCGAATGGTTCGCGGCTGACCTGCCCATTCATAGACGTCCTGAAACAGATGGTGGTGGAGCGCCATATAGTGCGGGTAATCGAGCCGGCCGTATGGAAACTCTTCATCCGCACGGATTAGGAACAGTGCCAGCTCTACTTCGTCTAAATCGTCTTGATTCTGTAAACCAAGTTTGTTGCGCAGGACCGTTGTGCCCGGGTAACAGAGCGGGTCGGATTGGGCGGTATAGACCACTATTTGTGCTTGGTTTTTGCCAGCTGCTCTTTGACTAAAGTACGACGTTCGTCGCCGGTCTTACCTCGAGACTCAGCTAACGCCGTTGCCATCCGTGGCGTCAGTTTCATACCCTCGACGGCACTTATTCTTTCGCCGCGCGTACTGGTAAGCGTCCAACTACTTTTAGTAGTTCCACGGGCCGGATGATGAAGACTGTGATTTTTCATGAGGCGAAGTCTACTACAGCCCGCGGAACCTGGGCAATAGGAACTTTCAAGGCGACTTCGCTCGTCAAGGAAGCGTTGCTGGCTCGCTTAGAGACATTGTAGACTTTGAGGAACCAATCAAAAACGGTCGAAAATCCGCTATTATCGGCATTTTCAAAGGAACGGTTTCTCGCACGCCCTGAATTTGTACATAAACCGCTATTTCAAGGGAAGGGCACGATGCTCCTGTATACTGCCGAATGCGGAGCGTTCATCTGCTTGTCGAGCAGCTTCCAGAAAACGAAGATTGACGCGACATCGCCAAACCAAATCGCCGCACTGTCCTTCGAGGAGGGGCGGCGCTTTTGGTAGACTAGTTTCCCATCAAGTTTCACAGGCGCATCAATGTGGAAGTCCGGAGGCAGGTCGCGTTGCTTTTGTTCCGAGTCGCAGTATCATCCACCACTTTCATTGGAGAGGACGCAAACGTGAAGCTCATCACAACATCTTTGGCAGCAACGGTCACGATATGCATGATGGCGGTGAGTGCCCCCGCCGACCCTGTGCCAAACCGGTCAAAAGCATTCAAAGCGAATTACAAGACATTAGTGCAGGACCAACACGCTACACCGCCAATAGCAGAATGCATCGCCACGGCTTACGATTATGTGGCGGCTAGTCGGGTGTATGATCGATTGGGTTTTACGCAGACCGATATATCCAAAGCAAAAAAGGGGCAAACTGCGATTGCGGTCTCGGGAGAAGCGCGAACGCGCGGGACTAGTGCCTGGGTCGACATAACCCTGACTTGTGTTTCGGCAAAAGGTAAGCTTTCGTCGATTAGTATCAAACGCTAGAGTTATCTGTATCGCGCACGCTTGCCGTTCGAGGGGGCGTGGCCGACCCCATCGGGTGTTCATCGCCTCCCAGTTAGTCTGGCTGCCGTCGATGACGACACGATCCGGTCGGCCATGGCGTTGCAGCGCGCTCCTGAAGAAGCGCTTCGCTGCGGATATATCCCATGCTCGCTGAAGAGGAACTCGACCGTATCGCCAACGCTGTCGATGGCGCGATCGACACAAATCCTCGTCCATCGCCGCAAGGCCATGGCCGAACGGAATGCTATGCTCATCAACTCGCCTGGGAACCGGAGCGGGGGGCTTCCACCGTGACGGTTGAATACGCATCGCGACAAGCGGATGGCCACTCCACCGTGGCGGCTCTCATGTAACTCAGTACGCATTGAGCGTCCGAGCGCCATCTGACATCGCTGGTGCATGTGCATTCAATTCGGGGAAGAACCTATTCGTACCGTGCTGTGCGCCGAACATCATGTCATATTGCAGCAGGCGAAAATTTCCGATGAGCGGGTTTATATGATGATGTCCCGCCCAATTTTCCTTGGCTTCGTTGTCGGAAGACAACAGAATGTGGCGGTCGATGACTTTGTAATGGTCGCGGACCGAACCGAGAAAACCCGTATAAAAGGGATGGGTGATGCCGGCGAGTTCGAGCACATGCAACGGAAGGAACACGGGGCTAACGGTGCCGACGCCAAAATCCGTTCCGGTACGGTTCGACCAGATGACCAGAGGCGTTTCATGCTGCTTCAGCATGTCTGATAGTGGTGCCCGTCGATCGGCGACCCGCTTTCTCATATAGCCGGTTGCTACGTAAGCCTGTCCGAGCGGAGGCAGGTGATCGCCGAAGAAAACGAGGACCGTGGGTCGCTCGCGTTTGTTGGCCCAATTCATCAAATACCTGAGGCTGCCATCGGCATCCGATACACCTTCGGCAAACATACGAATTGTCGCGCGTGCGGCTTCGCCGGCTTGTGTCGTCACGTCGATCGATGGATCCTTGTACCGGTGCGGTTCGTAAGGACCATGGCCTTGCAAGGTGACGGCGAAGAAGAAAAACGGTTGTTGCATCTCGTCGGCTTGCCTGATGATCTCTTCGGTCAGGGCCTGATCGGACACAAGCGGACCGCGCTCGGCAAGCTTTGGCAGATTTTCCTCGGACATGAAGGTGTCGAAACCGAAGGCTTCATAAACGTTGCGGCGATTCCAGAACCATTGGCGAAAGGGATGGATCGCCTTGGTCAAATAGCCCTCGCTCTTCAAGAATGTCGCCAGGGAGGGCAATGGCTGTCGCACATACTGCTGGTATGGAATGCTGCCATAGGCCAGGAATGCATTGGAGAAGCCGGTAAGCGCCTCGAATTCCACATTGGCCGTCATGCCGCCGAATTCCGGCGAAAAGATCGCGCCCGTCTGATTGGCGCGGACGGCAGGAATGGGATCCCGATTGAAATCCACGCCGGGCAACCGGGTCGGGTCCCAGAACGATTCGCTCATCACCATGATGATGTCGGGCTTTGCCGAGGTAGTGAAAGTGGTAGATGACGGTGCCGCAATCGCCTCGATCGCTTGCGCGGAATAGCCTTCTGGGGCCGTTACATTGGCCATTGGAACGTTGAGAGCGAAGGCCATGGTAAAGCCGTTGTAGGCATAGTTCTCTTTCTGGTCCCACATGATGGGCAGCACCAGCAGACGGTCCCTCGTCCAGGAAAAAGTGGAATGGTCCATCGCCGAAACAAAAACCGCCAGCAAGGGGATGGTTATCCCTAGTCGCCAAAGCCTTGCTTTGAAGTTCAGAGGCAGTGCGCGGCGGCGCAAGAGACGCCAGAGGAAGACCAGCAGAAACGGGACAATGACCGCAGCGACGACGATACCCATGGCCGTCCAAGGCCGTTCGCGCGCAAGAAGGGGAAACAGGTCAACGAGCTGGCGCGAATAAAGAAAATCAGAAGGATAAATCGGGTCGCCAAGATAGAGCGCTTTCTGCCGACCGATCCATGCAAACAGCAAAGCAAGGGGCGCGATCAACAGCAGCCCCTGGTGCAAGCGTCCCAAAACCGCATCAAGACCGATTGCGATGCACGCATAGATGCCAACGGTGGTCCATGCCGGGCGATTTGTCTGCTCAAAGAACAGTACTGTATCCCCGAAGGAACCGCGCGCGATGATTTCAATGCAGAAGACCAGGATCGCTGAAAGCACGCTCGTCGCGATAAGATAGCCGGCGATGCGCAATGAACCTGTGAGCGCACGCGACAGGACGGACACTTTTTTCGGTCGCTCAATGCCATCCGTTCCAAGTTTGATCTGCCGGACGCTCTCGGCCAATAGCTGTCTCCCGCCGTTGGCGACGATGGTCGTTACATAATCGTCATCAAATTGTCATATAACAGCGTGCGCTCTCTGGAAACGAAGAATGCCGTCGCTTTGGCAACAATCGATCACTAATGCGGAAGCACTGTTACATAAGCGCGAAATCAGTGACGGATTGTTCCGCCGCAGCGGCTGAATCGGCCGCTTAATGGCCCGAAGCCGTATAGGTGCGCGAGCGGTCCGACGACTGGATCGTCGCGTCCCCTTGAGGTAGTAAATTGGAGTGAAAACGTCCCAAAATGTGGTTGTAGTTTCGCCGGGCCAACTGGATCGTTGCCCCTTGCGGTACCGGCACATCAGCGCGTTTGGCGATCCGCCCTCGAGATCCCTTCAGGCACACCTCAATTTCTCGATACCGTTTTCGAGTGTCAAACGAGAGGGAGTAAGGTCTCTCTACCCCAGTTCCGATTAGCTGGCCGTTCGCACCGATACAGTCCGGCGCGCACGGTGAGCGACAAAGTCTACCAAGCGATAAACCCACCATCGACGACAACGTTGGATCCGGTCATATAGGAAGAGGCATCCGAGGCAAGAAACCGGACGACACCATTATACTCGTCGATCTCTGCTTGCCGGGCCATCGGGACACGTTCAAGGAACGCTGTCGATTTACACTTCAAACGGTTCATCCTCACTTTCTGTGATTCAGCGGCAGCATTCTTGCCCTCATCAGTTCTGGGCCGGCGCGACCGTACATTGCTCGCTTCAGCATCTTGAGGCGGTTGATCTGCCCTTCGGTTTGACCGTTGCTCCAAGGGAGTTTGATCGCATTTTTGACGGCTGTCGCTTTGCCCTTAAAGGCGAGATGACCTACTCAACAAAATCAATGGCGATGCTTTGCCATTAAACATGATATTTTGCCTTTAAAATCGAGATTCTTGCCGGTAAAAGTGAGACAGGGTTCACAGGGGCGTGCGGCTGGCTGCTGTGGATAGGGAAGGGGGACCAGGCCGGGGGGATTGGTCCAGAAGCGTCCGCTGCTCAAAGCGGCGTTGTTTGCCACTGGTATAGATGACTTCGCCAGAGTCGCCTTGCTCCGGACTTATCAAAAGGACGACCGCTTGTTTGTAACCGTCGACCGGATCGGTCGCCAGATTGAGAACTGACGCCATGCCTCGACATCAAATACCATCGAACGAACTGGGTCATCATCTCGCATTTAAGGGCAAAGAATGGCGTTTTCGACGCAAAACGCGACAAATCTTGGAATTAAAGGCAAAGCGACAAGGAGATTCTATAATTCTCGCGATACTGTCGAACGTCGGTGCGGTGGCCGTTGTTGATAGTTGAGATACCAGTCGCGAGATCGCTTCCGTCACGGCTGGAGTCGCCTCTGTCAAAACCTCAATCTTCACAAGCTACCCCCCTGACTTTAAGAAAAGTCCGAAACCGGCCATTTGCGACTAAGACCTGTGACGGAACAAGTCTTAGGAATTTTGCGACAATTTCTGTAAGCGGAAATTGCGCACCCGATCAATATTGAGACTGAGACCGGCTATCATCCCACTATCATCTCGCAGGAAACGGAGACGCCACCGACCTACAAAGAAGAAATCTTTCGAAATAGCAGTCAGCGGTGCGGCATCCATCTTTAATGCAGTGAGTGCCAATGCGCCTTCATGCAGAATGACACTGTAACGATAATCATTTTCCTCGGCTTCGTAGAGGCCGACGAACTCCTCCAACTCGGTTGGCGAATAGGGGTGAGGCTCAGCCCTTACAAATCTGTTCTGTTCTCGATCATGTGTCTTTTGAATTAAGTGCCCCCGGCTACTGAATGTGATTTCCGTATTTGGAAAAAGAACGTAGCGGAAACGACCCGAAGCGACGGGCTTCAATGCGAAGGCTTCCGCTGCTATCGGTGCACCTCCGACCAACTTTCCCTGATCAACATGCAGGTGCAAAATTTTGTCGCCCTTTTGAGGGTCCACATAGACACCTGCCAACGCTTCGATATCGCCGAGATTTGTAAGAGGCAGGCCTGGCGGTGAGGAGATGCTTGATACTTTTTCTTCCAACACGGATTCCAGACAGATGTCGGCGACCTTGCGAGCCAACGCTGCCGGATCAATCGAGGAAAGATTGCCGAGGATAGCTACTGAAAAACGTTCGGTCGGAAACCGCAGGAGGTTGCAGCGATAGCCTGCGTCTCCTCCGCTGTGTTCGATTATGTCGAGGCCGCGATACGTGCCAAGGCCAAGGCCCCCGGCATATCCGATAGGTGTTCCATCGTTGAGGCATCCTGGCCGAAGCATCTCCTTTAAAACAAGCTTTCCTCCAACTCTTCCCGTATAGAAATTCGCTTCCCAAAGGGCCAAATCCTCAACGGTTGTTTGCAAGCCAGTTCCGCCTACGGTTTCGAAGTTTGTTGGGGCTGCCTCGAAAGTATCACCACGGGGATGATAGCCATAAGCTGCATCCGGAATGACCTCACCATGCTGGTCACGAAAAAAAGACCGAGACATGCCAAGCGGATCGAAAATTCGCTTGGATGTGAACGCTCTGAAAGACTCCCCCGCAACTTGAGCCACCACCTGAGCAAGCAGCATATAACCTGTATTGCAATAGAGATGCTCCGAGCCCGGTTCGAAATTCAGGTGCTTTTGCCGGGAGAGGATTGATAAAATGTCGTGATCGGTGATCAAGTCCTTCGAATAGCGCCATCCGGCAAGTGACAATAAGTCCCAGTAATCTCGCATGCCACTGGTATGGTGCAGCAGATGTCGTAGATTAATCGGCGTCCCAAAATCCGGTAATTTCTCAACATAATCGCGAACGTCGTCATTCAGGTTTAATTTGCCTTCCGCCTCCAACAAACAAACGGCCATTGCCGTAAATTGCTTTGAGACGGACGCGGCGTGAAAAACGGACGACGGCACGATGGTCACATCGTGATCGAGGTTTGCCGTACCATATCCACGCTTATAGATAATCTCACCATTTTTCATGATGGCGATTGCCAGCCCCGGAGACCCCCGCTTGTCCCAAGTGGAAAACAGAGGATCGATCTCACTGGCGATACTCAAAAGCCTTCCTCCCACCTGCAAATTTCCGATTTCTCATCAGATGATACGCTGACTTTTGTAGCGTGCGAAAGTCAGGAATTGCGCGACAGCCCGGTTATGTCATCCCAAAGGTAGGCGCATTGATCCGCCATGGCTGAACCGAGGGCCAGAGGCTTTGCAATGACCTGCCTACCGCCCAGATTTTCATAGAACCCGCGATTGGGATTGTTAGCTAAGGCGAGAAGAATCAATCCCTTTCGGCCAGATTCCTCAAGGTCACCAATAACTCTTCGAAAAAGGGTGACACCGATTTTCCGACCCTGATAGGCTTCAAGAATGTAAATTGCGTAGACCTCGTTTTCCTGCGGGAAATCGACTTGGCGGGTAGGCCCTCCACTCGCGAATCCGACGACATTGCCGCCTCCGGCTATCGCCACGTGATAATTTACCTCCGTACGAGCGAAAGTCCGACGATGACGTTCCGTCTTTGAGGGCATGACATACTGTCGAGGAAAGCAGCGGGGAGAAGGCCGGCAAATGTCGAACGCCATGCGTCAACGACTACTCGGCCGATTTGTGGCAAATCAGTCGCAATAGCTCGTCGAAATTCAATAGCCATGAGTTTCCAACATCAAAAATCAGGATTTCTGCAACGGCATTGCTGTTTCGACCAAACGCGTCCAGTAGCCGATACCGTAAGGAATCGCGGTATCGTTGAAATCGTAGCTAGGGTCGTGCAGCCCCGCCGTGCTTCCGTTGCCAAGGAGCGCAATATTACCGGGCCGTTGTTCTAGCATGAAAGCGAAGTCCTCGGAGCCCATGAGCTGCGAGTGGTCGGGATCCACGGCATCCTCTCCCATGACGGTACGGGCAACCTCCACAGCCAACGCTGTTTCGGCCGGATGATTGACGACGGCGGGATACAGGTTTCTGAATACGACTGTCGCAGCGGCCCCATAAGACGATGCAATTCCCTCCGAAATATCGAGGATACGGCGATGCATGGTATCCCGCACCTTCGGCTCAAACCAGCGGGCTAAGCCGCGCAGCTCGCTTGATCCGACAAACGTGCCTCCCGGCTTTCCACCTTGAAACGATCCGAAGGAGATCACTCCGCTTTTAAGGGGGTGGACGTTGCGCGCGATGATGGTTTGCAGAGCAATAAGGATGTTGGCGGCGGGAAGCAGCGCGTCAACGCCGGCCTGAGGGCTGGCAGCATGGGCGCTCTTGCCATCTACCGTTATCTTGAAGCTTGCCACAGCAGCGCCGAACGGGCCGGTGCGGGTGGCGAAACGGCCAATGTCCAGGCCGGGTTCGTTGTGAAGGGCGAACACCCTCTCGATCCCCCAGCGCGTCATCAATCCGTCGTCACACATTGCCTTTGCACCCGCCTGTCCTTCCTCCGCCGGCTGGAAGACCAGAACGGCGGTGCCATCGAAGTTGCGTACTTCTGCCAGGGCTTTTGCGGCACCCAGCAGCATCGCCGTGTGCCCGTCGTGTCCGCAAGCATGCATCCGGCCCTCAGTCTTCGAGGCGTAGGAAAGTCCGGTTGCTTCGTGAATGGGAAGTGCATCCATATCGGCGCGCAAACCGATCACCCTGTCGGAAGCCTGGATCCGCCCATGCACAACACCAACAACGCCGCTCCTGCCAACTCCCTCGGTAACTTGGTCGCAGCCAAAGGCGCGCAGCTTGTCGGCTACGAAGGATGCGGTGCGAGGAAGCTCGTAACCAAGCTCCGGGTTGGCATGCAGATCACGACGCCAGGCAATGATTTCATCGTGCATGGATGCAGTCCAGTTTACATGGCCCTGATTGAACGGCATGCTACCGTCATCGAATGCAAAAGTCTCCAAAACCTGCGAAGTAACGTCATTGGTAGAAGCGTCCGAAGCTGAAGGTTTCTTCCTTGCATGATAATCGCCATGGTCATTTAACGCTACGGGACGATCGTCCCTTGGTGGAAAAACATCTGCCAACGGCCGTCGACAAGCTTCCAGATTGAACTCCGGAGGGTCTGCCTTTCAGGCGTCACTCCATCGGAGCGGCGTACGCTTCGGTATAAAACCAAGACCGCCTCAGCCGTGATCGACTTGACAGTGAAATCATAAATCTCAGGCAAGGCGGCGGGATCGGAGGGGGCTTCCTGAACCAGCGCATCAATAATTGCGGCCTTATTGTAAACTTTACCAGAGCTGCCGAACTCCATAAAATCGTCTGTCAAAAGCGCACTCACTGCGGCGCGCGAAGACCGAACCTCGGAACGATGCAAATCCTGTTCGAGGCGCCGAAAGACCTCCCCATCAATCCTATCAACAGTCATCGTCACCTCTCGTGGAAAATCCGAGTTCCTGCACGAGATGATACGCGGACCCTGGAACGAGTCAAAGCTCAGGAGTTCCGCGCTCTTCCATCGCCCGCTGCACGATCTCGGCCACGAAAGGCCCTTTGCTACCCGTATAATAGTCCCAGTCATCGATTGCTTCGAGAGCTAGCCGTCGCTTCAGGACTCCATAGTGGCAGCCTCGGGGTGGCGGCGAAGATGTCTCTAAACAGGATGCGGTGCAGGTGAGTCTGATGTCCGGGCGCGCAAAGGTAGAGGCGCTGGCCGGGCGATCCACCGCCCCTCGTGAAAACCCACATGTCGTCGTTGTAACGGTCGCCATGGAAAGTGTAGGTCCCGCTTGCCTGCAACCTGGCGATGCCTTCAGGGATATCCAAGGAGGAGCAAAGCACGATATCGACATCAATCTTTGGCTTGGCACAAAGGCCTGGTATCGCCGTGCTACCGATGTGATGGATTTCGACAACTAGCCCAGAAAGTCGAGAAGAAACCTCAGCTCGAATTTCCTCGAACTGTCGCGGCCAGCTTGGATCGTAATCGACAACCTCTATGGATCGCCGTCGTCCAGTGCTGCTTTGATCGGTGGGTAACATGTCAACGCCTCCGCGAGCATGGAGCCTGCTGATGTCATGCCCCAACCGCAATCTTTCGCAAAACTCCCATGGCAGCCCTAGGCATGAGCGGCAATCACTTCTCTAAGGATAGCGTTCAATGCTTCTGGTCGCTCCATGGGCACGTAATGTCCACACTCAATGATGACGTGCAGGCTGCCCTGTTGTGCCAACTTAGCTTGCTTTTTGCTTATTTCGAGACCTGGAGCGATGTCCTCCGATCCGGTAACAACGATCACGCGGCCGGGAAAGGTCGAAAGGACTTCTTCCCGACTAGGCCGCGTATGGAAAACCGCAACACCACGCGACACGTCTTCGGGTGATTGACGCAGCGCTATATGTTTTGCCTCGCTGACCGTGCGAGGCAGAGTTTTGTCCGAAAACAGGGGCTCCCACATTTCATGCCAGGCGGACGCCAAGCCCTTTTCACGAATTGTTTCCAGGGCCGAAGCAAGAAAGTCCGGATCAGGACGCCGGTTCGCCTTGGTTCCTATAAGAACCAGCGCGGCGACGCGATCAGGCGCCAGAGCGGCAATTTCCAATGCGCACGACCCTCCAACGGAACTGCCGACGACGATTAGACGGTTGCCTTTCGCCAGCGCCAGAGCTTTGGCAGCCCAATCTTCGATACAATCCCCAAACGGGTAAAGCGTAGGCGCATACGTCGCATCCGGCAAAAGCCCCATCTGATTGGCCCACATGGTCCCATCCAATGGCAGTGCATGCAGCAACAGCAGCTCCGGCGTCTTATCTACTTTCATGCAATTGCCTCTGCCGTGAGCTGCTGGGGTCCCTGACCAGTGGTCTCTTCAGAATAGGTTTCGGCCGTCACTCCTGGGATCACCGTCTATCTGATGGGGCGTGTAAAGATCGGCACGAGCTTTTCGCCGCCACGGTCTTGCAGGATGCTCCGGATCAGTTCGGATGTCGGCAACAGCAATCGCAGGTTCGCCATTGGCGGGGCATCGCGATGCCCATTGACCATCGGGTGCAGCTATCCCTGAAGGAGCCGAAGCGCTCTGTGGTGCATGGGCTGAATAGCTGATCCAATAAGTATTGCTTGCAGCATGTCCCAGAGCCTCCGCTGCGAATGCGGGTGCAGAGGAGGGCGTCTCGCCTGTGGTAGAGAACAGGACGCAATCCACATCAAGCCGCTCGTATTCGGTGAATATTTCTGGATAGTGCAACTCCATGCCTAGCGCGCAGCCGAAACGAAGACCGTCCACCTCAAACGTTACCGGAACTTTCCCCGGAGAGTACATGAACGAGATCTTTGTGTTTGATAGCAGGCGCTCGTCGTAGCGCGTCACCAGTTCCCCACGATCAGATATCACGTAAAGGCTGTTATGCGGTCGATGCGGCGAGGTGAGCTGATGAACAGAGCCGAGCACCGTCCAGATCTTGAGTTCACTCGCAAGTCGCCTGACCGCTTCCAGCTCCTCGCGCAAAGTGCCCCACTCGCAGCGCGTCCAATCGGAGGGGCCGATTTCTCCGGGACCATTTCCGGACATAATACGCTTGTTGGGAGCGCAGGTCGTTCCTTCCGGAAGATGTATGATGCGAGCCCCGGCTTTATGGGCCTCACGCATCAACCGGCGCATTTCAACCCCACTGGCATGAAGCGCCGAATGGTCGCGAGGATCGTTGAACAGCGACGTTTGCGCTACCACTATCCGCACTGAACGGATAGCGAGGTCCTCTGGTGATGGCTGGCGAATATGTTGAAGAGCTGCGGTGTAAGACTCGCCGGTTTTGGCGGCGCGAGCACGTACACGGCGTTTGAGATTTCCGTTTTGCGTCATTGTCAGGCCTTTCACGTTCCGGACGCAAGCTCCCCAGCAACCCGCCCGAAACGATCGGACCAAGACAGCGGCCCGAGACAGAAGTCCCTTTGCCTCCGTTTAAGACCATGCTGGGGAAGGTCTTGGGAGGTTGGGCGCAGGCCACGCCAAAGGAAGATTGTCGGGTGAACATCGATTCGTCAAGCTGTCGCGAAACTTCCGCAGACTGTGCGAAAACCCGGTCAGCGCGTCAATTGCCTCCAAATTGTTGTTGTCGTTCACTCACCCATTCAGGCGTCAACTTGGCAAACAGTAGGTACGGGACCTTCACCGATTGGCCTCCTTTCAGTGTCGTTAGTGATGGAGGCCACGAACGATCGCCGTTCCCTAGAGCTTCCAACACCCGGTCGACGGTTTCTGGAATGAAAGGCGCTGCCACAGTGGCCGCGATAGCAACAAGATTAACGCCAGTCCGGACAATGACTGCGGCTCGATCCGCATCTTTGCCGATGACTGACCACGGCGCTTGCGCCGCAAGGTAGCCATTTGCCAGTCGCCATATTGATCGCACTTCATCCGCTGCTTTGCGGAACGCCAGTGCCTTATGATGACTTTGCAAAGCATCCAGCCGATGATCGAGCTCTGCATTCAAGCGCTCTTCCGGTTCGGCAGCGTTACCTTGATGTGGAATCACGCCATCATATCGAGTTGCAAGGAACGTCAGGGTTCGATTGACCAAATTGCCAAAGATATCGGCAAGATCATTGTTCACGTCAGCCGCGAACCGCTCGAAGCTAAAGTCGGTATCGCCGTTTTCAGGTGCGTTGGACGCAAGCCACCAACGCCAATAGTCGGCTGGCAACAGATCAAGTGCTTGATCCAGGAACACGCCGCGTCTTTGGCTCGTCGAGAACTTGCCACCCTCATATGTCAGCCAGTTAACCCCTTTTATGACATCGACGGTTTTCCACGGCTCACCCGATCCGATCAATGTGCAGGGAAAGCTGACCGCATGAAACGGCACATTGTCCTTGCCGAGAAACTGGATGTAATCAACGTCGACCGGATCCCACCACCAGTATCGCCAGTCGCGGGACTGGGGCGCGATATCCGCCCATTCCTGGGTTGCAGCAATGTAGGCAATGGGAGCATCGAACCAGACGTAAAATACTTTTCCTTCATAGCCTATTTTGGGTACCGGTACGCCCCACGAGAGATCACGCGTGATGCAGCGGTCCTGAATGCCTTCGTCCAGCCACTTGCGAGCGATTGTGGTGACGAGCCGTGGCCATCCTTTCCGGCTATCGATCCATGCTTCCAGATCCTTCACCAGCGCGGATTGTCGCAAGAACAGATGCCGGGTTGGACGAACCTCCAAGGCAGTGCTTCCCGACAGAGCCGATTGCGGCTCGATGAGGTCGAGAGGATCAAGAGGGCGGGTACACCTCTCACATTGGTCACCTCTGGCACGATTAAAACCGCAATGCGGACACGTCCCAACAATATATCGGTCCGGCAAAAATCGGCCATCGACAGGTGAGTACACCTGCTCAAGCGTGCGTTCCTCGATGAAGCCGTGCTCGTCGAGGCATTGGAAAAAATGCTGTGTCAGCGCGTGATTTTGCGCAGATGAGGATCGACCAAAATGATCGAAAGACAAATTCAAGCGACGGTAAATATCGGCCTGGAGTTCATGTTGCTCACGGCAATAATCCGATATGTCGATACCTGCCTCGGCGGCGGCTAATTCCGCGGGGGTGCCATGCTCGTCGGTCGCGCAGATGAACAGTGTCTCATCGCCGATTTGACGACGGTATCGAGCATGAATATCTGCTGGTAGCAAAGAGCCAGCGAGGTTGCCGAGATGTTTGATGCCGTTGATATAAGGAAGCGCGCTAGTAATAAGTGCTTTCGCCATGATGCCCTCCTGGGTCATTATGAGTAAAGCGCCGGAACCGATGGCCACAAAAAAAGCCCTCCGCAGCATTGGGAGGGCTTGGGTCCGACGCTCACATGCGTGGCAAAAACACACGCTCAACCCCTCCGGCAAATCTCCTGCTGGTCGGGCCTACGCATTCGTATCGTGTGGCAAAGGGTGAACATTCTTAAATCCAAATTAAGCTCAGAGTTTCTATGCTGCATTTTGTATTGAGGTGCAAGATAACTATCGGTCGAGGCTGTAATTGTTGGGATTTCCGTAGCAGAACTCAGTCCGGGATCCCCCTCGTAGGTTGCCATGGTAAAATTTACCATGGCACATTTATCAGGAATTGATCGCTCCCAAATGCTGCTTCTACCGGAAGCGGTTGAGGATTATGTTGGTCCAGATGATAATCCGGTTCGCTTCATCGAGGCGTTCGTCGCAGTCCACGTGCCCCATGTCGCACTGCAGTTAACCGTAAGAATGCGGCCGTTCACGCTCAACTGCTGCATTTAATGTGAGAATGAAGTCGCAAGGATTCTCAAGTTAACTGCAATACTGGGAATTCAGTTGCCAGCCCTTTCGTGAGGCTATCTACATGAAATTGATAGAATTTTCTGACGAACGTAATGCCTGAATGCCAGCATCCGCCGGCACGACAAGAGCCGACGCTGTTGGGATCGCTTATCAAATTAACTGCAGTGTTTTTCGCTGAATTCTCAAATAAACTGCACGCTCTCAAATTAAGTGCAAAGCTAACTCATTGAAATCATTAAGTCGGCATTATCATGGTTAACTGCAGCGTGATACATGGCGCGATCCGGCATCTACCATCCCGCCGCCCATGAAACTGGCGATATGCGGCGCAACAGGCCCGAGCGCGGAAGCCATTCTCCCGGCTCGTTCTGGTTCTACAACAACTGGGACTTCAATGCGCTCGGGACGATCTACAGGCAGCAGACCGGGGAGGACATTTTCCAGAGCTTCGCACAACGCATTGCCGCGCCGATCGGTATGGAGGATTTCTCGGCTCGTGACGGCCGATATGTGGCCGAACGCCAGTCGGTGCATACCGCTTATCCGTTCAATCTCAGTGCCAGCGATGCTGCCCGCTTCGGCCAGCTTTTTCTTGATGGCGGCCGATGGGACGGCAAGCAGGTCATTCCCGCTGCATGGGTGAAGGAGTCGACGACTGCTTATTCTCACACCGATCGGGGAAGTATGGGGTATGGCTATCTCTGGTGGACACTCAATCCTGATGTTTTCGGTCGAGGCGCTGCGCTCGCGTCCGGTTACGGCGGTCAGGCCATTGCCATCGTGCCGTCAAAGCGTCTGGTCGTCGTGCAGATCGTAGATTCTACGCAAAACGCCAAGGGTGTGCGGACCAGCCATTTCATCAGTCTGTTGCAGCGGCTTGCCGCTGCTGCGCCCTGACGATTTGATATGAAAGGATTGGCGCGGACGGAAGATTGGTTCAATGGATGGAGCATTGTTGCGTCTGCATTGCTTCACATCTTTCTATGCGTCTTCGTATTGCTCTTGTTCGTTCCACCGCAAATATCTGCTCCGCGGGAAGAAGGCGTTGTGGTGGAAATCGTCACGCTACCGCCGCCTCCAATTACTGAGCAAAAGCAGGAACTGCCGTCACAGCTCCCCCTTCCCGAGAAGAGAGAGGCCGTGCCGGACAAGCCGGAGGAGAAAGCGGCTACGCCCATAGTACCGCAGGAGCCTCAGCCCCATGACCAAACGCCGACGATGGTGAAGCCATCACGTATGTTGTCCGAAAAGGTGCTTGCCGATCCCCGGAGTCGGAAGGCCAGAAAGGAGCTGGCGGCACTCGCACCCGGCGATCAGATTGAGCAGCTCTGCAACCTGGAGGCCATGGCGCAGATCAGCGCGTGGAGCAAAGACTTTCAGCCGGATCGTGTCATCGCCTATGCGATGGCAGACCCGAACATGACAGCAAATGCGTTTTCGGCGGAAGGGGCCGCGCTGCACAGCAAAAGGGAATGGTACAGGCTCCGCTTCAAATGCGAACTCACACCTGACCACAAGAAGGTCGCAGGTTTTGAATTCCTGATGGGTGAGCGCATCCCGAAGAAGGATTGGGCCGAGCACAGCCTTCCTGACGACGACGGACCACTTGATTGAGAGGCTCAAGCGCCCGAACCGGAGCTTCCAGCGCCAAATTTACCTTGGCAAAAAGGTAAGCTTTTGACCAAAGGTAAAAATACGTTGGTCAGTGACAAGAATTGTCGGTTGCCTAGGTAAATTACCCTTGTCCGCTTGCTGACCGCAGAATTCCAGACGCCTTGCATAAGAATGGGCATTGCGGCATATAAAAAAGCTGCGTGACTGGCGAGGCAACGGTGGAAACCACCGGGGAGCGTGGTTTATGTCAACGCCGCTCGCCTGGGCTCTCTCTAATTTGGGTGCCACATGACCGCCTCTTTTGCTACTCCAGATTTCGCAACACACTACTATCGTGCATCCGCTCGCCCCTTCCTCAATCTTTCCGATATTCCAAACCATGAACTCCCCACTGTTCTCGCGAGTCTGAACCGACAAGGCGACGACGTGCCTCGCTCAAAACGGGTTTTTGGTCGCAGGTACATGGAACTTCGGAGACTTACAGAACACAAGATGCGTCAACTGTTCGTTGATGCTGGGGGCCGACCGGAGCGGCTAGCTCCTCACTATCTTGTTCTCGGACAATCGGATTGGTTCAAGGGTCTTAGTCCCGACATGTGTGAGGTTCGTGTTGATCTGGCCAATCTTCCTGCGCACATCACCAGCGCAACTTTCCCAGACAGTTTTACCGCAATGGCTTTTGGTCCGCAATTCGGTTTGCCTTACGATGCAAGGCCCTATCATGAGAGGGTTTTCAGCCTGAACGACCTTAGCTCTGTTATTTCAGAATATGGCCTTCCCAGTGATCAAGACAATGCTAATTATGATGGCTATCAAAACAGGCCGTTTGAAAAATATATCGAGATTCAGGTCTGGTCCGACGCACCGCTCAAATCGTTCATAGTTCCAGATTAAGTTTGATCAGATCAAGAGGGTTGGAGATTATCGCGACGAGAGGCCCGGTCGCGCTTTCACCGAAATGACATTCTTTCATAATCGTGCCATGAAATAATCGGTGCGGCCGCCTCACCTCTGCGACGTTGCAAATGTCAGTCGCAGAACTGTCGTTCTTAATCGGGGGATAATGGCGAAACCAGCCACCGAGGAGGCGTAATGGGTGCAAGAAACGAAGTTGTAAGTGCTGCTGCCCCATCCAGCGAATTTGAGAGCTTGCACGAGATCGTTGGAAAAGCTCACCAGGTTCTGCCGAAAGAAAAATGGGACAGCCTCACAGGTGGCGCGGAAACGGAGACAACGCTCAAGCGCAACCGTCTAGCCATCGATTTCCATTGCTTTCAAACCGCGTGTGTTACGCAATGTCAGCACCGTAGACCTTTCCGTCGAGCACTTCGGCGGTACGCTGCGACTGCCGGTATTTCTCGCACCTACGGGCCCGTTGAACCTATTCGGCCCTGGTGGAGGGGCAACTGCTGCATCAGCGGCTCAAGCTTTCGACATTGGCCACATGCTTAGCTCGGGCTGCACACCGCTTGAGACTGTCGCCGAGGCTGCCCCTTCAGCGCTACGGATGGCGCAGCTCTACGTCAGAGGCGACGATGCCTTTGTGCATGAATATATTGGTCGTGCGCTTGCGTGCGGCTGTGCCGCGATCTGTCTGACCGTCGATAGCGCGGTTCTCGCTCGCCGCGATCGAGACATTGCCAATCGCTATCGGACGGCTGGATTGGGAAAGTGGCCGGGTCAGGCCCATCAGGCTGGCCTGGATTGGCAGACCGTCAAGCTGATCAAGGACACCTACGACATTCCGCTCGTGCTCAAAGGTATTGCCACGGCTGAGGATGCTCGTATCGCTGTCAATCATGGCGTAGATTGGATTTATGTTTCGAACCATGGTGGCCGTCAGCTCGACCATGGCCGAGGTACACTCGACGCACTGCCCGAAATCATCGATGCCATAGCCGGACAAGCAAAGGTAAT